>CAIPUA010000327.1 GCA_903868115.1 uncultured Holophagaceae bacterium
CCTCCACAGCGTGCCCGAGCGCGTGGCCCTGCTTATCCTGGACTACCAGGGGCGCAATCCCACCCGCACGCTGGTGGAGTTCCAGGAAACCCAGGAGGATCTCGCCCAGTGCATCGGCGCCAGCCGTGAGGCCTTCAGCCGGGCCCTGCGCCTGCTGGCCGACCTCAGCCTCATCCAGAGCACCTTCCCCGTCGTACGCATCCTGGACATCCAGAAACTGCAGAGGTACGCGAGGGGGTGACGACCAAGTGGGTCCTCGCTCCATGGAAATTGCCGCCTTCAACCTTTCGTAGAAGCGCCTCGACCCCGCGTGCGGATCTCTGCGAAATTAGTGCAAGGCAGTGCGCTGCCGCCACTGGGGAGTTGATGAGATGAGGAAGATGTGGCTGGCCTTGCTGACCTCGATGGCCGCCACGCTGGCTGGCTTTGCACAGTCACCGCCGCCGCAGGGCCCCTTTTTCTATCGCGACCTGGACTACGGCAGCGAATCCCAGTTCAATCCCCTGTCCTCCATGTTCACCTGGACTTACGACACCCTGCAGGTGCCGGCGAGCTTCAGTGATTACGACCTTTCAGGGCGCTGGATCCGCGTGCGGGAAAACCTTGGGCACCCCCAGCGGGCCATCGACTCCCGGGGTGGCATGGCCGCCTTCATCAACCGCCAGGTGCTGCCCTACAAACTGTCGGAACCCGACTGGATTCCCAACTACACGCTGCACCTCATGGGCGGAGGCATGGTCTTTCGCAAGAAGGCCGAGTGGTTCGAAGCTCACGGCTGGCCCCTGCCCTACCTCAGTTCGGCCGTGCTGACCGTGGTAGAGGAACTGGCCCAGGAAACGGTGGAGAAGGCTTCCACCAAGGCCGACGACGAGATTGCGGATGTCTACCTCTTCATGCCCCTGGCCATGCTCCTGTTCTCCAACGACACCATGGCGCGCTTCGCCAGCGATACCCTGCACCTGGGCGAATGGCCCTACCAGCCCATGTACGATCCAAATGCCGAGAACGCCCGGGGCACCAAGGGCCAGTTCACCAATGTGGGTCAGAATTTCTTTCTCAAACCCGAGGTCTTCGGGTTGAAGAAACATCGCCCCTTCGCCTTCCTGGGCATGACCAACCTCTTCGGGGTAACCCACAAGGTGAATGCCACGGACAGCGTTTCCTGGGGCCTGGGGGCGGCCATGGTGCACTCCCAGGACCCCACCACTGTCCGCTTTAGTGGCGGCCTGTTCTGGGACCGCAATGATTCCCTGTTGGCCTCGGTCATCGTCCACGGCACGGACAATCTGGCGGTGCGGCTCAATGTGTATCCTGGCGTCGTGGGGCCGCGCGCCTGGTGGGCCCCGGGGCTTTATGTGGGCGTAGGCGACCGGGGTGATGTAAGCGCCGGACTCACCCTGCGCATCCTGCCCGTGGGGTTCGCCCGCGTGAATCCGAGGAACGCGAAGTAGGCCCTTCGAGGCAACCGCGAGGTCGCGAGCAAACCAAGGGCTGAACGGCTGCTACCTCCTGAAGGGTCTCTCTGGCTATTTCCTCAGACCGCGGAAGAAGGCCTTGGTCTGCTCAACCAGCACGGCCCCTTGCTCCTTGAGGCTCTGCAACTGCCCTGCCGCACCCGTGGGAGTCTTGGTGTCTTGCTGAAACACCGGATGGCTCGGGGCGATGCGCCTGACGGTCTGCCACATACGCGTCGCCTTGGTGCTGAGACCCACGGACTGGTAGAGCTCCGCCAGGCGAATGGCGGAGTTCACCTCCCTGGAATTGAGGCGCAGGATGGTCTCGAGGGTCTGGATCAGCTTGCGGACGTCACCCCCGGGCCGATCAATTATCTGGACATAGAGCAGATGAAATTCGATCCGCTCCGTATCCATCTTGAGCGCGTAATGCATGAGGCTAAGCGCCCGCGGCAGATCCTTGGCGTTGAAGGCGGCCTTGGCTTCCGCGTACCAGTCATCGACTGTTCTCGCCGCGGGCGGGACTGAATGGAGAGCAGACGCGCCCGCTTCCTCCGGCGTGGGAGTCTCGGAATGAGGTGCCAGGGCGATGGGGTGTTCCTTGTGTTTGAGCATGGCGAAGGCCTCCGCCAGCTGACGAAAGCGCTGTTCGGCTTCTACGTGTTCGGCCCCCTGAAAGCGGTCCGGGTGCCATTTCTTCGCGAG
>CAIPUA010000328.1 GCA_903868115.1 uncultured Holophagaceae bacterium
CCTCTGTCATTTCTGGGAAGCCTCGATTGAACGCGTCTTCGAGACCGCGCAATCCTCCCAGATGGAATTTGAATTCCAGGGCCCCCACGGGCTGGGCATTCATGACTGGCGCCTGACGCCAGAGTTCGATGTGGACGGCATCGTCCATTCGGTGCTGGGCGTGTCCCGGGATATCAGCGAACGCAAGCTGATGGAGACGGCCCTGCGGGAATCCCAGGAGAGCCTTGCGGCCCTTTTCGAGCACGCCGTACTGGGCCTGTACCGGACAGGCACTGATGGGCGGACCCAGATGGCGAATCAGGCCCTTTGCACCATGCTCGGCTACGCATCCTTCGACGAACTGGCGCAACACGATGATCTTGAGAACAACGCGAGCTACTCCCAGGCGCGGTTCCGCCAGGAGATCGAGGAGAAGGGCCGCGTGGTCGGGTTCGAATCCATCTGGACGAAGCCCAGCGGCGAAACCGTGGTGCTGCGGGAAAACGCCCGAGCCGTTCGCGACCCCTTGGGAAACCTGATGTATTTCGAAGGCATCATCGAAGACATCACGGAGCTCAAACGCGCGGAAGAGGCGCTGCGCAATCAAGAATCCAAGCTGAGCGGGATGATCGCCAATATCGCCGATGTGATCGCCATTGTGGACCGCAACGGAATCAATAAGTATAAAAGTCCCAATGTCGAAAAATGGTTCGGCTGGAAACCGGAAGACCTGGTGGGCGAGATCACCTGGATGAAGATCCACCCGGAGGACCAGGCCAAGGTCCGGGGTAACTTCCTCGAGCTCCTGAGCGCCTCCGGCGCCACCGGTACCGAGCAGTGCCGCTATCAATGCCGGGACGGCACCTACAAATGGATCGAATACACCGCCACCAATCTGACCCAGAACCCGGATATCGAAGGGGTCTTGCTGAACTACCACGACATCACCGAGCGCAAACGGGTCGAGGAATCCCTGCGGGTGAATGAAGAGAAATACCGATTGATATTTGAATATTCACCCCTCGGCATTATTTCCTTCGGTCCGCAGGGAACCATTTTGGCGTGCAACGATAATTTCATTCAGATCATTGGTTCCACGAGTGACAGGCTCATTGGTTTAAACATGCTTGATTTGCCTGACGAAAAACTGGTTTGCTGCGTTCAAAAGGCCCTGGATGGACATTCTTCTGTATACGAAGGCCTGTATTCTTCGAAGACTGCACAAAAAACCACGCCCGTAAGGGTTCTGTTCGCGCCGATGGATGATGGTTTTGGCAATGTGCAGGGTGGCGTCGGCATGATCGAAAATACCACCGAGCGCCGACGCGCCGAGGCCGCCCTGCGGGAGAGCGAGGCCCAGAACCAGGCGCTGATCGCCGCCATTCCCGATCTCATTTTCACGAACCACCGGAATGGTGAGTTCCTGGCCGTTCATGCTTCGGATCCCAGCCTGCTCTTCGTGCCGCCGGAGGTCCTTCTTCATCGCAGGCCGCAGGCGGTACTGCCCAAGCCCCTGGCGGCGCAATTCCTGACAGCCTACGAACAGGCCCTGGACTTGAATGCGGTCCAGGTAATCGAGTATTCGCTGCCCCTTGGTGCCGAAGAAAAATTTTTTGAAGCCCGCGTCGCGCCCTGCACCCAAGACACGGTCATCACAATCGTGCGCGATGTCACCGCGCAAAAAATGGCGACTCGGGAACTGCGCGCCTCCCAGGAGCTGTTCGCGAAGGCCTTCACCACGAGCCCCGATGCCATCGCCATCAACCGCCTGGAGGATGGCGTCTATATTGCGATCAACGAGGGCTTCACCAAGACCACCGGCTACGCGGAGCACGAGGTGCTCGGACACTCCTCGGTTTCAGAGGAAATATCGCTCTGGGTCGATCCGCAGGATCGGGCGAGGCTGGTCGCCGGCCTGCAGGAAAAGGGCGAAGTGACGGGCCTCGAGGCACCTTTCCGGGTGAAGGACGGCCGGCATATCACGGGGCTGATGTCGGCCAAGATTCTCGAAATCAAGGGAGAGCGCAACATCCTTTCCATCACCCGGGATATCACCGACCGCCAACAGGCCGAAGAAGAGCGACAAAAGCTCCAGGCCCAGCTCCAGCAATCCCAAAAAATGGAAAGCCTGGGCACCCTGGCCGGGGGCGTGGCTCACGACATGAACAATGTGCTGGCGGCCATCCTCGGCATGGCGGAACTGGGCCTGGAGGACCAGCCTGTGGGCAGCCGGAGCCACCGCGCCTTCGATACCATCTGCCAGGCGGCCGCGCGGGGCGGCAAGATGGTCAGGAGCCTGCTGAGCTTCGCGCGGCAGAGCCCCGCAGAGGAATACGAACTGGATGTGAACGAGCTTCTGCGGGAGGAAGTCCAGCTGCTGGAGCGCACCACCCTGGCCAAGATCCACCTCGAACTGGATCTGGACGACGACTTGCGGCCCATGCTGGGGGATGGCGGCGCCCTGACCCACGCCTTCATGAACCTCTGCGTCAACGCCGTGGACGCCATGCCCGAGAATGGCACGCTGACGCTGCGCACCCGCAATGTGGATAACGACTGGATCGAAGTGACCGTGGAGGACACCGGGACCGGAATGTCCAAGGAGATTCTGGAGCGAGTCCTGGACCCCTTCTTCACCACCAAGGAAGTGGGCAAGGGCACGGGGCTGGGCCTGTCCATGGTCTACCGCACCGTCACGGCCCATCGGGGGCGGCTGGAACTCCAAAGCGAACCCGGCCAGGGCACTCGCGTACGGATGCGCTTTCCGGCCTGTGTCGCCGTGGCCAACCTGCCTGCTCCAGTGCCTGAACCTTGCGCCAAGGCCCCGGAAGGGCAGCTGCAGATCCTGGTGGTGGATGACGACCCCTTGATCCAGAACACTGTGCAAGCGATTCTGAGCGCGCTGGGCCACGATGTCAGCGCCGCCTTCAGGGGCGAGGAGGCCCTGGCGAGGCTCCAAGCCGGATACCAGCCCGATGTGGTGATCCTGGACATGAACATGCCGGGCCTTGGTGGCACCGGCACCCTGCCGCGCCTGCGCGCCCTGAATCCCACCGTGCCCGTGCTGCTGGCCACAGGCCGCGTGGACGAAACCGCCCTGGCCCTCATGGCGGCGCATCCCCATGTCACCTTGATGGCCAAGCCCTTCGGCCTGACGGAAGTCCGGCAATGCCTCGCGGCCCTGCAGTCGCCGCCCTTATGACCCTGAAGCCGCGCAGGGACGCCCCAGTCCGCGCTGCGCGACCCCGTTTGCGCCTGCCTTGGCTCGCGGCCTTGGCCCTGGTGGTGGCTTCGCTGGTGCCCGCCTGGGGCGCCGCCCCGCGCAGAGTTACCCTGCAGTTGAAGTGGACCCATGCTTTCCAGTTCGCGGGTTTCTACGCCGCCCAGACCCAGGGCTACTACCGGGCGGAGGGCCTGGAAGTCACCTTTTTGGAGGCGGGGCCATCGCGAATGCCCCTGCCAGTGGTGGAAGCAGGCGGGGCCGAATTCGGCATCAGTGACATGGAGGTCTTGCGCGCCTACCAGGAAGGTCGGCCCCTGGTGGCCCTGGGTGTGGTCTTCCAACATTCGCCCAATATCATCCTCGCCCTGCGCAAGAGCGGCATTCACCGGCCCTCGGATCTGGCGGGGCGCAAGGTCATGTTCCAGGGTGGCCAGGGCTTGGTCGAGACCCAGGCGATGCTCGGCGCCGAGGGGCTGCGCGTGGACTCGCTCAGACAGGTGCCCTACAGCTGGAACCTGGATGATTTATTGAAGGGCCGGGTCGACGCCACGATCGCCTATTCAACCGACGAACCCTACTTGCTAGAGCGACGAGGCGCGGAACTCGTACAGCTCCGCCCGAGTGACTACGGGGTGGATTTCTACGGCGATCTGCTCTTCACCACCAAAGCCTTCGCGGCCAACAACCCCGCCGTGACGGAAGCCTTCCGCCGGGCTTCCTTCCTGGGCTGGGAATACGCCATGGAACATCCCGGGGAACTGATCGACCACATCCTCACCCTGCCCGGCGTGGCGGCCAGGGGCGCGACGCGCGAGAAACTGCAGTTCGAGGCGGACCAGATGCAGGCCTTGCTGCTGCCACGGTTGGTGGACGCCGGCCACATGAACCCCGGGCGGTTCCGTCACATCGCCGAAATAATGGTGCAGCAGGGACTCATCAAGACCGTGAAGGATCCCCAGGACTTCCTCTTCCAACCCGCCGTCCTTCCGGCATGGACTCGAGCCTTGAAGATGGCGCTCCTGGTCTTGGCGGGCAGCGGGCTGCTCGTGGTGCTGTGGATCCTCCAGTTGCGCCGCACGGTGCGGACCCGAACGAAAGCATTGAGGGACGAGGTTCGGGCACGCAGGCAGACCGATGGTGCCCTGCGCGAGGCCCACCAGTTCAACGAGCAAGTCATCCACAGCGCCCGGGAAGGGATCATCGTCTATGACCTGGATTTGCGCTATCAGGTGTGGAATCCCTTCATGGAGCAGTTGAGCGGCATGCCCGCCCGCGAAGTGGTGGGCAAGCGTCCCCTGGAGGTGTTCCCCTTTCTGCGAGAAGCGGGCATCCCCGAACGGCTGAACAGGGTACTCGCCGGTGAAGCCGTGGGTTCCATCGATTTCCCCTATTCGGTGCCGAACGCCGGAACCTCGGGATGGACGACGGACACCAGCGCCCCTTTCCGCAATGCCGAAGGCGAAATCATCGGGGTGATCACGACGGTCAGCGACATCACCGACCGCAAGCGAACGGAGGATGCCCTGCGGGTGCAGCAGGAGCGGCTCAATCTGGCCGTGGCCGCCACGGGGCTGGGGCTCTATGACTGGAACCCCAAGACCGGCGCCGTGGTCTTCAGTGAGCTTTGGGCGGCCATGTTCGGCTACCGGGTGGAGGAACTCACGGACAGCCTCTCGGCGTGGTCCGAGCGCGTGCATCCCGACGACCTGCCTGGCTCGCAGAAGGCGTTTCAGGTCGCCTGCCAGGCTGACACACCCTACCTCTGCGAGTACCGCATGCGGCATCGGGATGGGTCCTGGCGATGGATCCTGGACCAGGGCCGGGTCGTGGCCCGCGATGCCCAGGGTGAAGTCATCCGGTTCGTGGGCGCCAATCTGGATATCACCGACCGCAAGCAGAGGGAAGCCGAGACCGCCGCACTCGAAGGCAGGAACCGGCAACTCCAGAAGGCCGAAAGTCTAGGTCGCATGGCCGGGTCCATGGCCCACCACTTCAACAACAAACTGCAAGCCGTGATGGGCAATCTGGAACTGCTGGGCGAACTCCCCAAGGGCATGGACCCAACGAATTTCTTGATCATCGCCAAGCAGGCCACCGAACAAGCGGCGGAAATGAGCAGGCTGTTGCTGGTCTACCTCGGGCAAAACTCCGGCAAGGGGGAACCCCATTGCCTTGCGGAACTCTGCCGGAGCAGTCTGCCTTTCCTGCAAAGCGCCCTGCCCAGCACCGTAACGCTGGAGACAGATTGTTCCATGCCCGGTCCCGTCATTTGCCTGGACGCAGGCCAATTCCAGCAGATCCTGAACAGCCTGGTGACGAACGCCTGGGAGGCCATGGGCGACGCCGGTGGCCAGATTCGCCTGAGCCTGCAGCCCACACTGGCCATCGCAATTCCAACCCCCCACCGCTTCCCCATCGGTTGGCAACCGCAGGAGGCCGAGTATGCCTGCCTGGCCGTGGCGGACACCGGTGGTGGGATCGCGGAGACAGAGATCGAGAAACTGTTCGATCCCTTCTTCTCCACCAAATTCATCGGGCGCGGACTGGGCCTGTCCGTGGTGCTGGGGATGGTCATGGCCCACGGCGGGGCCATCACGGTGGAGAGTGTCCAGGGCCAGGGCAGCGTCTTCCGGGTCTTTTGGCCGATATCGACGGAATCGGTTCCGAGCTTGCCGGAGCCGGAAGTGGAGGCGCCAACGCCCGAGGGCGGGGGCACGATCCTGGTGGTCGATGATGACCCCATGCTCCTCGAATCGACCGGCGGCATGATTGAGCGATTGGGTTTCACCGCGCTCACCGCCCAAGACGGCATCGAGGCCCTGGCAGTATTCCGGCAGCACCAGGCCGCAATCCGCTGTGTCATTACCGATCTGACCATGCCGCGCAGCGACGGCTGGGAAACCCTGACGGCGCTGCGCCAACTCGACCCCAACCTGCCCGTGATCCTAGCCAGCGGCTACGACAAGGCCCAAGTCCTGTCGGGCACCCACGCCGATCTCCCCCAGGTCTTTCTGGGAAAACCCTTCCGCCTCCAGCAGCTCCGGGATGCCGTAGAACAAGCCCTGACGGCCCGCGGGTAAAGCACCCAGGGCGGCTTCACCGCGTGCCGCAACGGAATTATGGGAGCCAGGCTGGATTTTGCGTATCCGCTCTTGCAACAAACTGCTGAACCACAGAGGGCGCAGAGAAGAACCGAGAACCCAGAGAAAACAGAGCCACCTTGAATTTTCTTTCTCTGGGTTCCATTTTTTCGGTGAAGCAAAAATAAAGCTCAACCGGTGATGGACAGTGATGCACGGTGATACGGCTAGCGAACGCCGGGCTCGATGCCCATCTCCATTCGTGTTCATTCGTGTCTATTCGTGGTTTCAATCTTTTTCATCTTTTGCTTTTCATCCACCAAAAGCATGAGCCACGGAGGCAAACGAATGGAAACGCATTCAAAACACCAGGATCTGTTTTTCTTTCTCTGCGCCCTCAAGCCTTTCTCTGTGTCCTCTGTGGTTCATCAGTTTTTTTAGGTCAATCGCAACACCCAGGCTGAGCTGCGGTTTGCAAGTCGGTCCACAGGGCTGCCACATGCCTGCGCTCGGTGGCCTCGGCGCCGATGGAGACGCGGATCATCTGTCGGCCCTTCAGCATGGAGGGCGTTAGATAGCAGCGCCCGTCCTGGTTGATACGGTCGGCGATGGCGAGGTTGTGGACTTTGAGGGCGGTCTCGTCATCCTTCATCGCCAGTGGAACATGGCGGAGGCAAACGGTCTGGAGTTCCACCGGTGCCAGGCGCTCCCAGTCCGGCGCGGCCTCGATCTGTTCCTTCAGCCACTGGGCATTGGCGAGATCGCGGCGGATCTTGGCCTGGAGCCCTTCTACGCCGAGATCCCGAATGAGGAACCAGAGTTTGAGGGCGCGGAAACGGCGCCCCAGCGGAATCCCCCAATCCCGCAGGTTGCGCACCTCGCCGTCCTGGGCCGTGTGCAGATAACTCGGGTTCGTGCCCATGACGCGAATCAGATGCTCGGGATCACGCACGAAGTAGGCCGTGAGATCGAAGCCGGTGCCCATCCATTTGTGGGGATTGAGCACAAGGGAATCGGCGTTTTCGATGCCAGCCCACATCCAGCGGCATTCGGGACAGAGCATGGCCGTCCCCGCCAGTGCTGCATCCACATGGAGCCAGAGCCCGTGCCTCTTCGCCAGGTCTACCATGCCCTTCACGGGATCCAGGGCCGTGGTGGCGGTGGTACCCACGGCGGCCACGAGGGCACAAGGCGTTCGACCCGCCTCACGATCGGCCAGGATCGCCGCCTCGAGCGCATCCAGGCGCAAAGCATGGTTTTCGTCCGTGGCGATGAGCCGCAGGTGGTCCTTGCCGAAACCCGCCAGCAGCGCAGCCTTGGGAATGGAGCTGTGACCCTGGTCCGAAGCGTAGACCACCAGAGGCCTTGGTTCCGCCTGCAGCCCGCCCCGGTTCTGACTGAAGGCGGAAGTCCGCTCCCGGGCGCAGAGCAGCGCGCAGAAGGTCGCGGTACTCGCCGTGTCCTGGATGACGCCGGTGAAGGCGTCGGAAAGGTCCAGCATCTGCCGCAGCCAGTCCATGACCACATCTTCCACCTCCGTGGCCGCGGGACTCGTCTGCCAGCTCATGCCTTGGCTGCCTAACCCTGCACAGACGAGGTCGGCCAGCACGGAGGACAAATTGGAATTGGAGGGGAAGTAGGCGAAGAAGCCCGGATGGTTCCAGTGCGTGATGCCGGGCATCACGATGCGGTCCAGGTCGCCCACGAGGGCGCCCAGCCCTTCGCCCTTCAGGGGCGGCGTGCGAGGCAACTGGTCGCGGATCTCGCCGGGGTGCACCCGGCTCATCACCGGGAGCGTCTCGATTTGCTCGCGGTAGGCCGCGATCCACTCGATCAGTTCATGTCCAAGGTGGCGGAATTCGTCGGGTCTCATGCCCTCAATGATGCGCCTTTTCCTCGCCTTTCGAAGCCTTGGGCAGTTCCAGGAAGCTGACCTGCCCGCTAGCCAGATCATAAACGGCGGGCAGCACCTGGACCTTGCCAGTGCCCACCAGATGCCGCACGATCTCGCTGCGGTCCAGCACGGCTTGGGCCTGCCGGACGGCATTGTTCTTTTCGAGATGCCGCAGGTGTTCCGCAGCGCTCTCGTTGGGATCCTCGTGGGTCGTTTCCAGAAGGCCCGCCATGGCGGCCTGCAGGGACCACAGATTGCCCGGCAGGGGCTTGCCATTGGCCTGGGCCACCGCTGTCACGGCCCCGCAGGCGGTGTGCCCCAGCACCACCACGAGCTTCGAGCCCAGGTGTTCCACCGCGTATTCCACCGAGGCCACGCCTTGGGTGTCCGGACAGTTCCCAGCCTCGCGGATGGTAAAAAGGCGGCCCAATTCCTGGTCGAAGATGAAGTTGTCCATCAAGCGGCTATCGGAGCAAGTGATGATGACCGCGAACGGTGCTTGTCCCTTGGCGAGGGTCTCTCGAAGTGCTGAGTCCTGAGAGGTGAGGAGCGTGCGCACCCTGCGTCCTTCGACGAAGCGGAGATTGCCCGCCTTCAATTCCGTCAGAGCGGCCAGGGGGTTCTTGATCTCGATCGGAGCGGTGAGGTCCTTTTTGGCCAGGGCTTCCTGGAGTCTCGCGTTCTCCGCCATGAGCCGGGAGGCCCTCGCTTCGGCCTCGGCCAGACGCTTCGCCTCCTCGGGTTTCACCGCGGCCGCCTTGGGTTTGGAGGCGGGTCTTGGCGCGGCTGCGGGCTTGGCCTTCTCGGGCGCTTCTTCTTCTGGAGCCGCCGCTGAGCCAGGCTTCTTGGTGGTCTTGGGCACGGCCTTGGTCTTCTCCGCCGGTGCCTCTTCGGGGACGGCCACGGAGCCATGCTTCTTCTCGACCTTGGCGGGTTTGGCCTGCTCTGCCTTTGCCGCCTCGTGTTGGGCGGGTGCCTGCTTGTGGGGGTCCTCCAGGTGGGCGGAGGAGGCCATCAGGGCGGCGACGAACAGGAATTCGAGCATGGGAACCTCCGGGCACCCTACCGTTATCGGAAGGCGGCCTGGAATTCTTCAGTTTCTCGTCGACGCGGAAAGCACCCGGCTATTCGTAGCGCAGCGCCTCGATGGGATCCTGCTTGGCCGCCTTCAATGCGGGCCACATGCCGAAGAGCAGGCCGATGGAAGTGCTCACCCCGAAACCCAGCAGGATGGACCAGAGCGGCGTCGCGGCCGGGAAGTCGAGAG
>CAIPUA010000329.1 GCA_903868115.1 uncultured Holophagaceae bacterium
AAACCTGGACCCTGCCTTGGGATCCGACGAGGGTTACTGATCCACTTCAGGCCCGTAGCCGCGAGCGATTTGGTCGGGAAGGGGCGGCCTGCGTATGATGAATTTCATGTGGGGACAAACCAGCCTTGGCACCATCACCCTGATCCTGTATGCCGCGGCGGAGGGCTTCGCCTTCGCCCATCTGCGCACGGATAAGGAATCCTGTGGCAAGGCCACCTCAGGGCTGCTGTTGGTGGGCTTCCTGATCCACTGGTGTGCCCTTTACGCCGGGGCTCGGGCTGCGCATTCAGTGCCGTACCACGATCTGCCAGCCTCCATGTCCTTTTTTGCCTGGGTGGTCGTTCTCTCCTACGGGATCCTGGTGTTGAGGCACCGGGAAAGCTCCACGGGCCCCTTCCTGATCCCCATTGCCCTCCTCTTCCTCGCTGCTTCCCTTCTGGCTCACCCGAGCGGGCAGGCGATCATGATGAAGAATCCCAAGTTCTCCGGGCCTCTGTTCGCCTTCCACGTCACCATGGCCATCGTCGGCTACGCGGCGCTTTCCATCTCCTTCGTTCTGGCCCAGCTCTACCTCATCCAGAACCAGCAGATTCGCCGCCGTAAGCTCGGCCTGCTGTTCTCCAGGCTGCCCGCCCTGGATGTCCTGTCCCGGTTGCACCGCACCTCCGTAGCCATCGGCGTCTGTGCACTGACGGTGGCCGCGGTGCTCGGCCTCATCTGGGCCAAGATCAACTGGGGCACCTTCTGGGACCTGAAAGTGCTGTTCACGTTTCTCATCATTGCCCTCTACCTCTTCACCCTGTTCCCCCGGTGGATCGGTTGGGGTGGGAAGAAGATCGCCCTGCTTTCCGTGACAGGTTTCATGTTCGTGCTGTTCTCCTACACGATCGTGAACCTCTTCATCTCGCACGGGCACTCGTTCCGGTGAGTGGCGACGCTGCCTCACCCCTCGTCCTGGTCGGCTGGGACTACCGGCAGACTCCCGTGGAACTGCGCGAGCGGCTCGCCTTCTCTCCAGAAAAAGTCAAGGAGGCTCTCGCCGCGATGCGGCAGGAAGGCATTCTCTCCGAAGGGGTCATTCTCTCCACCTGCAACCGCAGTGAAGTCTACGGCGTGACGGGTGGCGGACTGGCGGGACGGGACCCAATAAGTGCCGTAGCGGAATTCGTCTCGCGCTTCCATGGTGTTCCCCATGGAGAGATCGAATGCGTCGGCTATCGCTTCGCCGGCACCGAGGCCGTGCGGCACCTGTTCCGCGTGACCTCGGGTCTGGAATCCCTGGCCCTGGGCGAAGACCAGATCATCGGTCAGGTTCGGGAAGCCTTTCGGGTGGCTTCGGGCGCGGGCGCGACTCGCGGGGTGCTGCATCGGCTCTTCCAGAAGGCGCTTGAAACGGGGAAGCGCGTTCGTTCGGAAACCGGGCTGGGTTCCCGCCCCATCTCGATCCCCGGGGTCGCCATCGAGTTGGCCCAGAAGATCTTCGAGGATCTCGCGCCCCGTAAATTCCTCATTCTGGGTGCCGGGGAGACCTCCTCGATCTTCTACGACCTTTTGCTGGCCAGAGGCGCCCGCAACATCGAGGTCGTCAACCGGACCCTCGCCCGCTCCGAAGCGCTTTGCCGCCGGGGCGGGAAGGCACTTCCCTGGGAAGATTTGCCCTCCCGGCTGCCCCATGCGGATGTCGTCATTTCCGCCACCTCGGCGACGAGCCCCGTCCTTTCCCTGGAAATGGCTCGCAAGGCTTTGGCCCAGCGCCGCGGCCAGCCCCTTTTCTTCCTGGATCTCGGCATTCCGCGCAATGTGGACCCCCAAGTCGCGGGGCTGGAGAATGCCTTCCTCTACGCCGTGGATGATCTGCAGGAGATTGCGGAACGGAATCGACAGGAACGACAGACCGAGATCGGGCCCGCCATGGTCATCCTCGAAGAGGAAATCGACAAGTTCTTTTCCTGGTTCGGGTCCCTTGCCGTGGTGCCTACCCTCGCGTCCCTGCGTCTGAAGTTCGACGCCATCCGGGAAGCGGAGTTCGATCAGCGCCTGAAGCAACTCACGCACCTTCCGGAAGGCGACCGGGAAAAGATCCGCCTCATGGCCCAGTCCATGGTGCGTGCCCTCCTGCGCGGCCCCATCGACGCCATCAAGGACGAACCCGATCCGGGACGCCGCCTGGATCGCGCCGAAGTCGCGCGTCACCTGTTCGATCTGGATGTGGGTGGTGAGTGAGTGTGAGGTGGCTTCGTGACCGAGGATGACGATCTTCACCTGCGGGTCGCGGCAGTCGCTTGGGGGGAAGCGGCCCTGTCGCTGGAGTACCTTGCGGCCCTGTCGCCGGAAGAAATGCAGCGGATGCTTCAGGAACTGCGGGTGTATCACTCACTCTTCCAGAACCTGCTCGAGGGTTCCATCTACGGTCAGGTGCTCTTTCGGGATGAAAAGCCGAGCGATTTCCTGTTCCTGGATGTGAACCAGGCCTTCGAGACCTTGACGGGCTGGCAGGGCATCACGGGGCGAAAGGCCAGCGAGGTCATCCCCGATATCCAGGTTTCCAATCCTGAATTCATCGAGCTCTTCGGCAGGGTCGCCTTGACGGGGGTGTCCGAACGCCAGGAAATGCGCCTGGATACGTTGGGGCTCTGGCTCGCGATCACGGCGCATTGCCCCGAAAAGGGGTTCTTCGTGGCCCTGTTCGAAAACATTACCCTGCGCAAACGCCAGGAACTCCTGACTCGGGAAAGCGAAACCCTGGCGGGCAAGGCGCAGATGGCCGCCTATGTGGCCCACGAGATCAACGGACCTCTGGCGGGCATCAAGAGTGCCTTCACCCTGCTGCAAACCGCGATCCCCAGCGAGCACATCTATCACCCGTATGTGGAACTCGTGGACCGGGAGATCGATCGCATCACGGCCATCGTGCGAATGATGTACGAACTCCATCGGCCCAACGAACCCACGCCCCAGAATGTTGCCGTGGCGACGGTCCTGCAGGACATCGCCACCCTGCTGGCCCCGCGGTTCCGCAGTCACCGGGTGAGCCTCCGCCTGGATTCTGGAGAGCCCGGCCTCCGCGGTTCCTTGCGCGCCAACCTGCTGCGTCAGGTCCTCTTCAACCTTCTGCAGAACGCCATCGAAGCGACCCCGCCCCACGGGATCGTAAGTTGTCGTGCGCGAAGGGACGGTGCCAATCTCGAAATCCAGGTGAGCGACCGGGGACACGGCATTGCCCCTGGAATCGCGGAAAGGGTCTGGGAGCCGGGTTTCACCACCAAGCGAAACGCCCTTCAGGGGGGCATGGGCCTGGGACTTTCCACCTGCCGACGCCTACTGGAAAGCCTCCAGGGATCGATTCATTTCGAGAACCAGCCCGAGGGTGGTTGCGTCTTCACCGTGCGGATTCCCCTTGAATGGGAGTCCAGCGTAGACTGATATCCCCCTCGCCGAGGATGCCGCCATCATGAATGCCCATGCTCAAGCGCCCGCCCGGATCCTGATGGCCGACGATGAAGAGATTTTTCTGCTCGCCACGGCGGACCTTCTGCGCCTGGAGGGCTTCCTGGTGGATACGGCCAGGGATGGTTTCGAAGCCGCGGATTTCCTGCGGGAGAACACTTACGACCTGCTGATTTCCGATATCCTCATGCCTGGCAACCAGGATCTTGATTTCATCCGAGTGGCCTCCGAACTGAGCCCCGATCTGCAGGTGATCCTGGTGACGGGGTATCCCTCCGTGGGCACGGCCGTGCAGGCCATCCATCTGCCAGTGGCGGCCTATCTCACTAAGCCCATTCTCTTCGAGGAATTCCTGGGCCACATTCGGCGGGCGGTCTCCAGCGTGCGCACCCAGCGAGCCATGGGTCGCTCCAAGGAACGCCTGACGGGTTGGCTGGAAGACATGGACCGCATCCAGGAGGCGGTGCGCAGCGCCCCTCAAGCGCCCGACCGACAGGCCTCCCGGGAGGTGCTCGGCCTGGCACTGGGGAACATCGCCGGTGTACTGCTCGATATGAGAGCCCTGTTCGAAATGACCCTCGAGCAGGATTCAGCTCCCGAACACTGCACCATTCACACCTGCCCGCGTCTGGCGGAATACCAGACGGCCGTGCGGGAAACCATCGAGGTGTTGGAGCACACCCGGAGCGCCTTCAAGTCCAAGGAACTCGGCCAACTGCGTGAGCGCCTCGAGAGTCTGCCCAGACCCTGAACCCGGAGGGTTGATCCGTGGTTTCAGCCCGGATCGTGGATTCGCATTCGGGTGAAAAGAGGAACAAATAGCGGGACCACAGAGTTCACAGAGGAAAGAGGAGAGGACACAGAGAGGGAAAGATCACGCTCAGTGGGCCCGGCTCTAGTCAGTGTCTTTTCTCCGTGCGCTCTGTCTCCCTCTGCGCCCTCTGTGGTTCAGCAGTTTTTTCCAAGAGCTGAAATGCATAATCCAGGTTCAGTTTTTGATGTGTGGTTTCGCAAATCTTGCGGAAACCGAAACTGGCGGCTCTCCCGGATTTTCCCAGGAGAGCCGCCAGCCTGCCTTCGGATGCCGTGGTTTCAGGCCGACAGCAGGACCATTGCGCAGGGTTGGCAGCGGACCAGCGAAGCTTGATGAGGGCCGCGCCTACGGCCAGGCGGGAAGATGCACGCCACCTGGGTTATGCCGATCAGGACGAGCAGGCACGCGACCAATACCCATTTTCGGTTTGACATGAAAGACCTCCTGTTGTTGCGGTTATTGAACGTCACTCACGCGACCATTGAGGAAGGTGATCTTGAGATCCTTGTAGACGAAGATCTGCTTGGACCCGAGGTCCACGGTGCTCGCGGGTCGGCCTAGGGCACTCTCCACTTCCGCAACGGACATTCCCAGGGAAATGGTGGCACCGGAACCCGAGCCTGCGGGGGCCTGCACGCCTTCCCTGATGATGTCCAGTTCCGAGCGGTTGGCCTCCTTGACGGCCCCGGCAAGTTCGCTCTGGGCATTCGCATCGGGCCGAATGTCGCTGGCATAGGGCGTATTCACGGTCCCCAGGGCCTGAGGCGGCAGAGCCGGAATGCCATCCTTGCCCTGGTCTGCCTGCAGCTTGGCCATGCCCTTGTCGATGGTGGCCTGCATGTGGTTCTGCATTTCCTGCAGGTCTGTGGTTCTCACGGAAATGAAAGTACCCCTGGGGCAACTGGAGCCCCGGCTGGACAGCACCTTGACATCTGCCCACTCCGCACCCATGGCAGGGGTTGCCGCCAACTGGAGGACATCTCCATCCACCAGCGGACATTCCTGGTTGCCGGCATAGCCCATCAGGCTACCCGAGACCAGAAACACCCTTGGACCCCGGTCCGAGAAGATTGCTGGCGCGGCCGCCGCCTGGCCCGAGTCCTGGGCTGCCGCCTGATCCGCCTGGGCCTGATCCATCTGCCGTCGGACCTCGTCGGCGATGATCCCCTTTACTTCCGGTGTCATCGCGGTGGTTGAATTATAAATTACAGGCGGCGCACCGGCGGTAGCATTCTGCGCGAGATAGGCCACTTCGAGCGTGGTCCCGATCAGGAAGTCAGCCAGCCAGAACGAGGGGCTCACATAGGTCGAATAGGGGGTGAAATATCCGCCGTAATGTCCGTACCACGGGCGTGCGTTCCAACCCCAGCTGTAATGAATCGGCCGAGACCAGGGCGTGTAGGCCCAGGAGTAGAAACTGGGACGATAGTAGTGGCTGGGTGTATAGATGTTATATTCCCGACCACTGTGGGACCACGGCCTGTAGATCTGGGCGTGGGACACGCCGTTGTGGACATAGGTGCGCTGAATGAAGGAACGCCCGTGGGATTGCAATGGCCTCTGGAGATAGCCACTGCGGCCCGTTGCATTGGCGAAGATGGTTCGCCCGCCCGGGCGCGCCATCTCGACATGCCTGACCCCGCTCGGTGAATGCCGGATCACAGCCCCGCCGGGGGTGCGCACTTCGCGAATTGCTCCGCTCTGGGTGCGATGGATCTGGCCACCGTTGCGCGTAGGAATGACCTGGCGTTCAGGCCCCCGTCGATCACCCAGACTGCCGGGTCGAGCATGATCGGCCGAAGGCCGTCCGCCGGGTGTGCCAGGTCGTCCAGTCTCGGGCCGCCCGATTTCAGGCCGCCCGCCGGGTGTGCCAGGCCGCCCCGTCTCAGGCCGTCCGCCGGGAGTGCCAGGTCGCCCCGTCTCGGGCCGTCCGATTTCAGGCCGCCCGCCGGGTGTGCCAGGCCGCCCCGTCTCAGGCCGCCCGCCAGGAGTGCCTGGTCGCCCCGTCTCAGGCCGCCCGATTTCAGGCCGTCCGCCGGGAGTGCTAGGTCGTCCAGTCTCAGGCCGCCCGATTTCAGGCCGTCCGCCGGGAGTGCCAGGTCGTCCAGTCTCGGGCCGCCCGATTTCAGGCCGTCCGCCGGGAGTGCTAGGTCGTCCAGTCTCAGGCCGCCCGATTTCAGGCCGTCCGCCGGGAGTGCTAGGTCGTCCCGTCTCAGGCCGACCGCCCGGGGTGTCAGGACGACCGCTGGGAATAGCTGTCCGCCCCGTCTCGGGCCGACCGGCCGGGGTCGCAGGAGTGACTGGACGCGGTCGCGGTGTGGGCGTTTCCCGCCTGATTTCGGGCCTTGGCTCTGAGCGTGGCGTGGGTGCTTCGCGCCTTGGTTCCGCTCGTGGCGTTTCGCGCCTTGACTCCGCTCGCGGCGTGGGTGCTTCCCGCCTCGATTCCGGCTTTGGCTCCGAGCGTGGTGTTGGCGTTTCGCGCTTCGCCGCGGGAGCCTCCCGTTTCGATTCCTGATGGGCGGGTTCCTGCTTCCTCTCCCGTTCTCTTTCCTGCGCCTGCAGGACAAGAGTCTGGGAGGTCAACAGGACGATTGCGATCCTCGCCCCCATCCACAGGGAGTTCGATCGAAAGTTCGGCAGAATCTTGTGATTTGCCATCTTTTGCCTTTCCTTCTCTGTGATGGAAACGAACCCAGCCTCGCCATCACAGCTGCGAGGCTGGGTTAATGTCAGGCGGTCCGTGGGCCTTTAGCGCCTTTTGTTCTCATTGTTCTTGAGCTGAGAAATGTGCCTTTCCAGTCGGCTCAATTCCCTCTCGAGACGCTCTGTTTCCCTGTGGGAGAGCCTGCCGTCTGCCCTCATTCGGGCTTCGTCATTGCGCACCTTATGCAGCTCGCGCACCAGCCGATCGAATTCTCGCCTGGTCAGATCCCCATTCCGGACACCCCGTTCGATACGCTCATGACATTTCCTAAGCCTTTCGTGGAGTTCGCGCGGTCCCTGGCTCTCGTTTTCACGCCGGCCGCCCCGGTGATCCTGGGCAAAAGAAAAGGTTGGGACGCCTAGAGCCAGAACGGCCAGCAGGATGATTGAGTTCTTGATCTTCATGGGGGTTCTCCGGTTTCAAGCTGAGTGGTAGGTCGCGGAATTAAAATTTTCCTCTGCGGGGTAGATCACAACATCCACTTGGGATGCTCAGGTATCGACCATATTCAGCTCCTTATGAATAAATATTTGAGAAGGTGCTCTCCGGACTGCGGGTTGCGGTCCACCTTGCAGGGGCCTTTGCGTCGTGATCACCTCCCCAGTGGGGCTGTTAGCCATTGCGGATAGGGGCAATATAGACCCAAAGCCGAGTGGCGAGAAGGACCGTTTGCCTGGAAAAATAAAATTCAAGTTCAGCTCACCTCATGTCGATAGGGGGATCGTCTAGGTTCCGCCGATGGGGCGGAACGCCTTGATGGGCAGTCATCAGGTCTGCAAGTCGAAGGCGCAACCAGCTGGGTCCTGACGGATCGGCGGGGTTGCGTGTTCGTGTTTATTCCTCCAATTTTCCGCCACTTCAGGATGGATGATTCGAGCCCATGGCCGATGCCTTTTCGAAAAAGCAATTTCAGGAGCGCCCAGAGTCAGGGGCAGGTATTCCGGCAGGGAAACCCCGTGGCCAGGGTTTTTTCGAAGCCATGGTCGAGCATCTTCCCGAGGCCGTGGCGGTGCTGCGCGAGGGGCTGCATGTTCATTGCAATCCCGCCTATGCCAGGCTCTTCGGGTTCGATGACCCCGCGAAACTGACGGGGCGCAGTCTCCAGGAACTCCTGGCCCCCGGTCATGCCGGAGAGATCCTGACCCGGCTGCGGGCCTCGGGCGAGGCGTTTTCGGGGGCCTGGTCCCAGGAGGTCGAGGCCCTGACCCAGGATGGCGACCCTCTGACGCTCGAACTGAACGCGCATCCCTTCCGGCAGGGCAACACGGTCTATTACGCGCTGGCCGCCCGGGATCTCCGGGTGGTGCGGCGCGCCCAGCAGGTCATCCAGAAGACCGAGCGGTGGTGGCGGCACATGTTCCGGATGTCCCTGGTGGGCATGGGCATTCTCGGCACGGATGGTCGGGTTTTGGCTGCCAATGAAGCCCTCTGCACCCTGGCCGGCCTGTCCCAGGAGGCCTTCCTGGGCATGGAATGGAGCGATTTCGTCCCGGACCAGAATCTGGCCGAACTGACCACCCTGACTCATCAGTACTTCGGGGATGACTGGAATTCCGAGCCCCGGGAGACCTGTTTTTGCCCCCCGGATGGCAGGATCGTGCCCGCCATGATCGACATCAGCCCGGTCTTTCGAGCGGATGGACAGGTGGACCAACTCATCGTGCTGGTGCAGGATCTCAGCGGGCACCGTCAGACCGAGGGTCGGTTGCAGGAGACCGAGGACCGGTACCGGCGCCTGTTCGAGGAGATGAGCGAAGGCTACGCCCTGCACGAAATCATTTGCGACACGGCGGGCAAACCCGTGGACTACCGCTTCCTGGAAGTGAATCCGGCCTGGGAGGCATGCACGGGGCTGACGAGCGCCGCCGTGCTGGGGCGGACGGCGCGGGAAGTCCTGCCCTCGACCGAGGCGTACTGGATTGAGACTTATGGTCGCGTGGCGCTCACCGGCCAGTCCGTGCGCCTCGATCAGTACTCCGGCGCGCTGGGCAAGCACTTCAGCGTCTTCGCGCAATGCCCCCGAAAGGGTTTCTTCTCGGTGGTGTTTCTCGATATCTCGGAATTGAAGAAACAGGAAGAACAGACCGCACTGCTGTTGGCCGCCGTGGAGCAGAGCCCCGTTTCCATCGTCATCACGGACGCCGTCGGGGCCATCGAGTATGTGAACCCGAAATTTTCCGAACTCACGGGCTATACCCCCGCCGAGGCCCGGGGCCAGAATCCCCGCATCCTCAAGAGCGGGGTGCAGGGTCCCGAAGTTTACGAGGAACTCTGGCGAACCCTCCAAGACGGCCAGACCTGGACGGGGGAGTTCTGCAATCGGAAGAAGAACGGCGAACATTACTGGGAGTCGGCCACTCTTTCCCCCATCCTGCACGAAGGCCGGATCACCCATTTCCTGGCGGTGAAGGAGGACATCACCGCGCATCGGGCCCTGGAGGAATCCCAGGCGCGCCTCGCCAAGGCCGTGGATCAGGCCGTGGAACTGATGGTCATCGCCGATCTGCGCGGCCGTCTGATCTACGCGAACCAGACCTTCGCCACGATCACCGGCTTCGAAACCGCTGCGTGGATGGGCCGCGAAATTCTGGCGCTGCTGCCCAAAGATGGGCGTGGCGCCTTGGTGCGGGCCATCCTGAAGCCTCTCCAGGACGGGCGGCCTTGGCAGGGCAAGCTGCGCATCCTGCGAGCCGAAGGTACCGCCTGCACGCTGTCGGGCACGATCTCCGTGGCGCGCCCCGAAGGGCAGGAGCCCTTCCTGACCTGCATCTTCCGGGATATCACCGCGGAGCTGGAGATGGATCGGCATCTCCGCCAGGTCGAGAAGATGGAAGCCCTGGGCGCCCTGGCCAGCGGCGTGGCCCACGACTTCAACAATGTCCTCACGGCCATCATGAGTTCCGCGGAGCTCATCGAATGGCAGCTTCCCGAGGACAGTCCCGTCCGGCCCAAGCTCAACGTCATCATGCAGGCCGCCCACCGGGCCAAGGACTTGAACCGGCGCATCCTCACCTTCAGCCGTCCCACCGAGGAACGGCACATTCCCTTCGATCTGACGGCGGTGGTCCGCGAGTGCATCCAGTTGCTCAAATCGACCGTTTCGAAGGACATGGAAATCCGCAGCGAACTCAGCCCCTCAGTTTGGACCGAGGGGGATCCCGCCCAGATCCACCAGGTGGTGATGAACCTGGCCGTGAATGCCTTGCAGGCCATGGACGGCAAGGGCCTGCTGCAATTGAGCCTTGCCGAAGTCGACCTCGACGCGGGCTCCCTGTCTTCCGGGCCGAGGGCCGCCCGCGCCGTCCTGCTGACGGTCTGCGATAGCGGTTGTGGGATGGAC
>CAIPUA010000330.1 GCA_903868115.1 uncultured Holophagaceae bacterium
GGAGCTCGGTCCAGAGCTGCTTCAGAGACGGCTCGCCCCCCAGCGTGTGCCGCAGCGTCTCCAGCATGGACAGGGTCACGAGCGATGCCATTCCCAACAGGATCCCCTGGGCCAGGGCGCGACCGACCCCCGGGAAGTTGCCACTGCGGCCGCTCCACAGCCAAGGTAGAGGAGATGCCTGGACGAGGGTCCAGAACAGCAGGACTTGGCAGAGCGCGAAGAAGAGGAATTCCCAAGGGGAGAGGGGCCTAGCTGGAGGATGTATGACCAACGCGGACAGCATGGATACTGAGGACCAGCCGAGTACGACTACCCAGACCCAGGGTTTTCTCCAGCGAGTCTGCTGGTAGTGGAGGATCTCTTGGGCGTTCATGATCCGATGCCCCGCTGTTTCACGTCCCCTGCGACACGATGCGAGGTCATGCCAGCTCCTTCAAGCAAGGAATGTTCACCGAGGCAAGGGTCCGATCGCCAAGGTCCTGCAGCGTGAACACGCCATCCCCATCGAAGGCCAGATCCAGGCGGGATTCCAGATTGCGCAGCCCGAGGCCATCCCCGTGCCGTCCCGTGAACGGGCACCCCGTGTTCTCTACCTTTAGGTGCACCCGCTCCTGCTGAAGAGTGGCCTGGATCCTCAGGAAACCGCCCTCAGGACAAGGGGACAAACCGTGCTTCAGAGCGTTCTCCACCAAGGGTTGGAGCAGAAAGGGAGGAGCCTCCACCGAGTCAAGTGCTGGATCCCAGGCCCACTCCACCGTCATGCGTTCCCCCAGACGGAGGGACTCCATGGCCAGGTAGTGCTCCACCAACCTCCGCTCTTCCACCATGGGGGACAGGTGGCGATGGGCATGATCCATCAACCGCCGGAAGAGCTCCGCCATGTCCTCGGCCGCCTGTTCCGCTCGGTCCACATCCTTCCGGATCAACCTCGCCAGATTGTTCATGCCATTGAAGAGCACGTGGGGGCTGAGTTGGCCTCGAAGCAAAATCCACTGGGCTTCCATGGCCTTTTTTTGCGCCTCTTTCTTGGCCAAGGCTTCCTTCTCAATGGAGGAGAGGCCGAATCCCACTAGGCCGAAGAAGAACAGAAACACGACGGCATTCATCTTCAATTCGATGAGGATCTGTGGGCCGGAAGGCGCCCCGGTCAACGTCATCCGTGCAGCTTCCAGCACGCACACAATCGTGATGATCGACAGTCCAAAGGGGACGACCTGGAACAGGGCCCGCAGAATCCGGGGGAAGTCGCTGCTGCGGCCCGTCCAGAGCCAGGGGGCTGGCGAAAGCATGAGGATGGCCCCGTAGGGAAGCCCCTGCGAGAAAATGGCCAACACGCGTTCCCAGAGCGCAGGGGTCGCCAGGGCGGGTTTCACGATATCCCCCCTCAGGAGCCAGACCCCGAGCCAGCTCGCCACCAGCAGCCACGCCCAGGGCCTGCGCCAGTGGGCCTGGTGATACTGGAGCACTTCCTGGGTGTTCATGGTACGGATTTCATGGGTGATCTCCGAAGGGCTGTGGGTAGTAGGGGCGGAGCGCCGGGACCGGATCAAATCAGGGAGGTGATTTTCGCACGGACTACCCGAGGCTTTCCGGCATGCTCCAGGTGGAGCGTCCGGGAATCTCCCGGCCTGCCGCGCAAAGCCTGGATCGTCTCCCCCATGGTGGCCCGAGTCACGTCCAGGGCATCCACCCGCAGGAGGCGATCCCCGGACTCCACACCGTCCACGCACGGCTTCCCGTCCTTCTGCACCACGCCGACAACCATCAGGCCGCCCTCGGGTAGGGGACGCAGGGTGAGCCCCACCATGTCGAAGGATTCGGCGCCTTCGGCGGGGCCTGGCGTCCACCAGGACATCTGAGCGGGGAGGTCCATCTCGATGCGGAACCCCTTCAGGATGTTGCCGCCGATGAAGCCCTGGACAGGCGCCACTGTCTTCCGGGAATACCCATCGAAAATCGTCTGATCCAGACCAAGAGCGCCCGTGGTTCGCAGCACTAGGCTTCCCAGGCATAGATCGGGAACGCGCACCAGTTGTCCCTCCGCCTCGAAAGCAAAGCCGAAGAAGTTCGCGCTCCCCGCCGCCCCCTTGGCAACAGGCCATTGGGGGTGGCGATCCACCAGGGCCTGGGTGATCCAGGTGCCCGCGGAACCCGTATCCAGCGCCAGTTGCACGACCTCACCACCGAGGTTGGCCGCGATCTGAGCCATTCCCGTTTCGGGATGCACCCGGCAGGGAATGGCCGTTCCTCTAGGGGCCGCTCCTCCCGGTGACGATAGGCGCAGTCGCCCTGCCGGGTAATCGAAGGTCACCCGGAGCTTCCGCAGCACCCTCGCGGGCAGGGTCACCTCTGCCTGGACGCCGGCTCGAACGCCCCTTCCTGGCTGGATCTGTACCCTGGCTCCCTCCACATCCAGAGCCACCCCTCCCGCCAGGATGGTTGGTGCGGGCGATGGTGATGGGACTCCGCGCCCCTCGGATCCAAAGGCCGGAACCTCAAGCCCCAGTTCCCGAGCCAAGGGCTCGGCCAGTTGGAGTCCGGGACTGCCTGTGTCCAGCCAGGCCCGCGCCTTGCGAAGGGACCCGTCAGGCCGGCGGAGTTCTACCTCCAGGGTCATCCGGTTGTGGTCCAGGGTGAAGGGCAGATCCACGGGCAGGCTCGCAAGGCAGGCCGTGGCATACGGAAACGCGATCAGAAAAAGGGGGGTCTTCATCCGTGCCTCCTGGGTTGGGCGGGGATCCTGCTTACCGGAACATCCAGCTCAGCTTCACTTGCACGGCATCGTCGCTGGGCAAGCCCTTCATCAGCGCCAGATCCCGCCGAGGGCTCAGCGTGCCCCGGTCGTTCACGAGATCGCCGGTCCAGGCTCCGTGGGTGTAGACGACGAACAAGGACGAGCCGGGACGAAACTCCCAGCGGGTGATTAGGTTCACGTTCCACAACCGGTCGCTGGTGGCCAGAGGGCTGTCGCTGGTAGCGCCTGGTGCCAGGGTGAAGTCGTCCACATATCTGCGGAGATCGGTGAAGCGCCAGTTCCCGGCCAGCCATTGGCTGAACACCTGGAAGGTGAGCGAGGGGCTGTAAGCGTAGGACAGGCGGACCGCCTGGTCCAACTGGCTGAGGCGGCGCATACCCACGATGGGGGTGGTTCCCTGGGTTTCGAGCCAGTGCCACTCGCCATGGACGTAGGTGTACATCGTCTCCAGACGCGCCTCGATGCGCGGTGAGGGCTTGTACACCTGGGAGAACTGCACCTCGTGCTTGATGCCCCCTTCCCGTGGCACTTGGTTCACCTGCGCGCTGACGGAGTAAGGCAGGTTGGGGGGAGAGGAGAACCCGACGAAGGTCCAGGCCATGGAGGGCAATCGGAGGTACTTTTTCACCGGGTCCCGGAAAGTACGCAGTTCCCGGTCGGCGTAGACCACCGCCATGCGACCGTGCCCGAAGACCGCCGACCAGTCGCTGGTGAACTCGGTCTGGAGGTAGCTCTCCACATATTGCAGGTAGGGCTTGCCCGCTTGGTCGCGGAAATCGCAGTACGTGAAGCGCCACATGGGATTGCGGAAGGCGCCCTTCACCAGATCCCAGTTCTTGTCCAGGTCGAAGGTGTAGCCCTTCCGGTCCGGGCGATCCAGGTAGCCGAGGTCGTTGGGATTGAAATCATTGGAGACGGTGAAGGCATTGCCGTCGATGCGCCAGCCCTTGCCCAAGGCGCTGGTGGTGTGGACCCGCAGGAGGTCGCCGCCCAGCGTGGTCCCCTTGGGGCCCGCCTCACTGTGGGCATAGACACCTTCGACCGTGAGGCTGCGGTCGGGCGATTTCCAGGCCCCGTCCAGGGCCGTCACGCCCGCCGTGCGGCCCGTGGAACCCGTCTGGCGCAGGAAGGACCCGAAGCCTCCAAGGTAGCTTCCCCGCTCATCCAGGGCCTGGGTTACCCGGGCCACTGCGGCGTTGGTATAGGGCGACAGAATCGGGTGGGCGTCCTCGGCCGTACCTTCCCGCAAGGTGCCTGTAGCAGTGGCGATGCCGGCTCCCAGCAGGCCGATCGCCAGGCCTCCGGGCAGCTTGGCGGTGTACTTGGCGGCGCCCGTGATCTCGGCGGCCTTGGGCCAGTCCACCACATCCAGAGCGGGGTCGGGTCCGGGCAGTCCCGTGCCGATGCGCCGGCTGTAGAAAAGGCGCACACCGGGCAGTTGGAAGATCTCCATGCCCTCCAGGAAGAAGGGGCGCTTCTCGGGGAAGTAGGTTTCCACCGTGCCGAGGTTCAGCACCGCCTGGTCCACCTCCACCTGCCCGAAATCGGGGCGCAGGGTCAGATCCAACTGGGAATAGGAGTTGAGCCCCAGGTGCGCATCCAGGCCTGCCCGGTGGGTCCAGCAGCGGTCGTCGTAGGAGTGGGCCGTTTCAAATTTGCGCTCGGAGCTCACATAGGGAATCCATTCCCGGCGGGGCTGAGGGCGCAGTCCCTCCA
>CAIPUA010000331.1 GCA_903868115.1 uncultured Holophagaceae bacterium
ACCGGTAGGCCGCGCCCCCCTCGTCGCCACGACCATGGAATGACGCGCCAAGGGCGGGTCGGCCTTGGCCGGCCCGGCGGGCGCTATGGTCACCCGACACGCCGCAGGCGTGGAGGGGGGCGACGGGCTGGCCCGCAGGGCCAGAGCCGCCCGAAGGGCGCGGGCCGCATAGGCCCGCGTCAGTATCATCGCGGGCGAACTGGACCGGTAGGCCGCGCCCCCCTCGTCGCCACGACCATGGAATGACGCGCCAAGGGCGGGTCGGCCTTGGCCGGCCCGGCGGGCGCTATGGTCACCCGACACGCCGCAGGCGTGGAGGGGGACGACGGGCTGGCCCAGGTGGGTCGGCGTCAAAAAATATTTTCTTGACTACTGTACGGTACACCGTATAGTAAGAAACATGGTAGAAGCTAACGCATCGTCCGAAAGGTTGGACTCTCTGGTTCTCGAGCTTCGACGCGGGGCCTTGGTTCTGGCTGTGCTTTCAGGGCTGGATAAGGATGAGTACGGGTACTCGCTGAAGCGCTCCCTGGCTGGCGCGGGATTGGATATCGACGAGGGAACCTTGTACCCATTGCTCCGTCGACTGGAGGGGCAGGGGTTCCTGGTTAGCGAATGGCTCATCGCAGAAGGGAGGCCGCGGCGTTATTACCGCATCAGCCCTGAAGGGCGGCGAATGCGCACCGCGCTCACCGGCGAGTGGAACTCCTTGGCCAAGGTCATGAAAGGGTTGCTGCCATGAAATACTCCAACCAGGTTGATGATTTTCTGCAGCGCTATCTGCGACAGGTGGAGCGCTTGTTGCCATCCCGCGCGGCTTCGGATGTGGTCCGGGAACTGGATTCTCTGCTCCGGGATCACCTGGACGCACAGGCCAAGGAAGTGGGTCGTCCTGTGGATCTGGCCATGACCTTGGCGCTGCTGAAGAGTTTTGGCTCACCCCGGGAGACAGCCAATCGTTTCCAGCCGAAACCTCAGTACCTCATTGGCCCTGCCGCCTACCCGATTTTCCTCAAGGTGGCGGGCATCGTGGCGGGTGCGCTGGCCCTGGCTGCCTTCATTCCAGCCCTAGTGGCTCTGATTTCCGGTTCTATTCATGGGTTCGGTTGGATTCTGCTCCGCAGTGTGGGGATCTTTTTCCAATCCGCGTGGGCTTCCCTTGGAGTGGTTGTCGTGGTTTTCGCGGTGCTGGATCATCGCGGTCTTGGAGATGTCCATTTCCCAGGGAAAGAATGGGACCCACTGGAATTGCCGGAGTTGCCCAAGCGGGAAGAAGATCGGGTGAACATGGCCGAGGCCTTGGCCGAAATGCTGAGCCCGCTGTTCCTGCTGCTGGTCCTGTGCTTTCTGCCCGCTCTGTCCTTCTTCTCCATGCTTCCGGGTCCCGCAGGGCAGATCCTGCAGCACCTCACCTTCGAGAAGCTGGGCATCCATCTGCCTATGGCCTGGATTACGGGATGCCTGATTGCTCAATCAATGCTTGGATTCGTCCTGCTGCGCACGGGGTGTTGGAATGTGGGGCTTCGGTGGGCGAAGGTTTTACTTGGATTGTTCAGCGCAGGAATCCTGGGATGGGTCGCCTTCCACGCGGTGTCGCCCGCACCGGAATCCTTGGTACCCTTCCTGCCACTGCACGCCGCGCAAGCATTCCTGCAGCTGGTCCATGTGTTGATAAAACTGATCCCCATTCTGATGCTTATCCTGACCCTGAAGCAGGCTTGGAATTTGGTGCGCTCCGGATACGGGCACGTGTGAGGCAGTCCAAACGGGTTGCTGCCATGAAGTCTCACGAATGGACGTGAATAGAGCGAACGGAAGCAGGTCACCTGCACGGCGGCGGTTCTTTTTCCGCGAGCCCCTGAAGACTGCCATC
>CAIPUA010000332.1 GCA_903868115.1 uncultured Holophagaceae bacterium
AGTCCTCCGGAATCTATGGTAAGGCGCTGCTGATCAATATCCTGCAATCATCAGGGAAGGTGCTGACAACGCCTAAGGGTCCGTTCAAAAATAACCTCGACGAGTTTATTTTTGAACGGACCCTTAGGGCACAGGGTCTTCCCCGTGCCCTCCAAAGGGGTTGCAGCGCAGGATGCGCCAGGTCGTGAGGACCCCGCCGCGCAGGGTGCCGTATTTCCGGATGCACTCCAGGCCGTACTGGCTACAAGTGGGCGTGAAGCGGCACTGGGTGGGCAGGGCAGGGCTGAGGATCTTCTGGTAGACGCGGATGGCGCCGCGCAGGCACCACGCCGTGGGCTGGAGGCGCACGGGCAGCAAGGCTTCGGCCAGAAAAAAAATACCGAGAACGACGAAGGGGTGTGTGATTCCCCACGCGAGCCACACCCTAGACCGCCGCACGCTCGGCCTTGAGCTTGCGGGCTTCCTCCAGGAATGCGGCGACGATGTCCTCCTCCTTCACCTTGCGGATGAGTTCGCCTTTGCGATAGATGCGGCCCTCGCCCGCGCCGCCGGCCACACCGAGATCAGCGTCCATGGCCTCGCCGGGGCCGTTCACCACGCAGCCCATGACGGCGTAGGTGATGTGCTCGTGGTTGATTTCACGGAGGCCCTGCTCGATTTCAACGGCCACGCGGTTGAGGTCGATCTGCACCCGACCGCAACTGGGACAGCTCACCATGTGGAAGCCACCGCTGCGAAGGGCCAGGGCGCGCAGCATCTCATGGCCGATCTTGCATTCCTCCTGGCCCGCGCCCGTTAGCGAAACGCGGATGGTATCGCCCAGGCCCTCCGCCAGGAGGATGCCCATGCCGACGCTGCTGCGGATGGTTGCGCCCCAGGGCGTGCCCGCCTCCGTGATGCCCAGATGGAAGGGATAGTCCACCTGCGTGGCCAGTAGGCGGTAGGCCTGCACCGTGCGGATGACATTACTTGCCTTGAGGCTGATTTTCGTGTTGTAGAAGCCTTCCTGCTCCAGCAGTTTCAGGTGGCGCAGGGCACTCTCCACCATGGCCTCGGGGGTGGCGGCGCCGTACTTCTCCAGCAGTTCCTTCTCGAGGCTGCCGCCGTTGACGCCGATACGAATGGGAATGCCCTTCTCGCCGGCCTTCTCCACCACGGCGCGCACCCGGTCCTGACCCCCGATGTTGCCGGGATTGATGCGCAGGCAGGCGGCGCCGCCATCGGCAGCCACCAGGGCCAACCGGTAGTCGAAGTGAATGTCGGCCACCACCGGAATGGGACTCCGAGCGCAGATTTCGTGGAAGACCTCGCCGGCCTTCTTGGTCGGGACCGAGATGCGCACGATCTCGCAGCCCGCCGCCGCGTATTCGTAAATTTGTTTGACGGTGGCTTCTACATCGCGGGTGTCCGTCTTGGTCATGCTTTGCACGGTGATAGGGGCGTCGCCTCCCACCGGAACATTGCCCACCATGATCTGCCGGGTCTTCCGGCGGCGACTCAGAGGCGTGACAACCTGTTCCATTGAGACCTCACCAGTCGGGTGCTGGACTCTCAGTCTAAGCCAGCGATCCGTGCTCCCAACCTCCAACTTCACGCTTTTCTGCTTCCAGCGCATCGCAGTGCATGCGCGGGTATTCGCGGTTCGCTTTTTTGCCAAGGCAAGTCGATAATCAGGATTGAATTTTTCAGAGGCTTCCATGCTTGATGCTGTTCTGCTTCGCCAAGATCTCGATGCCGTTCTTCAGGGCCTCTCCAGCCGGGGCTATGTCTTCGATCGGGAGACCTACCTGAGACTGGAATCCGAGCGGCGGCGTGTGATTCAGGAAGCGGAAGTGCTCAAGGCCGAGCGCAATCGGGTGTCGGACGAGGTCGCCAGGCTCAAACGCGACAAGCAGGATGCGGAATCCCTCATAGCCGCCCAGCGAGATGTGGGTGATCGGCTCAAGGAACTTGAGGCTGCGGAGCGTGAGGCCGAGTCCGCCTTCAAGGATTTTCTGGCCATTCTTCCCAACGTGCCTCACGCCAGCGTTCCGGTTGGCAGGGACGAACACGCCAATCAGGAAATCAAGCGCTGGGGCCCGCCCTCGCAGATTGAAAACCCCAGAGACCATATCGAGCTGGGCACGAAACTCGGCATCCTGGACCTGGACCGCGCGGCCAAGATCAGCGGATCCCGCTTCGCGGTGCTGAAGGGCCTGGGCGCCAAACTCGAGCGCTCGCTGATCTCCTTCATGCTGGACCAGCAGACCGCCGCGGGCTGGGGCGAGGTGCTGCCACCGTATCTGGTGCTGCCCGAAAGCATGTACGGAACGGGCCAACTCCCCAAGTTCGAGGCCGATCTCTTCAAGACTCACCGCGGCGAAGATGCACTGTATCTCATCCCCACGGCGGAAGTGCCCGTCACCAATCTCTACCGCGACGAGACGCTGCCCGGTGATCAGCTGCCGCTGCGCCATTGCGCCTTCTCGCCCTGCTTCCGCAGCGAGGCGGGCAGCTATGGCAAGGACACCAAGGGCATCATCCGCCAGCATCAATTCCACAAGGTCGAACTGGTGGCCTTTGCAACCCCCGAGCAGGCCGAGGCCGAGCTGGAGCACCTCACGGAATGCGCCGAGGCCATCCTGGAGGTCCTCGAACTGCCCTACCGCCGCGTGCTGCTCTGCACGGGCGACATGGGCTTCAGCAGCCGCAAGACCTACGACCTGGAAGTATGGCTGCCCAGCCAGCACACCTATCGGGAGATCAGTTCCTGCAGCTGGTTTGGCGACTTCCAGGCGCGGCGCGCTAACATCCGCTTCAAGGGCCCGGAACCCAAGGCCAAGCCCCAACTCCTGCACACGCTCAATGGCAGCGGCCTCGCGGTGGGGCGGACCTGGGTGGCAATTCTGGAAAACTACCAGCAGCCGGATGGCAGCATCAGGGTGCCCAAGGCGCTCCTGTCCTACCTTGGGTGCGATTTCATCCGTTGACGTGGTGCCGATCCTGGAAGTCCGGGATCTCGGTGTTCAGCGAGGTGATCGCTGGACGCTGAGGCACCTGTCCTTTGAGGTCCAGGAGGGTGAAGCCTGGGGCGTGGTGGGTGCGAGTGGCGCAGGCAAGACGACACTGGCCTGGACGATTCTGGGCCTGTTGGAAGCTGCCGAGGGCGAGGTTCGCCTCGACGGTCAAGCCTGGTCGTCCCTGGCCGAATCCCAGCGGCGACCTCGGCGCGCTATCCTCCAAGCGGTTTTCCAGGATCCGCTGGCGTCGCTGCCCCCGCACCTGAACGGATGGGAGATCCTGGAGGAACCCCTGGTCATCCATCGCCAGGGTAATGCGCAACAGCGGCGCGAGGCCAGCGCGGCCATGGCAGCGCGAGTGAAGTTTCCCGAGGCTTCCCTGGCCCAGTGCCCCTGCCAGTGGTCGGGTGGCCTGGCGCAGCGTTTCGCCCTGGCCCGGGCGCTCATGTCCGGGCCCAAGCTGCTGGTGCTGGACGAACCTCTTTCTGCCCTGGATCCCACCCTGGCCGGGCATCTGCTCCACCTGCTGCTGGACCTGAAGGCCGAGGGCATCGCGCTCCTCTTCGTGAGCCACGACCCCCGCGCCGTGGCCCGCCTCTGCGACCGTACCCTGCGCCTTTGATCGTTCCAGGTTATTGCCCGACAGCGTCTTGGGGTTTCTCGCGACCCGAGTCATGGCACGGCCTCTGCACTCTCACCCTGCGGAGGTGCGTCATGCGGAAATTGTTGCCCATCCTTGCCGGGTTTCTGGTGATGGGTTGCAGTCTGCCCAAGACCCACGACAACAATTTGGCCAAGAAGCCCAAGATCCCTTACGTGGAGGAGGCTCCCGTGCAGGGGCCCGTTTCAGAGGGTTCCCTCTGGCAGGATCGGCCCGTGGTGGGGGACCTTCGCGCGGGGCGGATGAACGACCTAGTCACCGTCAAGATCACCGAGAGCACCAGCGCCATCTCCAAGGCGGATGTCACCACCAAGCGCGATGGCTCGAACAGTTGGGCTGCTCCAAGTTTGATTACCCGCCTCAGCAACTGGGGCATCACTACTGATGCCAAGACAAGCAACGCCAACAAGTACGCGGGCACAGGCACCACAGGGCGCAGTGCGACCTTTACGACCACGGTAACCGCCCGAGTGGTCAAAGTGCTGAACAACGGGAATCTCATCTTCGAGGGTTTCCGCGATATCCAGCTCAACAACGAGAACCAGCGCCTTTATGTCGCAGGGATGATCGATCCGTTGCGCCTGGACAACAACAACAGCATCGCCTCCGGCCAGGTGGCGGAATTGCGGGTGGGCTATGGCGGCCAGGGCGTTGTGGACGAAACACTCAAGCCGGGCTACATCAGTCGCCTCCTCAACTTCATCTGGCCCTTCTGAGGAGGTGGACATGAGGATCGCGGCGATTTTTTTGGCCTGCCTCGCACTGCTGGGTGCGCCGGAGAAGTCCGACAAGAAGGTGGAGGCCAAGCTGCGTGATGTGGCTCGCCTCCAGGGCGTTCGCGGCAATCAGCTGATGGGCTACGGCGTCGTGGTCGGACTGGATGGCTCGGGCGACAAAGACCAGACCAAGTTCACAGTGCAGAGCCTCACGAATTTGCTCGCGCGCCAGGGCATTACCGTCAGTCCTACCGCCGTCAAGGTGAAGAATGTGGCCGCCGTGATTGTCACGGCCGAACTGCCCGCCTTCTCCAAGGCCGGGCAGAAGATGGATGTAACGGTGAGCAGCACGGGCGATGCGAAGAGTCTGGCGGGGGGAACCTTGCTGATGACTGCGCTGCATGGTCCGGATAACCAGGTCTATGCCGTGGCCCAGGGGCCGGTGCTGGTGGGCGGTTTCAGCGCCTCCGGCGGCGGGGCCTCCATCACCAAGAACCATCCGACCGCAGGCCGCATTCCCGATGGGGCCCTCGTGGAACGGGAGATCCCCGGCAATTTCAACGATCGGCCCAACCTGCGGTACAGCCTTCAGGAAGAGGACTTCACTACGGCCATCCGCGTGGTCCATTCCATCAACGAGGAACTGGGGGAGAAGGTCGCCAAGGCCCTTGATTCCCGTACGATCGAAGTGGCGATCCCGAAGGAATTCCAGGGCCGTGCCGTGGAACTCGTGGCGCGTCTGGAGAACCTGGGCGTCCAGTTGCAACCTCGGGCCAGAGTCGTCGTCAACGAAAAAACGGGTACCGTCATCCTGGGTTCGGATGTGAAGGTCGGAGCCGTGAGCATCATTCAGGGCGGTCTTTCCATCGTGGTCAGTTCCACACCCGTGGTGAGCCAGCCCAAGGCGTTAAGCCAGGGAAAAACAGTGACGGCTGAAAAGAAGGATGTGAGCGCCGTGGAGGAGAAGCCCAAGACGCTTTCCATCGAACCCGGCGTCTCTGTTGGGAAGCTGGCCGAAATGCTGAATGCGCTCGGGGTGACACCGCGGGACATGGTGGCCATCCTGCAGGCCATCAAGGATGCCGGGGCCCTGAATGCGGAGCTTCGAATCCTGTGATGGACGGCGCTACCTCCCTGATCACGCAGAGCCCACGGGACCTCCTGGTCGCTGAACTACCTTCCTCCAACTCGGTGAAGAGCAGCCCGGAGGAAGCGGCCAAAAAATTCGAGGGTCTCCTCATGGCGCAGTTGTTTCAGAGCCTGCGGAAAACAGTGGAACCCTCGGGCCTGTTCGGGGACGGCGGGCAGGCTCGACAGACCTATGAATATTTATTTGATCAAGCCGTCGTGGAACATGCCATGCAGGCGGGTCGGGGCTGGGGGCTTGCCGAACGAATCGAGCAGGACTGGGCTCGTCAGAAGGGAAAAGAGACTCAGGATTGCCTCAAAAAGAGAGACTTGAAGGATTCCCTTGAGATGCCGATAGATAGCTTGTCGAGGTGAATTCATGCGTGTTACCGGCAAGTCCAGCAGCGTGGGGGCCACCCAGAGTTCTGGAGGCGCCAAGCCTGGATCGGGCGCACCCTTGCCAGGCCTGTCTTCGGGCCCCATTGCGGTGGGCGACGCGCTCAGCGTCTCGAGTTCGGCCCAGTTCCTCGCAGTGGCCAGGGCTCGCTTGGCGAAGCTACCGGAAATACGCATGGCGAAAGTGGAGGCCCTCCGAGCCAAGCTCGAATCCGATGGCTACCACCCCGACGGAGAGGCTGTGGCCGATGGCTTGGTGAGGGAACACACCCCACCCCGTCGAGACCCTTGATCCCGCGACGTGATCACCCCACTCGCTCAGCGTCAGATCTTCCAGACCGCCAACATCGAGGCGGTTCGGGCGGCGCACGGGGTGAGCGAACAGATCCAGCGGGAAGAGTCCCACAAGAAGAGCGCTGAGGATCGCGCAGCCGAGGAACAGGCCTCGGTGCAGGTGATCCCCGCTTCCGACAAGATCCGCACCGAAGAACGGCGTGGAGGCCAAGGCCAGGGCCAGGGCAACGAGGAAGAACAACCCCCCGGCGAGGATAAGGGTGAAGGGGAAGGAAGGCCCCCCGACAGCCAGGCAAAAAATGCTGATTCGCATCTAGATTTACTCGCCTGAAGGCCTCGCTGTCGTCCCTTTGCGGAATGGTATAGGCCTTGCGCGTGAAGCTCCTGGAGGTGATTCATGCTGCACTCGCTGCCCGCCTTTCTGGACGATCTGGAGCGACGGCTTATCGCGGGCGAGGATCCTCTGCCTCTGCTCGGGACGGTCCGTTGGCCTGAACTTGCGGGCTGGCCGAAGGATTCCGCCGAGGCCCGCCAACTGAAGCATCGTCTTGCCGCCATCCATGCCCTCATCAGTGGCTTGCAGGCGCCCCTTCAGGCCACTCTGCTGGCCTTGACCGCCTCCTCGCCCTATGGAGCTTGTGGCACCGTAGCGCTTCCGGCATCCCTGTCTTTCCGCTTTTCCGAACATGTATAGGAGGCGGTCATGCCCGGTCTGAACGCCAGCCTCAACATCGGCCTTTCGGGCCTCCAGGCGGCCCAGGCGGCCCTGAATGTCGTGGGCCACAACATCGCGAACATCAACACGCCCAACTACAGTCGTCAGCGCGCCATTCTGATGAACAACGATTCCCAGACCTTCGGGAGCATGCAGTTCGGCACGGGTGTGAATCTGAACAACATTATCGGTGTGCGCGACCGGTTCCTGGAAATGCAGATCACTCAGGCCACTTCGCGCCAAAGTGGCGCCGATGTCCGCTATGCGGGAGTGGAGGGCATCTCCCCGCTCTTCAATGAGGATGGCAGCGAGGCAGCTCTGGGAACCCTGGTACAGCGGTTCTTCCAGAGTTTCCAGGAGCTTTCATCCCGTCCGGAAGATGGGGCGGTGCGAACCAACGTTGTGGGGAGGGCGCAAAGTCTGATAAACGGCCTTCAAAGCCGATACCAACTGCTCACGGACCAGCGCAACCAAGCGGATCGGAATATCGGCAGCCTCGTAACCGAGGTCAACACGATCACAGCCGAGATCGCGAAGCTGAATGACCGCATCGCGACGGAACCTAGCGAGGGCTCGGACTCGGACGCTCGCGATCAGCGCCAGGGGTTGGCGAACCAGCTGGCCGGGCTGGTCGGCATTCAGGTCTTCGAGGACAGCATGGGGCAACTCCAGATCACGCTGGATAGCGGAGCGGCCGTGCTTGTGAACGGAAACACATCCAGCACGATGACGGCGACACTTGACATTGCGTATGGCAATCTCAACCGCGTCGATGTCGTTCTTGGTTCTGGAGCCACGATCGATGTCACCCAAGCGGTCAAAGAGGGCGCCCTCGGGGCCTACCTAGATATTCGGGACACTGTTCTACCGGGCTATCAGACCAAGCTGGATGAACTGGCAGCGGGGATTTCCGGGCAGGTGAACATGCAGCACCGAACGGGTTTCGACGCGAATGGTGCTGCCGTAGCCACCGCAGGCTTGCCCCCCGGCCTCTGGCAGGACTTCTTCCGCGCGTCCAACGCGAATGACGCCAGTGGTCTCCCGACTAGCGTGACGGCGGCGAGTAACTACCTTGGAATGGTCAACGCCCTCAGTGTGAATTCCGACATCGTGCTTGATCCCAGGCGCATCGCTGCGGCGGGTGTGGCGGGCGCCGCGGGTGACAACCGGAACGCGCTGGCCCTCGCGAAACTTCAGACTGCAACCAGCACCGTCGACACAAACGGGGACGGCGTCGGGGATTCTGGGCCCTTCAGCACGGTCATCGGGAGCGTCGTGAACACCATCGGGACCGATGCCCAGGGTTTTGAGACCCGCAGTACCAACGCTGTAAACCTTCTCACGGCCCTCCAGACTCAGCGGGACCGGACTTCGGGTGTCGACCTCGACGAGGAGGCCACCACCATGATGTCTTTCCAGCGGAGCTACCAGGCGAGCGCGCGCTTCATCAGCGTGATCAACCAGTTGACGGACCAGCTGGTGAACAATTTTGGCAAGTAGCTGTCAGAGGTAGGCCATGACACTCCGTACTCCGAATCCCTTCACCAATACAACGACGACGCTCGATCTCCAGCGCGTGAAAGAGCGCCTTGCCATCCTCCAGCAGCAAATCTCAACGGGCAGGCGCATCGTCCGCCTGGGGGACGATCCCACGGGAGCGGCGCTCATCGTAGACTTCCGGAGTTCCATCGAACGCAACAAACAGTACGTCAAACAGGCCGACTCTGCCGCATCCTTCCTGCAGGCGACCGAGACATCCCTGGACGGTGTGAGTTCGGCATTCATGCGGTTGATGGAACTCGGGGCTTCGGCACAGTTCGACACTTCGGGCACCGGTGCCAGCAAGGCGATCGCGCCGGAAGTGGACGGGATTCTGAACAATCTCCTGTCGCTAGCCAATACGCAGCAGCAGGGAAAATATCTCTTCGCAGGTACGGCCACGACCACTGTTCCCTTCGTGCAGGTGCCTCCTGCTGGGCAAATCACTAGCGTGACCTACAGTGGCAACAGTGGTGTCATCTCTCTTGATGTGGGCATCAGCACGACGGTGGAGGCGAATATTCCAGGAGATGCTTTGTTTGTCGGCGCAGGTGGCGCCGGCTCTGCTACGGATCTCTTCGCGCAGGTTATTGCTTTTCGGAATGCCCTGAGTGCCAATCCCCCTGCCTATAATGTCGCAACGGTGAATACGGCGGTTGACAATCTGAAAACCGTTTATGCACGCGTGTTGACCAACTTCACGGATCTCGGTGGCCGACAAAACTCTCTGGATCAATTGAAATCGACCCTCGGGGACTTCAATATCGGCCTGCAGTCGATCCAGGAAACCTACGAGGCCGTGGACTATCCGCAGGCCATTACGGAATACGAAAGAGAGGGAACCGCGCAGCAGGTCTCGTTGAGCATCCTCGCGAAATCGAACGCGCAGAATCTATTCGATTACCTCGGCTGACCCTTGTCG
>CAIPUA010000333.1 GCA_903868115.1 uncultured Holophagaceae bacterium
ATGAAGCCCCTCAGTTCTCCTTGGGGGCGTTTGCCTCTCCCTTGATGCTCACCACTTCGACTTCGAAGAGCAGCGTTGCGCCCGGCGGGATGACGCCGCCGGCACCCTTCTCGCCGTAGGCCAGTTCGGGCGGGAGGATAAGTACGCGCTTGGCGCCCTTCTTCATGCCGAGTACGCCTTCATCCCAGCCTTTGATGACGCGACCTGCGCCGAGCACGAACTCGAAGGGTTTCTTTCGGTTCAGGTTGGCGTCGAACTGGCGGCCTTGTCGGCCCTTCTTGGTGTCGTAGAGCCAGCCGCGATAGAGCATGCCCAGGGTCTGGCCCTTGGCGGCACCTTCGCCCTTGCCGAGCTTGATTTCCGCATATTGCAATCCACTTGCCGTTTTTCGGAAGGTGCCCGAGAGCTTGCGGTCCGCGAAGAGTGGCGTGGTCAGGACCACCAGGACCAGGGCACCGAACAGGTAGGGGGCAATACGCATGGGAGAACCTCACAAGGAATGAAGTGATTCTATCCTGCGAGATCCTGTTTCCGTATTTCTCCGTGTTTCCGCGTGCCCAGAGCGGAGATGGCCAGCACCTCAGGGCGCAGCACGTCCCGCGCCACACGGTTGAGCATGTCCAGATCCACGGTGTCGATCTCGGCAATCTGGGCGTCGAGATCGCGGATGCCCTCCATGTGGATGGCCTGATGGGCCAGCCCGAACATTCGGGCGCTGCTGGATTCCTGGCTGAAGACCAGGCTGGTGCGGGCGTGGAGCTTGGCGCGTTCCAGTTCCTGCGGAAGGGCACCCTTCGCCGCGAGCCGTGCGCATTCAGTGGCGCCGCGTTGCACCAGTTCCCGGGCCTTGTCCGGGGCACAACTGGCGCTGATCTGCAGCGCCCCGCCGTCACGGTAGTGCGTGAGATAGCTGCCAATCTGGTAGCAGAGGGCATGTTTCTCGCGGAGTTCCATGAAGAGCCGGGAGGACATGCCCCCACCCAGCACATGGCTCAAAAGATTCACCGCCACGCGATCCGGATGGCGATGACCCGGTGCGGGAAAGCCCAGGATGAGGCTGGCCTGTTGAAGATCCTTGCGGGGCGTATTGAGGATGAAGGGCCGGGGTGCATCCGCGGGAGGATCCCCGCCCGGGGCGCCATCCGGCAGGCGATCCAGAACGGGCTGAAGCAGGGCCAGAAAGGGTTCCGGCTCCAGGTCGCCTGCCGCGGCGATGAGCAGGTTCGGCGCCCGGTAGGTCCTGCGGAAAAAGGCCCGTGCCTCCTCCGCGCCATAGCCCACGACCTGTTCCGGGCGGCCCAGAATGGGATGGGCCAGGGTGCCGCCCTTCCAGAAGTTCAGGTAAAAGAGTTCGCTCACCCAGTCATCCGGCTGGTCTTCACTTTGGGCGATCTCCTCCAGGATCACGCTGCGTTCGCGGACCAACTCTTCCGCGTCGAAGCGTGGCGTCGTCACGAGATCACCCAGCAGCGCGATCAGGTCCGGGAGCTGTTCCCGCAGGACCTTGCCATAGAAGCAGGCGGTCTCTTTGCCCGTGAAGGCGTCCACATTGCCACCCAGCGCATCCGTGGCGGCGCTCATGGATTCAGGGTCTGGATAGCGCTCCGTACCCTTGAAGACCGTGTGCTCGATGAAGTGCGCCAGCCCCTCCTCCACCGCCGTCTCATGGATGCTGCCCCGCCGTACCCAGAACCCCACCGAGCAGCTCCGCACATGGGCAAGCGGTTCGATCAGGATCTCGGTTCCAGTGGGCGTGGTGGTGCGGAAGAAGGATTGAGCCATTGGAACAGTGTAAGGCTTGAGGTCCTTCAACCCTCCGCTTCAGTTCCCGCCAGACCGATGGGGGTGGTCTGAAGCTTCCACCCACTGGCGGCCCAGCAGAGGATTCCGAAGAGGACGAACACCAGGATGGCCAGGGGCCATGGGGTGCTGATCTGTTCCTGGGCCAGGAGCTGAGAGGTGCCCACGCTGCTGCCGCGGCTGCCGGCGATGCTTTCGATGTAGTGCAGGAAGGTGATGCGCTGGAGATTGCCGGGGAAGATCCGCACCAGGGGATCCCAGATCAGCAGGTAGAGGGCGCCCCAGAGGGTGCCGCGCTTGAAGACCAGGCTGAGGAAGGTCATGAAGCCCAGCTCCGCCCAGAAGGCGGCCAGCAGGGCCGCCGCCATGAGAGGCAGGCTGGCGAGTTCGGCACCGAGACCCCCGAGACCCGCGACCGAGGCCACGATCCACACTCCGCCCCAGCCAAACCAGAGCAGGCCCTTGCCGAAGGGCAGGAGCCAAGCCTGGGCGGGGCGTGTGAGCATCAGGGGCAGGGTCCGCTGCTCCAGATCCTCGCGAATGCCCGCCGGGGCGGCCACCAGCACGAGAATGGGCAGCGCGAGTTGGGCCAGCACCTTGTGGAAGACCGTGAGGATCTCGGCCGATCCGAAATTCATCTGCTGGAGGCGCAGGATGGTGGCCAGTCCAAAGCTCAGGGCCACGGGCAACACCACGATGAGGGCGCAGACCCAGCCCCGCACCTGGAGCAACCGGGGGAAGTAGCCGCGGAGCAGAGCTTGGATGGTGCGGGCGGGCGTGGGCAGAGCCGTCATGCGTGATCCTTGGTGAGGAACTGGAAGACCGCGTCCAGGTTCAGGTCAAGGGGGTCGAGCGAAAGGAGCGGTAGTTCGCCCGCCAGCACCGCGGCCTGCAGCTTGGGCAGGAAGGAGCGTGGATTGCGCACCGCGAGTACGGCGCCGGCTTCCTCCATGCGCAGCGCCACGAGCTCGTCGTGCTCCACGGCCCAGCGGGCCACGGCCTGGGCCGATTCCGCGCCGATACGAAGTTCCACAGGGTGACGATCCAGCAGCTCGCGGATCTCGGCGACGCTGCCCTCAGCCAGCAGCCGTCCCCGGAAGAGAAGCAGGATTCGGTCCGTGAGTTGGGCCACTTCGCCCAGGATGTGGCTGGAGACCAGGATGCGGCGGCCAGCGGTGGCGAGGCTCCGGAGCATGTCCATCAACAGGAGGCGGGCCTCGGGGTCCATGCCGTTGAAGGGCTCGTCGAGCAGCAGGAATTCGGGATTGTGCAACAGGGCCTGGGCCAGCCGCATGCGCTGGCGCATGCCCTTGGACATTTCGCTGAAGGGCTTGCGGCCGTTCAGTTCCATACCCACTACGGAAAGTGCGCGCTCCATGGCGCCCTGGAGTCCGCTTCCCCGGAGTCCTGAGAGCTCGCCCATCATCCGCAGCCAGGGAATGCCGCGCAGGCCCGTCGGGAAGCGGTCGCCCTCGGGCACGAAGCCCAGCCGGGAAAGCACCTGGGGGTTGCGGAAAGGGGCCTCACCGAAGATCCTCACCTCGCCGCCGGAGGGCGGCAGCAGGCCGGAAAGGAGCTGGATCAGGGTGGATTTTCCGGCCCCGTTGGGCCCCAGGAGTCCCGTAATGCCGCCCCCTTCGGGCAGTTCAAAGGTGGTGGGCGAAAGGCCGAGGATATCGCCGTAGCGCAGGGAGGCGCGCTGGAGAGAGACCGTGGGGCTCATAGCACGGCCTCCGAGGGGCGCGTGCGCCGGGCTGCGACGAAGGTCCAGAGGACGAGGTGCGCGAAAGTGCCGATTACCGTGGGCAGCCAGTTCAGTTTTGGGTCTGCCACGCGGCAGAGGAGATCGGGCCAGGCTCCTACGAGAGCCTGGGGGCTGATGGCCATCCAGATGGGTTGGTGGAGCAGGCCACTCAGTAAGCCACCGATGGCGCTGGAACCCAATGAAATGCCCAGCACCCAGCCGAAGCCGGCTCGGGGCGAGGCCGCGAGGCTGGAGGCGCCAAGCGTGACGGCGCCCATGATCAGGGCGATGATCAGGGCTGCCGGCAGCAGGTAGAGTGGTGCCCAGAGTGAAACGGGGCCGCTGAGGCCCGCGATGAGCAGCGATATGCCCCAGGGCAGGAAGACAAAGGGCAGGAGGATTACGAAGGGCAGGCCCGCCGCGAAGAGTCCCTTGGCCGCGAGGTAGTCAATGGGGCGTACGGGATGGGCGTACATCAGGGGGCGGATGCGATAGAGGGAATCCCGGGCCACCAGCCCCCCGCCGACGAGGGCCACCTGGAACCAGAGCAGGCTCGTGAGCCAACCGCTCATGGTAAGAATGCTCGCGTGGAACTCGGGTCCCTGAGTGAGCACCTGATTCGCGAAATCTTTGATGCCACTGAGGGCGGCATTGGTGTTCAGGAGGTATTTCACATACAACATGGTCAACTGGATGAGTAGGCTGACCACAAACATGAAGCCGAAGAAGCGGCCCATGCGCTGACTGAGAACGCGGCGAATATCAAAGCGGGCGATGACGAGGGCGGGCGGAAGCCCCTGGTCCAGCACAGGCCGGGGCGGCAGGGAGGGGGCGTAGATGGGCATCTCAGTTCCCTCCCTTAGTCGTTGCGATATCTCCATGCAGCGCCCGGATCAGCACTTCGTCCAAGCGGTCGTGGCGCGGTGTGAGCTGCACCAGCACGGCGCCGATTTTCTGGGCCCAGCGGAAGGGTTCCACAGGATCGGGGTGGTGGAGTTCGAGGTCATAGAGCCCATGGCGATTGTCGAGCACGCGGCCCAGTTCGGGCAGACGGGCCTCTTGTTCAAGGCTCAGCAGATCCAGGAACCGCAGTTCGAAGCGCTTGGCCAGCAGTTTCCGCAACCCGGCCATGGAACCCGCCGCCTTCAGCTCACCCTTGTCGAGGATGACCAACTGATCCGCGCAGCGCTCCACATCCTCCAGCAAATGGCTGGCGAGGATCACGCCGGTGCCGAGTTCGGCGCGCACCTTGAGGACCAGATCCAGCATCCGCTTCCGCCCTTCGGGATCGAGCCCGTTGGTGGGCTCATCCATGAAGACGAGTTCAGGGGAATGGACCAGGGCCTGGGCGAGTTTCACCCGCTGGCGCATGCCCGTGGAGTAGCCCGACACATGGCGGTAGCGGGATTCGTCGAGACCTACGAAGTAGAGCACCTCATGGGCGCGATCCCGGGCGGCATCGGCCGGAAGCCCTGACAGCTCGCCCCAGAAAGCCACCTGTTCGAAGGCGCTGACATCCTCGATGAGGGCGTCGTACTCGGGCATGTAGCCGATGCGCGCTCGTAGTCGGGCGGCATCGGGGCTGCCCAGGCCCACCCCCAGCACTTGGCCGACGCCCTTCGCGGGCGTCAGGAGGCCGAGCAGGGTCTTGAGGAGGGTGGACTTGCCGGAGCCGTTGGGGCCCAACAGGCCGATGATTCCATCCTCCAGGTCCAGGCTCAGGTTCTTGAGGGCCACCACGTCACCGTAGCGGACCTCCAGGTCTTGGAATGCGATCAAGGGAATCTCCTGGACAGGGCGGATACGAAGCTGGAGCCCTCGAGTTTACCGGGCTCTTGAACTCTGCCGAAGCCGTGCGCGGAGTGAACCTAGATTGACGGGGGTGGTTCTCAGCGGATAAGGTCCAAGGCATGTCTGGCCCCACGCGCATCCTGATCGGACTCCTCACAGGCTTGGTCTTGGGCCTGCTGGCCAAGTTCCTGGCCGGAGGTCAGCCCTGGCTGGAAGTGGCCATCCGCAACGCCATCGAGCCCATGGGTCGGATGTGGCTGGGCTCCCTGATCATGGTGGTGATCCCGCTGATCCTCTCCACCCTGGCGCTCGGGGTGGCGGGGTTGGGGGATCTAAAACGCCTCGGACGCGTTGGCCTGGTGACCCTGATCTGTTTTCTGGGGCTCACGACCCTTTCCACCGCACTGGGGCTGGGGGCCATGAATCTCCTGAAACCCGGAAACAGCCTGGATCCAGTGGTCAAGGTCCAGCTCATGGACACCTACAAGGGAGATACCGCCCAGATCGCGGAGAAGATGGGCCTGTCCCAAGCCAACTTCGATATCAACCTGCTGGTGAACATCGTGCCCCGCAATCCCCTGAAGTCGGCGGCCAATGGTGACATGTTGGCGGTGATCTTCTTCGCCCTGGTGCTGGGGGCGGCCCTGGCGCGCATGCCCAAGGCGAAGGCGGAGCCCCTGATCAAGGTGCTGGAAAGCCTGGGCGAAGCCATGGTCACCATCATCGACATGGTCATGAAAGTGGCCCCGCTCGGCGTCTTCTGCCTGATTTTCAGTGTCATGGCCCGCTTCGGATACGAGCTGCTTTTGAACCTCATGAAATATGTGTTCACGGTCCTGGGTAGCCTGCTCGTCTTCCAGGTCCTCGGGTATGGAGTGATCCTCAAGCTCCTGGCCCGACGGGCGCCCCTCGACTTCCTCCGACGCATCCGCGTGGTGATGGTCACAGCCTTTTCCACCAGTTCCAGCAACGCCACCCTGCCCACCACCATCCAGACCGCCGAGCAGGAACTCGGGATCTCGCCCCAGGTGGCCGGCTTCGTGCTGCCCTTGGGCGCCACAATGAACATGAATGGGACAGCCCTCTTCGAGGGCGCCACGGTCCTGTTCCTGGCCCAGGTTTTCGGCGTGCATCTGAGTCTGCCTCAGCAATTGGTAGTCGTTTTGATGTCCGTGGTGACTGCCATCGGCGTGGCTGGTATTCCTGGGGGTTCGCTGCCCTTGCTCATGATGGTCCTAGGCATGGTCGGGGTCCCGCCCGAGGGCATCGCCCTGATCCTAGGAGTGGACCGACTGCTGGATATGAGCCGGACCGTCCTCAATGTGACCGGCGATCTCGTGACGGCCACACTCGTGGAACGCTTTTGCGGTAATCAAGCCGCTGCATTGCCTCCAGAAGAAGCCCCAGGCTAAGGCTTCGTGCGATCCTGGAACCTGGAGGTTCGGGTGCAGCTCATCGTCTGGGATTTCGACGGCACGCTGGCGGATAGCCGGGCGCTCATCGTGGCGGGCATGGAGCACGCACTGAAGGGGCTTGGCCTCCAGGAGCGTCCAGAACTTCGCCAAGAATGGCTGCGCTGCGTGGGCCTTCCCTTGGAGGAGGGCCTCCAGCGCACCTTCGCCCCTCTGGGACTGGACCCGGTGGACGTTCTGAAGGTCTACCGCACCTTCGACTGGATCGCGAACGAGCCTCTGCTGGTGCCTTTCCCCGGCATGGATGCCCTGGTCCGGGAACTCCACGGCCTGGGCGTGAAGATGGCCATCGCTTCCTCCAAGCGCAGCGTGCCCCTGCGCCGCCAGGTGGAGACCTTCGGCTGGGGCGCCTGTTTCGACCCCTTGGTCACGCCGGACGATGTGCGTGTCGCCAAGCCTCATCCAGAGAGTCTGGAACTCTGCCTCGCCGCTCACGGGCTTGAGCCACACCTGGCCCTGATGGTGGGCGATACGCCCTTCGATCTGGAAATGGCCAACCGGGCCGGGGTGCCCGGCATCGCCGTGGGCCACGGATTCTATGGCCGGGAAGCTCTGGAAGCCTGCGGGCCCCTGGCCTTTGCTCCGGATGTGGCTTCCTTGAGAGACATTCTCCTGGCGATGGTGACGGCGTGAAGCTCACGCACCTGGACGCGGAAGGTCGGCCCACCATGGTGGATGTGTCGGCGAAGGCCATCACCCGGCGCCGGGCGGTGGCGGCGGGCTGTCTGGAACTCTGCCCGACCTGTGCCGAGGCCCTGGAGCAGGGCGGCGGCCCCAAGGGCGATCCCTGGTCCGTGGCCCGCATCGCGGCCATTGGGGGCGTCAAGCGCACCTCGGATTTGATTCTCCTGGCCCATCCCCTGGTGGTGGACGCCGTGAATGTGGCCCATCACTGGGATCCGGTCGGCCGCCGAGCCTGGTTGCGGGTCGAGGTCTCCATGGCAGGCCGCACGGGAGTGGAGATGGAGGCCCTGGCAGGTGCCAGCGTCGGCCTACTGGCCCTCTACGACATGCTGAAGGCCGCGAGCCACGAAATGACCCTGGGCCCGGTACGCCTCTTGCTCAAGGAAGGCGGGCGCCGGGGCACCGTCACGTGGCCCTGGGCCGAGAGTCCTTGGGCTGACTAGGTTAAAATCGATAATCTTTGCCGAACCAATTGAGACTCGCTATTATTTAGGCATCCCTGCGCGTATCCACCATGGGGTATTGTCCCCAAGGAGGCTGGTTAGCATCCCCTTCTCCAACCCCGCCCTTCTGCTCTCGGAGCCCCCATGAGACTATCGCCGCTCGTGTTCGCGCTTTCCCTGGTGGGGATGTCCGGGAGTCTGGACGCCGCCAAGCCCACTGCCAAGGTGTCAGCGACTGCAGGTGTTCACCGGATCCAAAAGGGTGAGACTGCCGGGAAGGTGGCTCGCCAGTTCAAGCTGAGCTTGGCCCAGCTTGAGGAACTCAACCCCGATCTGGATCTGCGCAAGCTTTCCGTCGGTACCACGCTAAGAGTGCTTCCCAACCGCAAGCGGGCTCGCATCGCTGCGACGATTACCCTTGCGCAAAGTTCGACGCCAACGCGGGAGTTCCCACCCGTGCCACCCCTTCCCGGAACGCCGACCCTGCGCCCCGCCCCGCTGGTCCACCTGGAACGGGTGCTACCCTCGGCTACGCTTCGGCCTGTGCCGGATGGAGCGACGCTTGTGGGCGCCACACCCGTTGAGGACCACAAGGCCATGGCGGCCCAGATGCAGCCCGTTCTGTCCCGGAGCACCGAGCCGGAAGTCGCCGCTCCCGCGAGTTTCGATCCGGCGGATCCCGCCAAGCTGGATCTCCTATGGCCCGTGGCGACGCGGACGATCAGCTCCGCCTGGGGACCCCGGATCCGCACCCGCACGGTGCGCGTGAAGACCCAGACCAGCCGGAAGAAAATCCGCCAGCGCTACCGGGGCACCCATCGGGGCGTCGACCTGACGGCCCCCATGGGCACCGATGTCTACGCGACCCTGGATGGCCGGGTGGTCGAGGCGAGCCGCCACAAGGACTACGGGAATTTCGTGGTGCTGGATCACGGCAGCGGCGTGACGACACTTTATGCCCACCACAAGCTCAACTTCGTGCGCACCGGTGATGTGGTGCGCCGGGGCCAGAAGATCGCCGAAGTCGGACGCACGGGCAAATCCACGGGCCCCCACCTTCATTTCGAGCTTCGCATTGAAGGCGTGCACGAGAATCCCCTGCCCGCCCTGAACGATGCAGAGGAAATCCCTGCCGAACTCATGGCCCAGAACGAGGCCGCCCTCCCGCCCCGCCGCCCCCGACGCTGACAGGGGCACGCGGGTTCCCTGAACCTTCGGGGGGGCTCACCGCACTCAACCATCGGCCCTTCGCTTGAGCCAAGGCGGGCGGGCCGTGGTACTCTGGTTTTTTGGCCCCTTTTTTCGAGGTCCTGATGGTGTTTTCGCGTTCCACCTGGCGTTTCTTGACGGTCCTGGCGGCCCTGTGTGTCCTGCCCCTCGGCTTGGGCTGCGGCGGGTCGAGCAGCACCGATAGCACCAGCGCTGCCACCACTGTGACCGTCTCGGGCACCGTCACCTACACGCGCAAGCCCCTGGTTGCCGATGCCACCACTGGAATTCCCAGCGGCCTCGAGACCGACACCACTAAGTTCAAGAGCCTGCCACTGCGGGGCGTCGCCGTGCGGATCTTCCAGAGCACGGACGAAAAGGACACGGCCGGGAATGCGGTCATCGTCTGGAAGGTGGTCGGCTCGGTGACGACGGACTTGGACGGGAAGTACACATCCACGGTTCCCATCGACAAGCCCACCTTTGTGGAAATCGCTAGTGCCATGACGCCAGTCTCGGGGTCGGGTGTGCGACTCGTGGCCGGGTCTGTCTCGGACATGAACTCTGTTGCGGACCGCTCCCTCTATTTCCTGAGAAAGAATGCCGGGGGCAGCCTCACTCCTGCCGGGGATCCAACCCCCGGGACCACCCTCGGAGTTAATGCCACTGTGGATTTCGCGGTCGATGTTACAACGCCCTGGTGGAAGGCCCCCCTGGTGAACACCATCACCAAGACCACCACGACCGTGGGCGCTTCTCCGGTCGTCACCTGGGCGCCCAATGCGGTGGCAGAGACTTCGGGTACCGGCAGTCGGGTGGCGGCCATTCTTGATAGCGCCTACACCTTCGGAAAGACCC
>CAIPUA010000334.1 GCA_903868115.1 uncultured Holophagaceae bacterium
AGGGCCTGGGGTAGCACGGCGGGATCCTTGGAAGTGCCCCCGGAAACCCAGAGGCTGACGGCTGCGCAGGCCCTGAAGTTGGTCAAGCAGCACCCCTGGCTCTACGCGCTCTACCCCCTGGGACTGCCGCTCCTGGCTGGCGGTGGCAGCGGAGCGGGGGGCAGTATGGTGGGTGCCGTGGCCACGGCGGAGATGGCGGCAGTCCTTTTCATCGTGGGTACCCTCTCCGGCATTCCCAACGCGGCTGTGGCTGCCTACAGCAACCACAAGCTGCTGGCCTTTCTCGACTCGGCCGCATGGAAACCCGGGCGCCTGGGGCCTGGTGGTGTCCAGCGCGGCCTGGTCTACCTGAAGCGGAGCCCCTCCACACCCACACCCCAGGCCACGCTCGTGTACCGCTCCTCCGGGGTTTTGCGGAAGCTGACCCTCCCCCATGAGCTTCCGCGTCCGCAGAGGCCCGAGCCGGAGGGGAAGGCGGCGCCCGCCCCTCCAATCGAAGATCCGCCCCAGCCCTGATCTGGGCTCTGTCCAGCAGTCAGCGGAAGGCTTCTCCCTTCGCGCAGCCTGGAATGTGAATCCCTGGAGTCACGGATGAATCAGCTCCCCTTTCCCTCCTTCCGGCGCCAACCTTGGCGCGTGGTGGGTCTCGCGCTCCTTCTCGCGGGCTTCACGGCCTCCGCGCAGGTTCCGGTCCGTTCGGTTCTGGAGGAAGGCTCCCTGGGGCTCCATCCCCCCCAGGCCTTCCGCCTGGTGGAGGGCACTTCCAAGGATCCCGCCGTGCTACCCCAGGCCCTGTGGTTCTTCCAGGGGGATCTTGTGGCAGTCCCGACCGCCCACGCTGCGGGTTTCGACCGGAAGTTCACAGCGCAGGAGGATGTCCGGCACTGGGCCCAGGCCCATGAGAGCCAGGGGGATGGCACCCTCCCACAACTGGTATGGGTGGGCTCGCCCCAGGTGGTGCGGGGCGTTCGGATGGCCCAGGATGGCCGCGCCCTGGTCACACCGTCGGGCAGCGCCCATCCTTTCGCCCTGGTGCCGAAGATCCCTTCGAACCAGAGCTACTTTGATGTCTCCAGCCTGCGGCACTTCGAAGGGCGCCTTCTGGATATGCGGGGCCGCCAGGAGGGTGAGCGCTTCGTCGCCCGCACCCTCTGGCCCTGCGACTTCGCTCTCCAGCAGCCCCTGCAGCTCCAGCCGTTCTCACCGGGCGCGCGGCTCGCCACTCTGGTGCGCCAGGAGGGCGGCGGGGCCAAGGCCCCCCTGGCGGCGCGGGTCCTCTGGCAGCGCGATCCCAGGACGCCTTTGGTTTGCGCAGGGAAGCCTGTCCTGGCGGTGCTGCTCAACGGCGCCCAGGGGGATGACGACGAGGCCCACGGCGGCCATTTCGCCATCGCCACGGGCCGTTTCGGCGCCCAAGGGCAGTGGGGTGACTGGCTGGTGAACAACTTCTACGGGCTGGACATGGTCAGCGAAAAGGGCATCCTCGCCGCTTCCCTGCCCATGGACGCCTACATGGGTGACCTCAACAGCGGTCAGGCCTGGTACCGCCCCAGCGGCATGGTGGTGGCGGTGCTGCGCCAGGATCGGGCCAGCGCGCGGGTCCAGGAGGCCCTGAACCGCACCTTGAACCACTTCTACCGCCATGACTTCCGCTACCACCACGCCCGGGCCAACTGCGCGGGCATCAGCCTGGAGACCCTACGGAGCCTGGGTTGGGACATCCCGCGCCTGGGGGCGACGAGCCGCCTCAAGGCCATCGCCGCCCTGCCTGTGCTCACCGTGAAGGACCTGAGCCTCGAGAAGGGCTGCAAGGCCTACGACTACCTAGTGGCAGAACGGACGGATCTCTTTCCCATGGTCGCCTTCGAGGTGGCGGGGCACGACCTGCTGGACCGCCTGGCCCAGGGCAAGGCCGCCACGCCCTTCGAGCGCATGTTGGCGGAGGATCTGGAGGCGCTGCTTTACGTCCGCATCCCGCAGTTCCCCTCCTCCCGCTCCTTCGGACAGGCGCCGGTGGCCTCCCTGGATGAGTATCTGGCGCGCACGCCCAAGGACATGGCCCAGTGGAAGATCATCCCATTACTGCCGCGCCCCTTCCCGGAGGAGTTCAAGGATGCTGACGCTCCGGCGGAGCCCGCGCTGCCCTCCAGCTACGCCGTGGGCGCCTACGGCGGCGCGCTGGGACTGGCGGTCGTGGAGATCGGGCGCCGCTGGCGACGCAAGCGAAGGCGCTGAAACCAAGTCGCTTCGGGCACTGGGGAGGATTCGAGTTTCAGTGATGGGCGACAGCTTGGCCTGGCTTCCACAAGCAGAGGATTGGGCTGCATCGTGCCTCCTACTTCAAAGGATCGATGGGCATGGGCTCTTCACCCTCCACAAGGCCCGCCCCAAAAGGCCCCAACCTGAATGCACCGCATGTCCTAACGGGCCGGGTGCAGGTTCAGACCAACTGGATGAGGCCCGTTTCCCTTGCTCTGGTGTAGTCGGGATCCATGGTCTCCAAGGCGGCGATGATTTCCCTCGGTTCGCCTTCCCCGGGGAGGAAGCCCCGCAGTCGGTTTCGGCCCTCCTCCTTGGCGTGGTACAGGCTCTTGTCGGCCATCTGAAAGACCTGCTGCCAGCCGAGGCCTTCGGGGTATTCCGGATGGAAAGGAAAGAGGGCGAAGCCCACGGAGCAAGTCAGGCGAATTGTTTCGCCGCTGGGGAGGATGAAATCATGCCTAGCCATCCGCTCGTGGATTCGGACGGAGGTGCCGGGCGGAGCTACGCGATCCGAATCCAGGGCCAGGACCAGGAATTCCTCCCCTCCCCATCGCAGCACGATATCGGGTTTGCGGACGATTTCCTTCAGCAACTGGGCCACCTGGATGAGCACAGCATCTCCCGCTGCATGGCCGAAATGATCATTGATTTTCTTGAAATGATCCAGGTCCACCAGGATGAGGCTGATGCTGCGGCGCGTCTGGATGAAAGGATCCTTGAAGACCCAGCGCCGTATGACCCGGGGCGATTCCTCCTGCATGAACTCGGTGAGGAACCGCCGGTTGCGCAGCCCTGTCAGGTGATCGCGCAGGGAAAGATCCTGCAGGCGAAGCGTGAGCAGAATCGTGCGCTGCAGGGATTTGTGAACATGAAGGGAGACAGCCCCCAGAGCCACCATGAAGAAAAGCACCATGGTTGGGAAAAGGAGCCCGAGGCCGAAGGGCGGGTGGAAGACCCCGGCGAGGGCGAGAGCGCCGAGGCTTGGCACCATGACGGCTCCGTAGGATGCAGGGCTGGGGCTCAAACTGATGGCCGTTACAGCGGCGACGCCCATCATGCAGAGACACATCAGCAGGAATCGCCCTGGATCCAGATGGGGGAACGCAGCGAGCAGGACCGCCCCGAGAAGCAGGCCCTCGCCCAAGGCCCCGGTTAGGAAGATCATGTGTCGGTGCACGGTTTGAGGGAAGGTGACGGCCAAGGCCTCTCGCTTGATCACCAGGACGGTGCGCAGGAACACCAGGGCGACCAGGATCGGGAAGAGGATCCGAAGTGCGAGCGAAGCCGCGATGATGTCGCGGAGAAGTCCGAAGAACAGCGCCATGGCCCCGAGCATGATCACCAGCGGCATTCGGCTCCGCTCGTACAACTCCGCCACGAGGGAGGTGTGGAGGGCCTCCAAGTGAGGGTGGTCCTCAGGGGCGAGCCGCAATGGGGCAATCCAGTCCACGGAATTCATCTCCGATCCACGTGCATGCCTTACCCGTTGGGACGAGACTCAAGGCCTATTGACTCCCGCCCCTGCTTCATTTCGGACAGCAACTCACGGATGGCCCGCAGCGGATCGGAGGCCTTGAAGACGGCGTGGCCGGCCACCAGGACATCGGCGCCCGCCCGCACCAGGGCCTGGGCGTTGTCGAGCCCCACGCCGCCGTCCACCTGGATGAGGAAGGGGGTCTGGCGTTCCGTGCGCAGGGCGTCGAGGCGCTGCACCTTGTCCAGGGTGCGGGGAATGAAACTCTGGCCGCCGAAGCCCGGGTTCACGCTCATGAGCAGGGCGAAATCGAAATCGCCCACCAAGTCGGTGAGTGTTTCCACCGGGGTGGCGGGATTGAGCACCACCCCCGCCTGGGCGCCTGCGGCCCGGATGGCGGCCAGGGTGCGGTGCAGATGGGGATCGGCCTCCTGGTGAACGCTCACCCAATCCGCGCCGGCCTGCACGAACTCAGCGGCGAATTTCAGGGGTTCCACGATCATCAGGTGGCAGTCCAGAGGCAGCTTCGTCTCCTTGCGCAGCGAGGCCACCACGGGCATTCCAATGGTGAGGTTGGGCACGAAACGGCCGTCCATCACATCCACATGCACGGTGCAGCCCCCGGCCTGTTCCAGTAGTCGCAGGGCCTCGCCGAGGCGGGCGAAATCCGCGGAAAGGATGGACGGGGCGAGCAGCGGGGTGACGGGGCGAAGGGTCATGGGCTCACTCTATCTGGAAATTTTCCGTTCGGAGAGTTCTGCCCCGTTGACCCACATCCGACCCGGCTTGAGCTGGCGCAGTTGCTGGGGTGGCAGCGTGGCGAGGGGTGCCTGCACCCAGAGCAGATCCGCAACGGCACCCACTTTGAGTAGGCCCAAATCCCTGCGCCCCAGTACCCGGGCGGTGGTCAGGGTGTAGGCCCGCAGAGTCTCTGCGCGTGTGAGTTGGTGCCCGGGCAGGAAGCCACCCGGCGGATTTCCAGCCGCATCCTGCCGGGTTTCGGCGGCGGCCATGGCCAGGAAGGGGTTGGCGTCGGCGATGGGGGCATCGCTGCCGAAGACCAGCGCCGCGCCGCCCTTCAGGAAGCTGCGCCAGGGGTAGGCGCGGTCCAGGCGCTCCGGTCCCAGCCGGGCGGGCGTCCAGGCATGATCGTCCGCCATGTGCATGGGCTGCACCGAGGCCACGAGGCCGGCCTTGCCGAAGGCCAGCGCGTCGTCCGGGGCCACGATCTGGGCATGTTCCACCCGGGGCGACAAGGCGGCACCCTTCCGTTGGGCCTTCGCCAGAACTTCCAGAGCGGCATGGTTCGCCGCATCCCCGATGGCGTGGGCGGCGGGTTGGTACCCGGCCCTCAGGACGAGGCTGGCGGCCCGTTCGATGGCTGCGGGCTCCATGACCCACAGGCCGCTGGTCGCGGGCGCATCCGCGTAGGGCGCCAGCATCCGCGCCCCCCGGCTGCCGAGCGCGCCATCGAAATAGAACTTCACCCCCTGCACCTGGAAGAAAGAGAGTGCCTTCGCCCGGGGCTGCTTCAGTTCGCGGAGCAGGAGGCGGGTATCGTGATCGAAATAGCTGAAGACGCGGATGGGCAAAGCATCGTCAGCCGCGAGGCGTCGATAGGCTTCAAGGGTCGGCGCATCCCCGCCCATGTCGCAGGCCGCGGTGAAGCCGAGGCGCTGGAGCGCCAGGAGACCCTGGCGGAGCCACGCTTCGCGCTGGGCCTGGCTTGGCGCAGGGAGCTTCGCCTCTACCAGTTCCATGGCGTTATCGAGGAGGATGCCGGTGGCATGGCCCTGGGCGTCCCGCAGAATGCGGCCCCCCTTGGGATCGGGCGTGGCGTCCGTGATCCCGGCGCGTTCGAGGGCCGCCGAATTCGCCCACAGGGCGTGACCGTCAACGCGTCCGAGCGCCGCGGCCCGGCCGCCGGTCAGGGCATCCAGCTGCGCGGCCGAAGGAAAGCTCTGGGTGGGCCAGAGGTTCTGGTCCCAGCCCCGCCCCTGGATCCAGCCTTCGGCATTGGCACTGGCCCAGGTCCGGACTCTCTCCAGGGTTTCATCCAGCCGGTTACAGTTCCGCAGATCCGCCTGGGAGGCCAGCTTGCCGATGCTTTCCACATGGCAGTGACCCTCGATGAGGCCCGGCAGCAGCGTGCCGCCGTCTAGGTGGATCACCTGGGCCTTGGGGAAGCGCTTCGTGAGCGAGGCTTCGGGGGCGATGGCCGCGATCTTCGCGCCCTTGATCGCCACGGCTTGTCCGGCCAAGGCTTGGCCACGAAAGCCGTCGTCCTGCCAGAGGTCGGCTCCGGCGAGGATGACGATGGCAGGAGGAGGCGGAGGTGCGGCCAGCAGCATGGAATCACCCAGGAATGGAGGCCTTCAGTGTAGCTCCCGGTCGTGATGAAGTTGGCCCGATCCGCCTGATACCCTGAGGAACAAGCAAGGAGGCCGCATGTACCAGCCCGATTTCCTGAAGCAGGTCCGCGAACAGCTGACCGTGAAGGAGGATCCCTCCAAGCTGCGTTCCCCCGCGTTCGAGACCACCTCGGGGATCACCCTGAAGAACAGCTACACGCCGGCCGATATCGAAAATTTCGATCCCTTGACGGATCTGGGCAGGCCGGGCACCTATCCTTTCACGCGCCATGTCCAGCCCACGGGTTTTCGCGGCCGCCTCTGGACCATGCGCCAGTACGCGGGTTTCGGCACCGCCGAGGAAAGCAATACGCGCTATCGGTACCTGTTGGACCAGGGCCAGACAGGCCTTTCCGTGGCCTTCGATCTGCCCACGCAGATCGGCATGGATCCCGATCATCCGATGAGCCTGGGCGAGGTGGGCAAGGTGGGTGTGTCCTGCTGCTCCATCCGCGACATGCGCACGCTGTTCAAAGACATTCCCCTCGACAAGGTCAGTACCAGCATGACCATCAACGCGCCGGCCGCCGTGATGCTGTGCCTGTATCTGGCGGTTGCGGACGAGCAGGGCGTGCGCTTCGATCAAGTCAGCGGCACCATCCAGAACGACATCCTGAAGGAGTACATGGCCCGCGGTACCTACATCTACCCGCCCCGGCCCTCCATGCGGCTCATCACGGACATTTTTTCCTTCTGCTCGGCGCAGGTCCCCAACTGGAACACCATCTCCATCTCGGGTTATCACATCCGCGAAGCGGGCTGCACGGCGGCCCAGGAGATCGCCTTCACCTTGGCGGACGGCATCGCCTACATTGAGGCCGGACTCAAGGCCGGTCTCAAACTCGAAGCCTTTGGGCCCAGGCTGAGTTTCTTCTTCAACGCCCACAACCAGTTCTTCGAGGAAATCGCCAAGTATCGTGCGGCGCGCCGCATGTGGGCCAAGATCATCAAGGAGCGTTTCGGCTGCCACGATCCCAAGAGCCAGATGCTGCGCTTTCACACCCAGACGGCAGGGAGCACGCTCACCGCCCAGCAGCCTGACAACAACATCGTGCGCACCACGGTGCAGGCGATGGCGGCCGTCATCGGCGGCACGCAGTCGCTGCACACCAACAGCCGCGACGAAGCCTTGGCCTTGCCCACGGAAGTCTCTGCCCGCATCGCCCTGCGCACACAGCAGATCCTGGCCTACGAGCACCGCATCGCCGATGTGGTGGATCCCTTCGCGGGCTCCTACTTCATCGAAAGCCTCACCGATGAACTGCAGAAGATGGCCGAGGCCCTCATCGCCAAGGTGGACGAGGCCGGCGGTATGGTGAGCGCCATCGAGAAGGGCATCCCCCAGCGGGAGATCCAGAACGCCGCCTACGCCTACCAGAAGGCGGTGGAAAAGGACGAGCAGATCGTGGTGGGGGTCAACAAGTTCGCCATCCAGAACGAGCCCAAACCCGAACTGCTGCGGGTGGACGAAGCCCTGGGCGCCATGCGCCGCAAACAGGTGGCCGACTACCGAGCCCAGCGCGATAACGGCGCCGTGCGCACTAAGCTGGAACTGCTGAAGGGAAAAGCCACCGGCACGGACAATCTGATGCCCTTCATCTACGATGCCGTCAAGGCCGAAGCCACCGTGGGCGAAGTCAGCGATACTCTGCGCGAAGTCTACGGCGAGTATCAGGAACGCCTAGTACTCTGAAGCCGAGTTCATCGCCCCCAACGGATGCGGTTCGTTCCTTGCACCGTTTCTCCTTTTTCACCGACACCCAAGCAATTCGCATCCATGAAAAGACGCATTCTCTTCGTTGAGGACGATGTTAGGAGTCTGGAGGGTCCTCGGACTCTGCTGGATCCCATGGAGGCGGATTGGGCTATCGCATTCGCGGAAAGTGGGCCCCTGGCCCTGGAATGCCTCGACCAGCTTCCGTTCGATGCCATTGTGGTCGATCTGGGGATGTCCGCACTGGATGGACGTCTCCTGTTGGAGCAGGTGGCCCGCCTCCACCCGATGACCCTTCGTATCGCCTTCTCGGACCCGGGTCATCCGGAGCTTCTGGGGGGCAGCATCGGGCTCGTGCATCAGGCCCTCACCATGCCATTCCAGGCGGATGATTTGATCGCCATGATCGGCAACGCCTTCCGGTTGGGGAGTGCCATCGTGGATGACAGGGTCAAGACAGCCATCGGCAGGATGGACTGTCTGCCCACCTTGCCTCGTCTGTATCAGGAACTGCGCGACGTACTCGAGGGTGAGGATGCCACCGCCAAGCTTGTGGGAGGCATCATTCGCCAGGACGTGGGCATGACCGCCAAGATCCTGAAGTTGGTCAACAGTTCCTTCTTCGGCCTGCGGCGCACCGTCGAGAGCCTCCAGGAGGCGGTGGCTTTCCTGGGCACGGAGACCATCAAGGTATTGGTGCTGGCTCACGGGCTCTTCGACCAGACGGGTGCGCTGGAAACCAAGTCGCTCACTCTCGAGGACATCTGGCGACACAGTCTGAGCGTTGCCGAGGGAGCCCGGGCGTTGGCGGCCATGGAAGGGCTTTCCCGCCCGCACAAGGCAGAGGCTTTCATGGGGGGGATGCTGCACGATGTCGGCATCATCGTGCTAGCAAAGAATTTTCCCGACCGCTATGACCGGGTCGTGCACCTCAGCGCGGCGGAACAATTGTCGGTGTGCAGCGCGGAGCAGCGGGAGTTCGGGCTGGGACATGCCGAAGTGGGTGCCTATCTCCTGGGACTCTGGGGTCCCCAACCCGCCGTGCTCAAGGCTGTGAGCCTCCACCACACCCCGAGCGCCCTGCTCGCCACGGCCTTCAATCCCGTCCTGGCCATCCATCTGGCCGATAATCTTTGTGGCACCCAGGGGCACCACGCCCTCTTCGAGCGATCGGAACTGGACGAGCGGGCCCTTGCCGCCTTTGGTATTCGGGATCAGATGGCGGGCTGGCGCCAGGTTCTGGCGAAAACCGGGTGGTAGTAGCTCCTGGGGCTGGATGTCTCTACCATTGGAATCCACATGGCACTTGATGTTCGAAGGCCCATCGACCGCTGGCTCCTGCTTTTCGCCCTTCTCCTGGTGGCGACGGGGATGGTCTGGGTTTATTCCGCCTCCGGTCTGAAGACCAGCATCGCGACAACCTATCTGGCCCAGCAGATGGTCGCGGGAGGGATTGGCATCGCGCTGATGCTGGCCCTGAGTCAGGTGGATCTGCGCGCTTTGCGCGAGAAGCCACGGGCGCTGCAAGTGGTCTACGTCCTCTTCGTGGTCCTGCTGGTGGCCGTGTTCTTCTTTCCGGATGTGAAGGGTGCCCATCGCTGGATTCGCTTCCTGGGCCAGCGCTTCCAGCCCTCGGAATTCTTCAAGCCGCTGGTCGTGCTGATTACGGCCTGGTGGATGGTGCGATACCAGGATGTCTGGGGCCAGCTGCAGGAATCCCTCCCGCGCCTGGTGCTCTTGATGCTGGTCATCGGGCTCCCGCTGGGACTCATCCTCTTCGAGCCGGATTTCGGGACCACTGCCCTGATTGCGGTGGTCGTCTTCATCCTGGTCTTCCTGGGTGGACTGCATCGCGCGCTGCTGGTCGGCGTCGGCGGCACGCTCGCCCTGGGTGCCACGGTGGCCATCATGGCGAGTCCCTATCGACTGGCCCGCATGATGAGCTTCCGGAACCCGGAGGCGGATCCCCTCGGAAAGGGGCATCAAGCCCTCCAGAGCCTCATCGCCGTGGGCAATGGCGGGGTCTTTGGGGTCGGGGTCGGCAACAGCATGCAGAAGCTGTTCTACCTTCCCGAAGCCCACAACGACTTCATCTTCGCCGTGATCGCCGAGGAAGCAGGCCTTATTGGAACCGTCACGGTGCTGCTGCTTTTCTCGGCCATCCTCTGGCGGGGTTATCGCATCACGCGCCGAGTGAGGGATGGCTTCCTGCGCCTCTGTGCCATCGGCTTTACCCTGCTCCTGGTCGTGCAGGCGTTCCTGAACATGAGCGTGGTGCTCAGCATCGCCCCCAACAAGGGCATACCGCTGCCCTTCATCAGCTACGGCGGAACCAGCCTCATGGCCTCCATGGCCATCTTGGGACTGCTGCTGGCAGTGAGCAAGGAAGCGAGCGAATAGGCCTAGACGCTCAGTCGTCGGGCGGGGGCAGGGCGGAGGCTTCTCGGACGGATATCCTTCCGACTGCGGGCCAGCAATTCACTGAGCAGGACCTTGAGTCCCATGTCCATGGAGAGGCGAATGGCCTCGTTCCGATCGCAGCGGCAGCCGGGTTCGATCTCTCGGAGCAGGAGCAGGAACGCGTCCAGACGGTCGAGGGTGTGCTGTTCCAATTGAACGCCGACATTCCCCATGGAAGCTCCTTTCCCCGGGACCGCCCCAGCCTATTCCCGATACGGGATAGATGGTGCGCCGTTTACCATAGTTCCGCAAAGGCCCTTCTCAGTTTAGAGTCGATGTATGAACCAGGGATACGACGACGCCAGCATGGACAGTCCGACCGCAGGCTCGGCTCTGCAGTCGGGTGCGCCGGACCCCGTCGTAGTGGCCATCGATGACGATGCCATGCTCCTGAGGGCGGCCAAAAAGGCCCTCACCTCCGCAGGCATGGTTTGCCACACAGCCACTACGGGGGAAGCGGGGCTCCGGCTCATCCGCGAACACGCGCCGGACCTGGTGTTGCTGGACCTCGTCCTGGTCGGTGAGGACGGCTTCACCATCTGCCGGGAGATCCGGCGCACCTGGTCCCCTGAGGAATTGCCGGTGGTCATGGTGACCGGACTGGAGGACCTCGCCTCCATCCAGGCGGCCTACCAAGCCGGTGCCAACGACTTCCTCACCAAACCCCTGCACTGGAAACACCTGCCTTACCGCATCCAGCACGTTCTGCAGGCGAACCGGGCCTTCAAGGCCCTGCAGGACAGTACCCGAACGCTACGCTCGATCTTTGCGGCACACCCTGACCCCATCTTCACGGTGGACGCCCAGGACGCTGTCACCCTGGTGCATTCCGGCATCCGCGGCGAGGACAACGCCCTTCGCCCTCCCCTCGGCACCCTTGACGAGTTGCTGCCCAAGGACTTGGCCGCGCAGGTCCGGGAACACTGTCGGCTGGCCCTGGCGACACCGGCGGAGGTGCTTAGCCTGGAGTTCACGCATCCCTTCGAGAACGAGCCCCACTTTTGGGAGGCCCGGTTCATCGCTTCCGCAGAGGACCGGGTCCTGGTGATGGTCCGCGATATCACCGAGCGCAAGGCGTTCGAGCAGCAGATTCGGCACATGGCCTACCATGACGCCCTGACGGGCCTGTGGAACCGCCACGCCCTCAGCACCACTCTGGAGCGGATCTTCCAGGACATCCTGCGGAGCGAAGGCACGCCCTACCCCAAGACGGCGGCCCTCCTCTACCTGGACCTGGATAATTTCAAGCGGATCAACGACACGCTGGGGCACTCTCTCGGGGATGACCTACTCAAGGTGGTCGCCTCGCGCATCGCGGAGGTTCTGCGCCCCTCGGATGTGCTGGCCCGGGCGGAGAGCAGCGATGTCGAGTCGGTGGCCCGCATCGGGGGGACGAATTCTGCCTGATCCTCAAGAGCCTCTCCAGCCCCGTGGATGCCGGGCGCGTGGCCCAGCGCATTCTGGACGCGCTGCGGCAGCCCATTTTCCTCCAGGAACACGAACTGGTGGTCACCACGAGCATCGGCATCGCCCTGGTGCCCCAGGATGGACGGGACCCGGACACGCTGCTCAAGAATGCGGACCGGGCGATGTACGCGGCCAAAGAGAGCGGCCGAAACCGCTTCCAGTTCTTCGATCCCTCCATGGCCTCTCGTCTACAGGAGCGCTTCGCCCTCGAGGCGGGTATGCGTCGAGGGCTGGCCCACGGGGCCTTCCATGTGCACTTTCAGCCTCAGATCGACGCCCGCACCCACATCATCCTGGGCATGGAGGCTCTGCTTCGTTGGGACGATCCCGAGATGGGTTCCATCTCACCCACTAAGTTCATCCCCGTGGCCGAGGAGACCGGCCTGATCGTTCCCCTCGGCGAATTCGTCTTCCACGAGGCCCTCAGCTTCAACAAGCGTCTCCAGGCTGAGGGGCTCCCGCCGATCCGGGTGGCGGTGAACCTGAGCAGCGCTCAGATGCTGGATCCCCAACTCCTCGAACACATTGAACGCTGCATCATCCTCACCGGCGCGGATCCCCATTATCTGGAGGTAGAGGTAACCGAAAGCGTGTTGTTGGAAGGATCCGGCCAGGCGCTTGCCGCCCTTCACCGCATGAAGGAACTTGGGATCACGCTCGCGCTGGACGATTTCGGCACCGGCTACAGCTCCTTGAGCTACCTGCACCAGTATCCCTTCGACATTCTCAAGATCGACCAGTCCTTCGTCCAGGCCCTCTCCCATCCATCCCAGGGCCGCAATCTGGCCACGGCCATCATCGCCATGGGGAAGAGCCTGGGCATGGAACTGGTCGCCGAAGGCGTGGAACACCTGGATCAGGCCAATTTCCTCTTGGCCCGCGGCTGCCACAAGGCCCAGGGCTTCCTCTACGGCCACCCCATGAGCCCCGAGGACTTTCGTGCCTTCTACTGGGAACGGATGGGCGGAGAACCGGTGGGCTGACCTGCGGTTCAGAAATGTTTCGGAGCGCAGAGGGCTACCAAAAGCATGGGTTCACATCGGCGCTTCGGACGCGTCGGCAATTCCAGAATCCTGTGGCTGCAAACGCTGATACCACGCATAATGAGGCTCTTCCAGTAGATGGTTCCCATGCGTTTCGATTCAGGAGGACACATGTTGCGAATCTCCGGAAGATGCTGAAGTAGTTGCGGCTGCGCCGTCCCCGTTCCCCAACCCACACCTGACGAATGCGAGTTACCGATGAATGCGAACGGCACCGAAAACGACACCGCCTCCTTCGAGTTCCAGAAGGCGGCGGAGAATGGAACCGGCGGTTGGGTGCGCTGGCGCGCCTGGTGGCCCTTGGCGGGCGCGGCCCTATTGGGAATCGGGTATGTGGTTTTCCGGTCCCTCAGTGGCTCCGATGCTGGAAAGAGCGCCGAGGCGCCGGGTGGGCGTGCGGTTCCCGTGCTCGCGATCACCGCGAAGAAGGGTGACTTGGGGGTCACGCTGACGGGATTGGGGACGGTCACCGCGCTCAACACCGTCACCGTAAAGAGTCGCGTGGATGGCCAACTGCTGCGGGTCGCCTTCCAGGAAGGACAGTTCGTGCGCCAGGGAGAACTGCTGGCGGAGATCGATCCCCGTCCTTTCCAGGTCCAACTCATGCAGGCCGAAGGCCAGATGGCCAAGGACCGGGCCGCCTTCCAGAACGCGACCATGGATCTCCAGCGACTGCAGGCGCTCGTGCAGCAGGGCATCATCTCCCGCCAGCAGCTCGACACGCAGACCTCCACCGTAGTGCAATTCGAAGCCGCCCTGAAGGCAGACCAGGCGCAGATCGAAAGCGCCAAGTTGAACCTTACCTACAGCCGCATCACAGCGCCCATCGCGGGCCGCGTGGGCCTGCGTCTGGTGGATACCGGCAACATGGTTCGGGCCAGTGATGCCACGGGCATCGCCGTCATCGCCCCTGTCCAGCCCATCACGGTCGTGTTCACCATTCCCGCGGACAGCATTCAGCAGGTTCTGGCACAGAGCCGCAAGGGGAAGAAACTCCAGGTCGAAGCGTTCGACCGGGACCTCAAGACTCGCCTGGCGAGCGGCTCGGTGCTGGCCATCGACAACCAAGTGGATCCTGCCACGGGTACCGTGCGCATTAAGGCCCTTTTCACGAACGACGATTCGATGCTCTACCCCAACCAGTTCGTCAACGCTCGACTGCTCGTGGATACCCTCGTGGGCAGCACCCTCGTCCCCACCGCTGCGATTCAACGCAGTCCCCAGGGGACCTTCGTCTATGTCGTCAAGGCGGACAGCACCGTGGAGATGCGGCCGGTCGAAGTGCAGACCACCGAAGGGGACAACAGCGCGATCCGAAGCGGGATCGCCCCCGGCGAGACTCTTGTCACGGACGGTCTGGAGAAGCTGCGACCCGGGAGCAAGGTCAAGATCGCAAAGCCCGAAGGCCCGAAAAAATCAGGCCGCTGAGTCCGGGAGCCGACCTTGAACATCTCGCGCCCCTTCATCCTCCGACCGATCGCGACTTCCCTGCTGATGGCGGGGCTGCTGCTCGTCGGGTTCATCGCCTACCGCCAGTTGCCGGTTTCGGCCCTTCCGCAGGTGGATTATCCCACGATCCAGGTCGTCACTTTCTACCCCGGTGCGAGCCCGGATGTCATGGCCTCCGCGATCACGGCTCCGCTCGAGCGCCAGTTCGGCCAGCTGCCGGGCCTGAACCGCATGTCCTCGACCAGTTCGGGGGGCAGCTCCATCGTCACCCTTCAATTCGTGCTGGATCTGAACATTGATGTGGCGGAGCAGCAGGTCCAGGCAGCCGTGAACGCGGCGGGCACCTTCCTGCCCAGGGATCTGCCGAGCCCGCCCATCTACAGCAAGACCAACCCGGCCGATGCACCGATTCTCACGCTGGCTCTCACGTCCAAATCACTTCCTCTGTCGAAGGTTCAGGATTTCGCCGACTCCCGGCTGGCGCAAAAGATCAGCCAGCTCCCCGGGGTCGGTCTGGTCAGCATCAGCGGCGGCCAGAAGCCCGCCGTCCGCATTCAGGCCAATCCTTCTGCCTTGTCAGCCTACGGACTCACCATGGCCGATCTGCGGGCGGTGGTGGGCCAGGCGAATGTCAACCAGGCCAAGGGCAGCTTCGATGGGAAACGCCAGGCCTATGCAATTGGCGCCAACGACCAGCTGCTCTCCAGTGAGCAGTACAAGCCCCTGGTCATCGCCTACAAGAACGGCGCCCCCATCCTGCTCTCGGATGTGGCCGCCGTGATCGACGATGTGGAAAACGTGCGTCAGGCGGCCTGGATGAATCAGACCTCGGCCGTCATCCTGAACATCCAGCGCCAGCCAGGGGCGAACATCATCTCGGTGGTGGACCGGGTGAAGGATCTGCTCCCCCAACTCCGTGCCTCGATTCCCTCTTCCGTCGAACTCAGCATCCTCACCGATCGCACGACCACCATCCGCGCTTCGGTGGAGGATGTGGAATTCACACTGATGCTCACCATCGCTCTGGTGGTGATGGTGATCTTCCTCTTCCTGCGCACCATGGCCGCCACCATCATCCCCAGTGTGGCGGTACCCCTGTCCATCGTGGGGACCTTTGGCGTCATGTACCTGCTGGGCTACAGCCTGAACAACTTGACGCTCATGGCGCTGACCATCTCGACTGGCTTCGTGGTGGACGACGCCATCGTGATGATCGAAAACATCATGCGCTACATTGAGGCGGGTGAAGACCCGCTGCAGGCGGCGCTGAAGGGCGCCGGACAAATCGGTTTCACCATTCTTTCTTTGACGGTTTCGCTGATCGCCGTGCTGATTCCGCTGCTGTTCATGGGCGACATCGTGGGCAGGCTCTTCCGGGAATTCGCGGTCACCCTCAGCGTGACGATTCTGGTCTCGGCGGTGGTTTCGCTAACCCTCACGCCGATGTTGTGCGCCAAGCTGCTCAGGCACAAGCCACGGGAAGAACAGAGCCGCTTCTACCAGGTTTCCGAAAAGGTCTTCGAGGACATCATAGCCTTCTATGGCCGAACGCTGACCTGGGTGCTGCAGCGACAGAAAGCCACGCTCTGGGTCGCCATCGGCACCCTGGCCGCCACGATCCTGCTGTACCTCGTCATCCCCAAGGGCTTTTTCCCGGTCCAGGACACGGGGGTGATCCTGGGCATTTCCGAAGCGCCACAGACCGTTTCCTTCGCCGCCATGGCCGAGAAACAGCAGACGCTCACCCAAGTGATCCTGAAGGATCCGGCGGTCGCGAGCCTCTCCTCCTTCATCGGCATCGATGGCACGAATACAACGCTCAACAGCGGACGCATCCAGATCAACCTCAAACCTTTGGAAGAGCGAAAACTCAGTGCCAGCGAGGTCATCCGCCGTCTTCAGCCCCAACTGGCGAAACTTGAGAGCATCCAGCTCTTCCTGCAGCCCGTGCAGGATCTGACCGTAGAAGACCGGGTGAGCCGCACCCAGTACCAGTATTCGCTGGAGGATGCCGATCCGAAAGAACTCGGGGAATGGTCTCCCCGCTTCGTGGCCAAGCTCCAGAGCCTGCCTGAACTTCGCGATGTGGCCAGTGACCAGCAGATTCTGGGCCTTCAGGCCAAGCTGACGCTGGACCGCACGACCGCCTCCCGCCTGGGGATCACGCCCCAGATGCTGGACGATGCCCTCTACGACGCCTTTGGTCAGCGCCAGATTTCGACGATGTTCACCCAGATGAATCAATACCGGGTAGTGCTGGAAGCCTCACCCGGCCTGCAGCAGCGCCCAGAGGATTTGCAGACCATCTTCGTACGGTCAGCCTCTGGCAAACCCGTTCCCCTCAGCGCCTTCACCCGGATGGAAATCTCCAATGCGCCTCTGGCCATCAACCATCAGGGCCAATTCCCCGCCGTCACCATCTCCTTCGACCTCGCCCCGGGCGCCTCTCTGGGCGATGCCGTGAAGGCCATCGATAAGGCCAAGCTGGAGTTGGAGCTGCCCCCGAGCCTCAAGGGCGCCTTTCAGGGCACGGCCAAGGCCTTCGGGGCCTCCCTCGCCAACACGCCCTGGCTCATCCTCGCCGCCGTGTTGACGGTTTACATCCTGCTCGGCGTGCTGTATGAGAGCTACATCCATCCAATCACGATTCTGTCCACGCTCCCCTCGGCCGGCGTGGGCGCCCTGCTGGCCTTGATGCTCTGCCGCACGGATTTCAGCGTGATCGCGCTCATCGGCATCATCCTGCTCATCGGCATCGTGGAGAAGAACGCGATCATGATGATCGACTTCGCCCTCGAGGCCGAACGCAAGGATGGCCAACCTCCAACTGTCGCGATCTACCAGGCTGCGCTGCTCCGCTTTCGTCCCATCATCATGACCACCATGGCCGCGCTCCTCGGTGGCCTGCCCTTGGCCCTGGGCTCGGGCGTGGGCTCCGAACTGCGTCGCCCCCTGGGCATCGCCATCGTGGGCGGCCTCATCTTCAGCCAGATCCTCACGCTCTACACCACGCCTGTGATTTATTTAGCCTTCGATCGTCTTTCACGCCGCCTGCGCGGCGTGAACAGGGCTGCGCCCGGGGAAGAAACGGAATGATCCCCTACACCGCTCCCTTGCTTTTCGGCCGCGATAGCGGCCGCAACCTCCAGGCGGAACGCCTGGAGCGGTCACGATGAGCATCTCCACACCCTTCATCCGCCGCCCGGTCGCCACGACGCTGCTGACGGTGGCCCTGGCCTTGCTGGGCGCCATCGCGTACCAGTTCCTGCCGGTGGCGCCGCTGCCCCAGGTGGAATTTCCGACCATTCAGGTTTCGGCGAGTCTGCCGGGTGCGAGTCCCGAGACGATGGCTTCTTCCGTGGCGACGCCTCTGGAGCGGCAATTCGGTCGCATCGCGGGCATTACCGAGATGACCTCGAGCAGTTCCCTTGGCGGCACGGACATCACCCTGCAGTTCGATCTGGGTCGGAATATCGATGCAGCGGGCCGGGATGTGCAGGCGGCCATCAACGCCGCCCGGGGCGACCTGCCCGCCAACCTGCCAAACAATCCGCGCTACCACAAGGTGAATCCGGCGGATTCCCCCATCCTGATGTTGGCACTTACTTCGAAGCTGGTTCCGCGCGAGAAGATGTATGACATCGCCTCCACGGTCCTCCAGCAGAAGCTCTCCCAGGTGAAGGGCGTTGGCCAGGTCTATGTTCGCGGCGGGGCGCTGCCGGCGGTGCGGGTGGAGGTCAATCCCATCGCCCTCAACGCCCGGGGCCTGGGGCTCGAGGATGTGCGTGTGGTGCTGCAGGGTGCCAACCTGAACCGCCCCAAGGGCGATATCTCAAACGCGAACACCACCTGGTCCCTGGCCACCGAAGGCCAGCTGATGAAGGCCTCCAATTACCAGGATCTGATTATTTCCTACCGGAACGGCGCCGCCCTTCGACTCGCCGATATCGCGAAAGTGACAGACTCGGTCGAGAATATTCGCAACGGCGGCCTGACCAATGGCACGCCCGCCATCATGGTCATGGTGTTCCGACAACCGGACGCCAACATCATCGAGACGGTAGACCGGGTGCGTGCCGTGCTGCCCGAACTGGGGACCGCCCTCCCTCCGGCCATCGAAATGCAGGTCCTGATCGACGCGACGCGGACCATTCGCGCCTCGGTCAAGGATGTCCAATTGGCCCTCATGATCTCCATCTCACTGGTGATCCTGGTCGTCTTCATTTTTCTTCGCAGCGTCCGTTCCACGCTGATCCCCAGCGTCGCTGTGCCCATTTCCCTCATCGGCACCTTCGGGGCGATGTACCTGTTGGGCTACACCATCGATAACCTTTCCCTGATGGCGCTGACCGTGGCGACCGGTTTCGTGGTGGACGATGCCATCGTAGTGGTGGAGAACATCACCCGCCATCTGGAAGACGGCATGAAGCCGATGGAGGCCGCGCTCCACGGCGCGAAGGAGATCGGTTTCACCGTGATCTCCATCAGCATTTCCCTGGTCGCCGTGTTCATTCCCATCCTCATGATGGGGGGCATCGTGGGGCGCCTCTTCCGGGAGTTCGCTGTCACGCTTTCCGTAGCCATCGTGGTCTCCATGGTGGTTTCGCTCACCACGACCCCGATGATGTGTTCCCGGCTGCTGCGGGCCGCGAGCGAAGAAAAGCACGGGCGGGTATTCCAGGCCAGCGAACGGGCCTTCCAGTGGATCCTTGGCAAGTATGAACGCTCACTCGCTATAGTCCTGCGCCATCCTTTCGCGACTCTCATGGTCTTCTTCGCCACCATCGCGACGACAGGAATTCTCTACATTGTCATCCCGAAGGGGTTCTTTCCCCAGCAGGACACGGGTCGCTTGAACGGCTCCATCCAGGCGGCCCAGGACATTTCCTTTCAGGGACTCGAACGCCTGATGGTGCAGTTCGTCGATATCGTGAAGCAGGACCCTGCGGTAGAAAATGTGACCGCCTTCATCGGCGGTGGCAGCACGGGCCGCATGTTCGCCTCCCTGAAGCCCAACAACGAGCGAGATGTCACCGCCGATCAGGTCATCACTCGCCTGCGGGGCAAGACGGCCCACATTCCTGGCGCGAGTCTCTTTCTCCAGCCGGTCCAGGACCTGCGCATCGGGGGGCGGGGCGGGGCGGCCCAGTTCCAGTACACCCTTCAGGGGGACGACGCCAAGGAACTCTACGAATGGGCTCCGCGCGTCCTTCAGAAATTGCGTACCATCCGTGAAATCGCGGATGTGAATTCCGATCTTCAGAACCGTGGCCTCGAGGCCTCGCTGACGATCGACCGCGCCACCGCCTCGCGATTGGGCATCACCACGCAGATGATTGACAACACCCTCTATTCGGCGTTCGGCCAGCGCTTTGTTTCAACGCTCTACACCCAATTGAACCAGTATCGGGTCGTGCTGGGCATCGATACCCAGTTCTGGCAGACGCCAGACGGTCTGAACCACATCTTTGTGCGTTCGAACCAGGGGGAACTAGTCCCCTTGAGCGCCTTCGCAACGATCGAACGGAAGAACACCACCTTGTCCATTAACCATCAGGGACAGCTCCCCTCGGTGACCATCTCCTTCAACCTGCCGCCTGGAATGGCGCTCGGGAATGCCCTCGCGGCCATCGACAAGGCCCAGGACGAAATTCGCTTGCCGGGCACCGTCCGCGGCACCTACATGGGCACGGCCCAGGCCTTCAAGGCCAGCCTCGCCAACCAACCGCTCCTGCTGGCGGCCGCCCTGCTGGCGGTTTACATCGTGCTGGGCGTCCTCTACGAGAGCCTGATCCACCCGCTCACGATTCTTTCCACCCTGCCTTCCGCAGGTGTGGGTGCCCTGGTCGCCCTCCTCGTCTTCCGCACCGAACTCAGTGTCATCGCCTTCATCGGGATCATCCTGCTGATCGGCATCGTGAAGAAGAACGCCATCCTGATGATCGATTTTGCGATCGAGGTGGAGCGTCGGGAAGGGCTGACACCCGAAGCCTCCATCTTCAAGGCCTGCCTCCTGCGCTTTCGCCCCATTACCATGACCACGCTGGCCGCGATGCTCGGCGGATTGCCGCTGGCCGTCGGCATGGGCACGGGCTCGGAGATGCGCCGCCCTCTGGGCATCGCCATCGTCGGTGGCCTGCTCTTCAGCCAGGTCCTGACTCTCTATACGACCCCGGTGATCTATCTCTACATGGATCGTCTCCAACTCTGGTGGGCCCGGACCCGCGAAAGAAAACGAAATGCTGCCCGCTCTGAAATCGTCTCCGCTAACGCCACGATGAACGGGCGCTAATAGGATTTCGTCGGGGAAGTACGCTCTTGCCAGGATTTTTTCTCTGTGCGCTCTGTCTTCCTCTGCGCCCTCTGTGGTTCAGCAGTTGGTTGCAAGAGCAAAAAAATCCAGGCTCACACATCCGTCGTGATGGCTCCTTCACCTCGGGGATCGAAATCGATGCCAGCCCTCTTGCATGAGGCGATGAAGGTGTCCCGCTCCTGGC
>CAIPUA010000335.1 GCA_903868115.1 uncultured Holophagaceae bacterium
CGCCCTGTGCCCCTGGAGCTGAGGGCCAAGGGCCATCTGGCCTGCGCGGTGCGGACCTTCTCCCAGTTCAACGTGGCGGGTCTGCTGCCGGGTACCGATCCGGCTCGCCAGGGCGAGGCGGTGATCTACAGCGCGCACTGGGATCACCTGGGTATCCAGGATGGCAAGGTTTACTGCGGCGCCATCGACAATGGCAGCGCCGTCGCCTCCCTGCTGGCGGTGGCCCAGGCCAGCACCCCCAACCCCGCCCGACGCGGCCAGATCTTCCTCCTCACCTGTGCCGAGGAGCAGGGCCTGCTGGGTGCGGAGGCCTATGTGCAGCAGCCCCTGTGGCCATTGGCGAAGACGGTGGCGGCTCTGAACTTCGAGAGCCTGAATTGGGTGGGCCCCAGCCGTGATATCGAATTCCTGGGGGGCGAGCGCAGCACGCTGCTGGCGCTGGCCCAGGACGTGGGCAGGTTCATGGGCCTGGCGCCCATGGCGGGGCAGGCCGACCCGGCGGGGCTGTACTTCCGCTCGGATCACTATCCCTTCGCCGCCGTTGGCATTCCGGCCCTGAGTCCCGGGTTCTCTCTGGCGGGTCAGCGGGACTACCTCGAGCACCCCGAGGCGAGCCGCGCCAAAGCCAGGACCTATGTGGACCGCTATCATCAGGTGACGGATACCTACGACCCGGCCTGGGATCTGCGGGGCATGGTCCAGCAGGCCCAGTTCATCCTGAACCTGGGCCGAGCCATTGCGGATGCGGAGGGAAGGCCGAGGATGCTGAAGTAGCGTCGGGGGTCCGCGATAATGGGTCCAGGAGATCGCAATGACCGATAACGCCTTCAGGGGCTGGACACGCCCGGGCCCGCGCCCGCCGGGCGGCGCCGAACCCGAGGCGGGCGAGACCCTGGACTATCTCTGTGGTCACTGGAAGCTTTTCCAGTACGCCAAGGGCCACCGCTATTCGGTGGATGATGTGCTCACGGCCTGGTTCGGCAGTGTCTGGTGTCCCACCGCCCCGCGCATCGCGGACCTGGGCTCGGGGATCGGCAGTGTGGGCCTGGCGGCGGCCTGGCGCTGCCCCGGCGCGGTGCTGCACACGGTGGAGGCCCAGGCGATCTCGGCGCGATTGGCCCGCAAGAGCGTCGCCTACAACGGCGTCCTGGACCGCTACACCGTTCACGAAGGGGATCTCCGCGATCTGGCACTCTTCCAAGGCGAAGCTCCCTTCGATCTCGTGCTGGGCTCGCCACCGTACTGGCCCCAGGGTGCCCGCACCGAAGCCGAACATCCCCAGGCCATTCCCGCCCGTCTGGAAGTGCGCGGAACCATCGCCGACTACACCCATGCCGCCGCGCGACTCCTTGCACCCGGCGGAGTCTTCGTCTGTGTCTTCCCTCTGGACCAGGTGGAACGGGCTGAAGGCGCCTACCGGGAGGCCGGGTTGGCTCTGCTTCAGCGCCAGGAGGTGGTCTTCAAGGCAGGCGAAGCCTACGGCGTGGCCCTGTTCGCAGGCATGCGACCAGAGGACTTGCCGGAGCAATTCGTAGCGGAAGCCGGGCTTCCCGTGGTGCCGGAACCCCTGGTGATCCGCACCGCGGAAGGGTGTTTCACTCCGCGCTTCGCCTTGGTGCGCCTTGCCATGGGCTTCCCGCCGGGGCTGGTCTGAACCCGGATTTTGAGTTTGGCGTCGTCTCGGCGGTAAAGGAAACCATCAGGGCACAAGGGAAAAAGGGTTCAGGAGCTCACATTCCTTTTCTTTTTCCGTGTGCTCCGTGTGATCCGTGGTTAAAAAGCAATGGAACCACGGATC
>CAIPUA010000336.1 GCA_903868115.1 uncultured Holophagaceae bacterium
GGGAACTGCTGCCCGGAACCCATGGGATGAACACCCGGTGCATCACCACCACCCCCGATGGGGATGTCTGGATCGGCCAGAGAAACGGTTTCCCTCTCCGCTTCGCGCCAAGGACCCAGCGTCTGGAGGCCCACGGGCCTGCATCGGGGTTCCAGGCCAAGGGCGTTTACGGCATGCTCACGGACTCTCGGGGGGATCTCTGGCTCGCCCAGCAAGGGGGTGGCCTTGCCTGGGGACACAAGACAGGGTCTAGGTGGCGCTTCGACCCCGTGGCGCTTCCAAATGGAACTCCAAATGAGGACATGTCCGGCATCGTCCAGGATTCCAAGGGCCGGATCCTGGTGGCCGGTACCCATGGGTTGGCCGTGCTGGAGCAGGGCCGATGGCATCGGTACACCCGTCAGGATGGCCTGCGGGACACCTCTGTATATCAACTGGTGGTGCTGCCGGATGATCGCATCGTCGTGGCCTACCGCGAGGCCTTCGGAGCTTCGATCCTCCGCATCCAGGGTGACCGCATCGAGGTTGACAAGCATTTCGACAAGAACAACGGACTGGCTGGAGACCATGTCTACATGCTGGGCGTGGATACCACGGGCCGACTTTGGCTCGGCACCGGCACAGGAGCCTCGGTGCTGGACGGGGACCGCCTGGAATCCTTCACGACCGAAGATGGCTTGGCAGGCGACGACTGCGATGCCTGGTCCTTTCTTGCCGAGAGCGATGGAGGTGTTTGGATCGGCAGCAACACCGGCCTGAGCCACTACCAACGGCCCGTCGGCGTCCCCAGGTTGCCCCCTCTGAAAAGTCTGATACGGGAATTGTTTGCTTCGGGAAATCCCTGGCCCATCCGACCCTCCACGCGCACGGATATTCCGCGGGACCAAAATACGCTCGAGTTCCAGCTATCCGCCCTGACCTTCCTGAACGAAACCCAGGTGGAACATCAGGTGCGGCTCCTGGGGCTGGAGAATAAATGGCAGAGCGTCCAGGGACACAGTGCTCGCTATCCAGCCACGGCCCCTGGCTTCTACACCTTTCAGGTCAAGAGCCGACGCAGGGGAGGGTTCTGGGGGCCCGAGACCTCCCTGTCCTTCCAGATCCTCCCTGCCTGGTGGGAGCGTCCCTGGGTGCGGGCATTGGCGTGGATGCTCCCTCTCGGGCTGCTGGCTGGGGCGATGCGTTTGCGTTTCCAAATGCTCAAGCGGAGGAATGTGGAACTGCAGGTCAAGGTGGAGGAGGCCACCGCCGAAATCCGCAGCAAGGCCGAAACTCTCGAGCGAATTAACCAGCGTCTGGCCCAGATCAACGAGGACAAAGACCAGATGCTCGGCATCGTGGCCCACGATCTCCGGAATCCGTTGCACACCATCCAACTACAAGCTGAACTCCTGGGGGCCGAGGCCGCTCCGCACGAGGCGGAGGAAGGGTCCAGGGAAATCCTGAGGATCTCCAGCGAAATGCAGGAGATGATCCGGCGTCTGCTGGATATCTCGCACATCGAAACCGGCGCCCTGGATCTCCAAATGGTTGCCGTGGAACCCAGGGCCCTGGTGGAATCAGTGGTGGAGCAGCACTTCCACAAGGCTGCGGTCAAGGACATCGCCTTGAATGTCTTGGCCGATGAAGCTCTGCCCCTCCTGTGGGTGGACCCCTTCTACCTGCGGGAGGTGCTCGATAACCTGATCTCCAATGCCGTGAAATTCACCGCACCGGGGCCGCCCACCCGCTCCGTTCGGGTGGTCCTGAAACCGGGGGCCATCGAGGTGAGTGATGAAGGTCCTGGTTTCACGGAAGAGGACTTGGCCAAAGTCTTCGGTCGCTTCACCCGCTTGTCCGCCCAGCCGACTGCGGGCGAAAGCAGCACGGGGCTGGGCCTGAATATCGTTAAGACCGTCCTGGAGGCCATGGGAGCGCAGCTTGTACTGGAAAGCAGCATGGGCGCGGGATCCACCTTCCGTATCAGCTTCCCTCAGAAACCCTGAAGCGCCTCAAGCCTTCTCATGCAGGGCCGCGGTCCAGCAGTAGCCATGGGTTCCGGAAGTCAGGATCCATCTGGGATCGTCCTCCAGGATGAGCTTTCGCCGCAAGCTGACCATGTGCACATCCACCGTGCGCGGGGAAGGACGCGAGTCCGTCGTCCAGGCGAGTCTGAGCAGATCCAGGCGTGTGAGGGCCTGCCCGGCATGGGACATAAGCACTTCCAGGATGTGGTATTCCATGGGGGATAGGCCCACAGAGGACCCGTCCCTGAGAAGGCACTTGTTCATGCGATCCAGCTCGAAGGGTCCCGAGCAAAGAGCCTTGGGTTCTTCAAAGCGGGTCGTCCGCCTCAGGATGGCCCGGATGCGGGCCAGCAGTTCCTGAATGCTGAAGGGTTTCACCATGTAGTCATCCGCCCCCAGGCGGAAGCCCTCCACGCGCTTCCGCTCTTGCCCCTCGGCGGTGAGCATGAGCACGGGGACCTCGTCCCGGGGCCGAAGGGCTTTCAGGACCTCGAACCCGTTCATGGTGGGCATCATGAGGTCCAGCACCAAAAGGTCCGCAGGCTGAGCCCGGTGGAGTTCCAGGGCCATGGCCCCGTTCTCCGCGGCGATCGCCATCATGCCCGCCTTCGTGAGGGCCTTGACGAGGATGCCCCGCAGGTTCTGATCGTCATCCACGATCAGGATCCGGTACATGGTCCACGCTCCTCCCCACAGCCAACCCACGAAATGGCTGGATCAGAAAATTTAACAGGCTTTAACCGCCCCCAGGCACACACTTCCCCTTATTCGCCATTGCACCACCCGGTTTCTCTATCTACTCCCCACTTTTCGGAGGAACGCTATGCACACACGAAACAAACTGATTTCAGGGGTCTTTCTGCTCGCGTTGGCCGCTCCGTGCGCGGCCCAGGACCTTCAGTTGAGTTTCAAACTCGGCGCGGGGCCCTTTCTGCTCGATCCGGGGCAGGGCCGCTCCCGCACCAACATCCACCTGGGTGCCGAATTGGCCATGCCCGTCGCCAAGGGCCAGGCCTTCCTGGGCGCCGAATACCGCGTCTTCCGCAATTTTAGCTACGATGCCACCCAACTCGGCACGGGCTACGGCACGAACGGCACCACCGGCCAGATCACCGCCTATGTGCTGGGCACCGATGGGCTCCCGAAGGCCGATAGGGCTTACGATTCCGTGGACATCCGGCGGGATAACCTCGATGGCGTCACCTTCAGCCTCGGGTATCGATTCCCCTTCTGGACGCAGGGTCTCTCCGCGCGGGGCGGCATCAACCTGAGCTTCCTGCGTTCCCAGCAGGATGTCACCGGGGGCATCAATGTGGTGGTCAATCGGAATGTGACCACCCCCGTCGTCCTGGGTTCGGAGAAGTTTTATACCCAGTTCCAGAAAACCAGTTTGGCTCCGGGCGGCTTTGCGGGGCTTCGGTACGATGTCACCAAGGTGTTCTTCGTCGAGACGAACCTCTGTTTCCTCGGGTTCAAGGAGATCAACTACCTGCCCTTCAGCTACACAGGCCAGCCCGCCACGACGGAAATGCGAAAGCGATTCAAGTCGGTCCTCGAATTCAGCGTCGGCATAAATTTCTAGCCCTCTTGAATATTTCAGCAATGCACAAGGAGGTTTCCACATGAAGCACCTGAATCGACTCACCCTGCTGGGCGTGATGATCGTGGGAACCGCGCTCTCCGCCCAGGAGAGCGTGGGTACCATCCGCGGATCAGTGACCGATCCCAAAGGCAAGGCTGTTGTGGGGGCCCTGGTGACTCTCACCGGAGAGGCCCTGCTAGGGGTCCGCACGGCCCAGACCGATGAAAAGGGTGAATACCGGCTGCCCCTGGTCCTGCCCGGCACCTACAACCTGAATGTCGCCAAGTCCAATTTCGTGGGCTCCAAGGCCACGCTCAACCTGACGGCAGGCCAGACCGTCCGGCAGGACCTGCGTCTCCGTCCGGTCGAGACTGCCGGCATGGTGGTAGAGGTGACGAGCACGGCCGCTGCGCTGGACAAGACCGATACCAAGACAGCCACCACCATGTCCTTCGAGCAGCTCCAGTCCCTGCCTATGGGCGGCAGCATCAATGTGCTGGGCGCCCTGAGCATCGCGCCGGGTGTCGTGGCGACCGAAACGGACTACGCCGTTATTCGAGGTGGCATTCGAGCCTCGGCCCAGTACACGGTCAACGGCATTGTCGTGCGGGATCCTGCCACGGGACAGGGCA
>CAIPUA010000337.1 GCA_903868115.1 uncultured Holophagaceae bacterium
CCACGAGGACCGCAGGCGCGGCCGCGAGCACAAGCATGAGCGCACTGAAACCAGCAAAGCCTTTACCTCGAGCCATGATTCCTCCTACGGTTAGTGGTTTGACTAGAAAACTATGCTTCAACCCTTCATGGGTCAAGTTTTTTTTCATTCATCGGCAAAACTTCAGCGCGCCCGGGGCCGCAACCCCATCGGAAGGCGCATAGGCCGCTGAAATGGTAAGGATGAATGGCTTCGCTCGGTCGCAGAGGTCACGCAGCTGAGGTGGGCGATGGCGGCGAGGTTGCCGACAATTCCATCGTCATCATTTATCGGCGTCAATCCTTGGTGAACTTGGGCCGGGCCACTCGTTCCACTTCGTGGAGCTTCTTCAGCGCGCTCTGGGGATCCTCCCGGGCGATGGAGGTGGCCAGGGCATGGGCCAGGACTCCGAATGCCGCGAGGCTGTGGGAGAAGAGCAGGTTCTTGCCCGGAATGGGCAGCGCCAGGCTCGCGATCTTGGCCAGCGGGGAGTGCACGCCATCCGTGAACACCAGCACGGGAATCCCCCGCTTGCGCGCATAGGCCGCGGCATCCAGGGTCTCCCGCGTGTAGGGCGTGATGCTGATGGCGATGAGCAGATCCCGCGAGTCCAGGTTGCCCACCTGGCTGGCGAAATCGGCGGGGCTGCCCTCCATGGTGGGCACGCCGGTGTTGATGAAGAGATAGGCCAACTGCCGCGCCATCAGTGCGGAGACCCCGTCCCCGATGACAAGCCGGAGGCGGCTCGCCTTGAGCAGCTGCGTGGCGCCCTGGAGCAGTTCCTCGTTCACGGCCTGCACCAGCAGCTCGATGTTGCGGATGTCCCGGCGGGCCACTTCCACCAGCGTCGCCGCCGCCTGGGAGGGCGCCTCCAGGAGCTGGTCGCCGCGCTGGTAGTGCTTCTTGGCCGAGTTCACGAGGGCCTTGCGCATTTCCAGAAAGCCCGAGTAGCCAAGTTTCTTGGCGAAGCGCACCACCGTCGCCACGCAGGTGTGCGACTCCTGTGCCAGATCCTCCACCCCCCAGAGCGCCGCCTCGTTCATGTTGGCCTGCAGACAATCCGAGATGCGGCGCTGGCTGGCCGAAAGTTCTTTCGCACCCTTCAGGCGAGACAACAGGGAAGGCTTCGCGGTGGACATGGGCTAAGAGTACCTGGGTATGTCAAGTCTTCATGGCTTTCCGGCCAAGCTTTTCCCTGGCGGGTGGGTGTTGGCCCATCGGAAGAGCAGGAGCCCCGCCCCTTTCCGGCATTCACTCAGCCCGGCGAGGGAAGGCTCACTCGAAGCTCGAGGGGCGACAGTCATTGGGAATCACGATCTCCGCGTCCGTGCGCGCCTTGATCCACTCGGGCGTATAGGGTTCGAAATACTCCCGCAGGAAGAAACGACCGCCCATGACTTCAAACATCCCCAGATCAGTTACGACGAGGTTCACCTCCCTTACCGCTGTGAGCGTAAGCGAACAGCGCCTCTTCAGGCGCGAAGCGCCTGAAGGCTCGAAGTGCAGCGTGGCGGCGATGACCACGCGCGACCCCGCCGTGAG
>CAIPUA010000338.1 GCA_903868115.1 uncultured Holophagaceae bacterium
CCAGACCGCTGAGCAGCGGATGTACGCCGAGGCGGAAACCACTCCCAGTGTCCGTGTTTCGTACAAGGCCGTGCCTGAAGTCCACAAAGACAGCCCCGCCCTCGATGTGCTGGGCTCTGTGCTGAACGGCCGCTCGGGGCGCCTCTACAAGGATCTCGTGCTGAAACAAAAGGTCGCAACCAATGCCGGTGGCTACGCCGCAGGGCAGAAGTACGCGGGCACGTTCGTACTCACTGGCACCTCTGCCAGCGACAAGAAGCCCGAGGATGTAGAAAAGGCCCTCTACGCCGAGATCGAGAAGATCCAGAAGGACGGAATCTCCGAAACCGAACTCCAGAAGGTGAAAAACCAGAGCCTGGCCAGCTCCTATGCCCGCATCGAGAACAACATGGGTCTCATGATCCAGTTGGCATCATCCGAAGCCGCCGGAACCTACAAGGATTTCCTCGACGAGCCCAAGCAGATCCAGGCCGTCACCCGGGCCGATGTCCAGCGGGTGGCCAAGCAGTACCTCACCCGAGAGAACCGGAATGTCCTCATCTACACCCGCAAGGGCGGCGCGGCCCCTGTAGACCCCGAACTGGCCAAACTGCCCGAGCAGATGCAGGCCGGGATCCAGGCGCAACTCGCCCAAATCGAGAAGCTCGACTTGCCCAAGCTCAAGGAAGTGATCGGACAGATGGAAGGCCAAGTGGGCCAGGTACCGGAACAGGTGAAGCCCGCCATTGAATACATGCTGAAGAAACTCCGCGCGCGCGTGCAGAAGCTGGAGACCAAGTGATGATCAACCGAATCGCCCTCGCCCTCGCCCTCGGTGTATCCACCCTGGGAGCCCAGGACATCCCCGATCGTCCCGAGAAGCTACATTACAAGCCACTCTCCTATGCCACGCCTCTGACGAAGGATTTCAAGGCCAAGCTGAAGAATGGCATCCCGGTCTACATCGCCCCGGATCCCTCCATTGCCTTCGTGCGTCTAAGCCTGCAGATCCGAGGCGGTTCCTACCTGAACCCCTCGGGCAAGGAAGGCCTCGCTGGCCTCTTCGGCAGTCAGTGGCGCGCCGGCGGCACCTTAAGAACGCCTGCCGAACAGCTGGATGAGCGTCTGGAATTCCTGGCGGGTGCCATTGAATCTCGCTTCGGGGCTACAACGGGCAGCCTCAGTTTCAATGTCATGGAAAAGGACCTGGTGGAGGGCCTGAAGCTCTTCATGGAAGTGCTCCAGGAACCCGCTTTCGCCCAGGACCGGATCGATCTGGCCAAGAAGAACACCCTTCAGGGACTTGAGCGCCGCAACGACGCCCCCCAGTCCATCTATGGCTACACCCTGGGCTACCTCCTGTCCGGCGAAAATCATTGGACCACTCGCCCCACTACGATTGGCAGTCTGGATGCCATCACGCAGGCGGACCTGAAGGCCATCCATGCCAAGCTCCTCCATCCTTCGAACTTCGTCATCTCCGTTACGGGCAAGTTTGAAAAGAAGGTCATGCTGGACCACCTGAACGCCACCCTCGGCACCCTCAAGCCGGGCAAGGATGCCCAGGTGAGCCCGAAGGTGCCCGCCCCTGACTTTGCTCGCAAGCCCGGCATCTACTTGGCGGACAAGGATGTTCCCCAATCGGTCGTGGGCTTCGTGCTGCCCGGCCTGCGTCGCAGTGACCCGGACTGGCACGCCACCGAGGTGTTGAACGAGATCCTGGGCGGGAATGCCATGACCACCCGCTTCATGAAGAAGATCCGCTCCGACGAAGGCCTGACCTACGGCATCACCAGCAATTTTGAGCCTGGCATCCACTGGCGCGGGGACTGGACCTGCCAGTTCCAGACCAAGAACCGCTCCGTGGCCTACGCCCTGCGTCTAGCCCTGGCTGAGATCGAGCGCATCCGGAAGGAACCCCTGACGGACGAGGAACTCTCTGACAAGAAGCGCTCCATCCTCGATGGCTTCCCCGCCAATTTTCCCAGCAAGGGCGCTATCGCCAACACCTTCGCTAGCGAGGCCATCAACGGCTGGCCGGAAGACTACTGGTCCAGCTTCCGGGAGAAGATCCAGGCCGTGACCAAGGAGGACATTCAACGAGTGGCCCAAAAATATCTGAATCCCTCTGAGATGATCATCCTGGCGGTGGGCAAGGCTAGCGAGGTCGAGGAAGGTGATGTAAAGGATCACCCCGGCAAACTGGCGGAGGTGACGAAACTTCCCTTCGTGAAACTGCCCCTGCGGGATCCCAAAACCATGAAGCCCATCAAGTAGCCTTGGGCCCTCGACCCGAAGCCGCCGGGAAACCGGCGGCTTCTTTTTGTTACCAAGCTTCACAAAACAGAAAGCAATTTCTTCGCTCCGGGATGTTTCGAGTCCAGCTTTAGGGAGGCTTCAGCGGCCGCTCTAGCCTCACTCTTCTTTCCAAGAGCCTTCAGAATCTGCCCCTTTCGCCAGCAGGCTCCGGGATAGCCCGCCGAACCTCCCTCCATGGGTTCGCGGAGGGCTTGATCCAGGTGAACCAGGCCTTCTTCCTGATGCAGGCCGCTGCGAGCGGCGAGTTTGCCCAATTGCAGGCGCACCAAGCTCGGGGCATCGGCCTGGGCAAGAGCCTCCTTGGCAATGTGCCAGGCCTCTTCGGGCTGTCCGGCGTCGAGGAGGGCATCGGCGATGGCTTCGATGGCTCTGGCGCGCGTCTTGACGAAAGGCAGCAGCCGCAGAGCCTCCGCGGCCAGGCGGCGCTTCTGCTCGGCTTCGCCTAGTTGCTTGCGGGTTTGCCGGGTGTTGAGAGCATCCAGATAGCCGTACACGATTTCAGGATCGGCGGGAGCCTGCGCCAACGCGCGATCGAAGAATGGCTCGGCTTGCTGCCAGCGCCCACTCATGGCCA
>CAIPUA010000339.1 GCA_903868115.1 uncultured Holophagaceae bacterium
ATCGGATTCGCCGGTACGAGAGACAACCTGAACTTGCAAAATTAAGCCCCTGATTTCTCAAGGGCTCAGTGGTGCATCTGGCGGAGAGAGAGGGATTCGAACCCTCGGTACTGGTTTACCCAATACACTCGCTTAGCAGGCGAGCCCGTTCGGCCACTCCGGCATCTCTCCCGGAACCCTCGATGGTACCTAGAACGGAGCCCATCTGCAAGGATTGTTGCCGGGTGATACCTCCTTTTGCGGAGGAGAGGAAGGCAGACCCATGTGCGGTCGGCTCCAAGCACCATCTACGCCCATCACACTTTGTTCCAGTGCCTTGAGTGGGCTGATTCCCTGCGGGGCATCTGGCGGAGGGAGAGGGATTCGAACCCCCGGTGAGCTTGCACCCACGCTAGTTTTCAAGACTAGAGCCATCAACCACTCGGCCATCCCTCCGGATCCTCAAAGTTTGCCACGACAAGCAGTGGGCCGTCTATTTCGGCTCCATTTCAGTCCTGGAGGGATTCCCATAGGCTGGAGACAGGCACCGCCCACATCTTGGGGCCAAAGGGTAGAACCTCTGTGCCCGTGTAGAGCACGACCCCGCGATGGAAGGCGTCCCCAAGGGTCTCGGATAGGTTCTGGAGCCCCTTGAAGTCTTTGGGCTGGATGCTGGCACGGGACTTCACTTCCAGGCCCACCACCCGCCCGTCGGCACGCTCCAGGAGGAGGTCCACCTCCTGGCCCGGGAGGGTGCGGTAGTGGAACAGCTTGATGCGATTTTGGGACCAGCCGATCTGCTTGCGCACTTCGCCCACCACGAAGGTCTCCAGCAGGCCTCCCAACAGGTCGGGGTCACTCTTCAGGCGGTCCAGTTCGGCCCCCATCAGGTGGGCCATCAGTCCGGTGTCCCGGAGCATCAGCTTGGGTGCCTTCACCAGACGCTTGCCCAGATGGCTGTTCCAGGCGGGCAAGGTGTTCAGGATGAAGAGCGCTTCCAGGAGAATCAGGTAGCGTTTGAGTGTGTTGAGGGGAATTCCCAGCGTCCGAGAGAGTTCGGCAAGGTTCAGCAGACCCGCCGAGCGCACGGACAACAGTTCCAGGATGCGCGGCAACTGGGTGATGCCTTCGATCTGGGAGAGGTCCCTCACATCCCGCTGAAGCAGGGTCTGGAGGTAGCTTTCGAACCACTGGCTGCGCCTCCGACCAGCGGCCCGGCCCCGAGCCTCCGGGAAGCCACCCGCGAGAATGGCGGCAATCATCGCGTCGCGGTCCAGTTCCAGGTGCTGGAGCGGGAGGGGTCCCTCATTGAAGAGACGGTCCACAAGATTGCTGGAATGCCCGAAGATTTCGCTCTGGGAAAGGCCTTCGAGCGTGATCAATTCCACGCGGCCCGCCAGCGACTCCGAAAGCTTGGGCAGCACCAGCACATTGGCCGATCCCGTCAGGAGAAACCGCCCGGGCCGCCGATCCTTGTCCACCTGGGCCTTGATCTCCCGAAAGAGGTGGGGGGCCAGTTGGATTTCGTCCAGAACGGTCAACCCCTTGGACTGGGCCACGAAGCCCATGGGGTCCACCTCGGCGGCCCGCCGAACCGCCGGGTCATCCAGGCTCAGGAAGCGGCCCTCGGGGTGCGATTCAAGAATGGCCTTGGCCAGGGTGCTCTTCCCGACCTGTCGGGCTCCCAGCAGCAGAACCACGGGAGTATCGGTCAAGGCTTCAGCAACCAAGGGGGTAAGGCAACGTTGAATCATGATGAAAATATGCCACGCTATGGCAAAATTTCAACAGATTAGCCCAAAAAAAGATGAATCGAGGGCCTCGGTCACCCGAGGCCCTCGATGCTAGGCAAGGAACTACGCTGCTGTGGGGTATTCGGAATCCGAGAATTTCCCTGGTGTAAAGAACCTGCTCCAGGCATTCCGGAATTCCTGGTGGGCCCGCAGAAAACCCTTGGCGCGGGAGTCGACCTCACCCAGCCGGTGTAGGAGAGCAATCGATTGCTTGGGCTGGATGTCCGATGAAGGGGATCAGCCTCGCAGCGCCTCCTGCCCTTGGCAGAGGCGGAAGCCGTCAAGACCGATGCGCTGGACATGGAAACCACCCAAGTATCGATCAACACCGAGGGCGCCCTGCACGACATCGCAGAGGACGTCATTCAACCGAACAACATGCTGGTCTGGTTGCGGATGGTAACAGGGGCGTTGTCCACATCATCGAGCTTGCCCCATGCGAGATCCACCACGGGTGCGAGGTGAAGGCGCTTCCATAGGGGGAATTCGTAGCCGGCGCCGAGGAACAGCCCGGTGCCACTGCCACCGAATTCCTCGGGACGGTTGTTTGTGTAGCGCAGGGAACCCGCACCCCCGCGCAGGAAGATCCCCGTTCCAGGCCATGGACACACCCGCACCATCGCCGAGAACTGGGAGACGCTTTCGCCCTTGGAAGGGTCCTGGAGATTCGAATTTTCCAGGGTGCTCCCATTCAGACGCAGGCCCAGGGAGAACACGCGATTGAAGGCGTAGCCTCCCTCCAGTCCCATGGCCAGCCCGCCCTTGCTGCGAGAGGCGACATCGGAGCTGAGTGATACCGACCCATTGCCCAATTCCCCCGCAATCCAGAAACCGCACGGCAGCGGCGTCTGCGCCCGACTGACGGCAGAAGTGGCGAACGCGACGAGGGCTGCAAGGAACAGAGCGCGGGATGTTTGGCGCATGAAAACCTCCCTCTTTTTCCAGCCCAAGCTCAGTCTGGTTTCTCTGAGGTTTCGTGCAATTCCCAGGCCTCTAACTCCCTCGGCTTCGGCGGTCCGGGGATCAGCTCCATGAGCCAGCCGCGCACATCGTCGAGGCCTTCCTTGGTAAGGGCACAGGTCAAAGCAGCGGCGGGGTGCTGGCGTTTGAGATCCAGGCGCCTGGGACGGGGCAGGCGGTCCACCTGGTTCAGGATCAGGAGCCGTGGCTGATCCTTGCAGCCAATGTCGTGCAGGGTGGCACCGACCACTTTCAGTTGGTCCTCCAATTCCGGGCTGGCGGCATCGGCCACCACCAGCAGGGCATCGGCCGTGCGGACCTCGCTCAGGGTGCTGCGGAAAGCCGCCACAAGCTGGTGGGGCAATTTTCGGATGAAGCCCACCGTATCGCTCACCAGCACATGGCGGGGTTCAATGGCCCCTTCGTCCCAGCCCAGCCAGGCCTTGCGAGTGGTGGTATCCAGGGTGGCAAAGAGCATGTCCTGGGGTTCGCCTTCCCCGGTGAGGGCACGCAGCAGGCTGGTCTTGCCCGCGTTGGTGTAGCCCACCAGGGAAATGCGGGGGATGCCCGGGGCGCGGCCCTGGCGCTGGGTTTCGCGGACCCGCTCCAGGTGCTGCAGTTCTTTCTTGAGCTGGCTGATGCGCAGGCGCGTCATGCGGCGGTCCACCTCGATCTGGGTTTCGCCGGGGCCGCCGCGCAGGCCCACCCCGCCGCCCTGGCGCTCCAGGTGGGTCCAGGCGCCCTTGAGGCGGGGCAGTTCGTACTCGTAGCGGGCCAGTTCCACCTGGGCCTTGGCCTCCCGGCTCTGGGCGCGCTGTTCGAAGATGGCGAGGATGAGGCCCGTGCGGTCCAGGCAGGTCATCCCCGTGGTTTTTTCGATGTTGCGCACTTGGCTGCCAGAGAGTTCGTCATCGCAGAGCAGGAGCACGGCCTCCAGGCGCCGGGCCTCGCCTGCCACAGTCTCGATCTGGCCCTTGCCGTAGAAGGTGCGGGCGTCAATCACGGCTCGGCGAAGATGCTCCCGGCCGACCGGTTCCATTCCGCAGGCCCGGGTCAACTCCCCCAATTCGTCCAGGTGTTCCCCGATGTCTGCCTCTCGGTCCTGGGGGCCCTGGTGGGCGAGAAGGAAGCAGCGGGTGGGGCGTTCGGTCATGGCTTCGAGAGTATCGGAAATGCGCGCAAATGAACCTTGCACGGTTTTACCATTCTCAAGGCGAGGTCAAGGTGGGACGATGCAGGGGTATTCTCGGTGGAGCCTATGGCCCTATTCAATTTTGGGAAGGACAAAAGCGAGGGCGGTAACCCTGAGCTCGTGATGGCTTACCTCGAGGATGCCCAGCGCGTTCGCAGTCCCTTTCTCGTAAGGGATGGGCGCAAGGTGGACCACTCGGCCGTGCTCCAGGCCCTGGATGAGAAGGCCGGCACCCTGAATCTGCAGGTGACCGGCTCCTTTGCGGGAGAAAAGGGAGCCAAGGCCGAGGTGGTCTTCATCCACGAAAACCTGCGCATGGGCGCTTCCATGAAGATGGTGGAAATCCGAGGGACGACCGTGATCCTCGCGCTCCCGGATGAACTCGAACTCCTGGAACGACGCAAACAGCCCCGGGCCCGGTTGAACGCCAAGGAGGGAGCCACTCTCACGGGCCTCAGCAGTCTATTCGAAGGAGTTGGGATCAATGGCATCCTGGATAACCTGTCGGAAAGTGGCTGCCGGGTGCGGGTTGAAAAGGCCATGAACCTGAAGGACCAGAAGAAGCTCGGCCTTGGTACTGCGTTGGTTTCCGTGGGGCATGGCTTCATGATCCTCAAGCTCAACAAGGTGCCTCGGTGCCCGGCGGTGATGGAAATGGGCGGGAAGGTCGCCTATATCGACGACCGGGGGGGTGGGCTGGCGCTGGGGCTCATCCTGGAGAAGTCTGATTACGCGGGAACCATCCGGAGCATGGTCTCCGGTCGCGCGGGGAACATCCCCAGCACCGTGCCACCCAAGGTGCGGCGCAAGTCGGTGGCGGACGGGCCGGATGTCGCACCGAGTCCGCGGCCCGAAAGAACGGAAAAAGCGGTTGAAGCGATCCCGGCCACCAAGCTGCCGGAGCCCATCCGGTCCGAGGTTGCAGTTTCACCAGGGATGCCAGCACCGCCTGCCCAGGCATCCGGTGTTGCCGAAGCTCCGAGTGCGAGTCGCAATGTGGCCCTCCTCCGCCTGAAGAAGCGCTCCCGGGCGATGGTGATTCTCGCTTCGGCGGGGCACGGCGAGCTGCTTCGCGATCATCTCCTGGACGAAGGCTACGGACGGGTTCTGGTGGCCATGGGCTGGGACGATGTGGTGGTGCTTTCCCTGGAACCCGGCGTGGGTCTGCTCCTCATCGATACGGAACAACCCGTGCTCGAATCCCTGGAGATGGTGCAGCGGTTGCGTGAAGCGGGGCTGGAACTGCCCCCCATCGTCCTGGCCGCCGAGGAAGTTTCCGTTCCGCTGGTCCTGGCGGCGCAGCGAGTCGGGATCTCCCAATTGCTGGTGAAGCCCTACGCCCTGGACGAGGCGCTTTCCGTGGTGCTGGAGCAACAGATGGGGCTGGGCTGAAGTTTGGCGTCTCCGATGACTACCGGGCTTGGCCCGGCATCGTCACCAACAGCCGGGGCGGCAGGTTGGCGTTCAGCAGTTCCCAGGTCTGGCCCGCGAATCGAAAGCGTACGGGAATGACCCAGCCCGGTGCGTAGCGCCAGTAGGTGATTTCGGGGTTCTTCAGCAGCGCGTCCCTCCGGTTCGCCTGCACCCTCCAGCCAAGAGGCGCCTTCTCGGGGAGCAGGTGGGTGTCCCTGGCGAGGAGTCCCTCCTGGCCTGCATGGGTGAGGACAAAAACGCGGAACGCCTCGGCCTCGCCGACTTCGGGCCGTAGGCTCATCTGAGTGGGGTGGCCGCCGTCGGTCACTTTCAGGGTGATGGCACGGCCCGCGCGGGTGGCGTACAACAGCTGGCCAAGTTCCTTGGAAAAGGCCCTGGGCGCCGCGAGCAGTAGCACTGCGGCAAGGACTAACCTCCGTGGCGCGTTCATGTCAGTCCCGCCACTCCACCACCGGGGCCTGGGATTCGAAGAAGGCCTCGAGCTTGGTTTGCTCGGGAAAGAGACCATCCAGGATCAGGGTCTGATCCATCGCCTCGTTGCGGGCCCGGGCCACCAGGAAACCCTTGGGCAGTTCCATTTGCGAAACGCGCACGAACCAGCCCTGCAGCGGGCCTTCCTTCACCAATCCGGTTATTCCGAGAGGGATCATGGGTGCCTCACAGGTTCAAGGCCCGGCCGTAGACGGCGCGGGCGGCTTCGGGAAAGGCCTCGTTGAGCGTGGGGTGAGGATACATCGTGTGGATCAGCTCTTCCACGGTGTATTCGCCGCCGAGAAGGGCCACGCTGCTGGCGATGAGCTCCGTGGCCTTGGGGCCCAGAATGTGGATGCCCAGAATCTCGCCATACTGCTTGTCGGCCACGATCTTGATAAAGCCGTGGGGCTCCCCCAGGATGTTGGCCTTGGCCAGGGGCATGAAGGGGAAGCTGCCCACGATCACCTCACGGCCCGCTTCCCTGGCCTTCTGTTCGGTCAGGCCGATGCAGCCCACTTCAGGATCGCAGTAGGTGCAGCTGGGCACCCGGCCGTAGTTGATGGCGTGGGGCTGCACGTCCTTGCCCAGTTCCATGGCGGCCTGCTCCGCGGCCACCACGGCCTCGTCGCCCGCCACGTGCGCCAGCATGGGCGTCTTCACGATATCGCCGATGGCGAAGAGGCCCGGTTCTGAGGTGCGCATGAATGCGTCCACCTCCACGAAGCCGCGCTCCACCTTGGCCTGGGTCGCCTCCAGGCCCACGCCGGTCGTGACCGGGCCGCGGCCCACCGCCACCAGTAGATGGCTGGCTTCCACCACGCCGGGCTTGTCGCCCTCCAGGTGGCAGACAACCTTTTCCTCCAGGCGTTCGATGGTGGCGATCCTGGTCTTCACGCGGATATCCAGCTTGTGGAGCTTGGTGAGCAGCCTGGCCAGTTCCTCGCCGATGCTGGCGTCCTCGATGGGCAGGATGCGGTCCATCAGTTCCACCAGCGTGACCTTGGCGCCCAGCCGCACGAAGACGGAAGCGAATTCCACGCCGATGGCGCCGGCGCCCAGGATCACGAGCTGGGAAGGAACTTCCTTCATGTCCAGCAGGTGGTCGCTGTTGAGCACCCGGACGCCGTCGGTTTCCAGCCCCGGCAGTTCCTTCACCACGCTGCCCGTGGCCAGGATGATCTTCCTGGCGTCGTGGGTCTCGGCAGTCTCGCCCAGCACCTCCACCCGACCCCCGCCCAGCAGCTTGCCGATGCCCTTGAGCACCGTCACCTTGTTCTTCTTCATGAGGAACTCGATGCCCTTGCCGTTCTTGAATACGATCTTGTTCTTCTTGGCCACGATGGCGGTGAGGTCGGCCTTCATCTGGGAAACATCCACGCCCGCGATGCCGTATTCGGCCAGGCTGTGCATCTGTTCGAAGCGGTGGGCGCTCTCCAGCCAGGTCTTGGCGGGGATGCAGCCCCGGCGCAGGCAGGTACCGCCCAGGCCCGCCGGATCCTTCTCCACGAGGGCCGTGGTGAGTCCCAGTTGGGCGCCCCGGATGGCGGCGATATAGCCCCCGGGGCCGCTGCCGATGACGATCAGGTCGAAGGATGCCATTGGAGATCTCCTTTCACGGAAATGAGACGAGTGCTTCCACGGCCCGAGCCGCCGTGGCGCGCAGGGCCTCGAGATTTGCAAAATCGCCCGGGTAGAGGGGCGTTCCCACCCGCAGCCGGTATTCGGCGGGCGCCACCCGCCAGGTGCCCTTGGGGAGCACCTCGCGCCCGCCCCGGATGCCCAGCGGTACGATGGGCACCCCGGACTTGAGGGCCAGGGCAAAGGCCCCCTTCTTGAAGGGCAGGAGATGGCCGTCCAGGCTGCGGGTGCCCTCCGGGAAGGCGGCCAGGCTCTGGCCCTCGCGGATGCGGCGGGCCGCGTCCTTCAGGCTCGCGAGGGAGCGCAGGCGATTGCGGCGGTCGATGAAGATGAAGCCCGCCAGCCAGATGATCCACCCAAGTACGGGAATGAAGGCCAACTCTTTCTTGGCGAGGAAGACGGGGCGGCAGGGCAGGGTAGTGATGACCAGGGGCGGATCCAGTAGGGAGGTGTGGTTGCCCACGAAAATGGCCGGGCGCAGACCACTCCGAATGTCATCGGGCAGGTTCTCCCAGCCCTCCAGGCGGCAGCGGATTCCGAAGAGCACCTTGACTTGGCGCAGGTAGAGCGGCGCCACGAGCCAGAAGGCCCGCGCCCCGCCGAGGAAAGGTGCCAACAGGAAACCGCCCAGCGTGAGCACGGCCATCCAAGGGCCGGCGAAGAGCCAGACCAGGAGCGGGCGGAGGAAAGGGCGCGGGGAGCTCATTTCTCCGGCAGCACCTCGGCGGACTTGATCCGCACGGGGTATTCCGGAACATTCTGCATGCCCCGGCGCCAAACGGTGGTGACCTTCTCGATCTTGAGGATGGCCTCCAGGCCTTCCACCACCCGGCCGAAGACGCAGTAGCCATAGTCCTTCCCGGTGGGGGCGCGGTGGTCGAGGACCTCGTTGCGGTTGGTATTGATGTAGAACTGGGCCGTGGCACTGTGGGGATCGTCCTGGCGGGCCATGGCCAGGGTGCCCAGAACATTCTTCAGCCCGGCCTTGAAGGTGGCGGGCGCCTCGTTGGGAATGGGGGCATGGCCCGGTTTTTCTGAGAGATCCTCGACGAGGCCGCCCCCCTGCACCATGAAACCCGGGATCACCCGGTGGAAGATGGTCCCCGCATAATGGCCTTCCTTCACGTAGCGGAGGAAGTTGGCCACTGTGGCTGGCGCCAGTTCGGGCTCCAGTTCCAGGATGACGGGGCCGTAGCTGGTCTCCAGCTTCACCCTCGGCTTGGGCTTGGGGGCAGGCGTGGGTTCGGGAGCTAGCGCGGGCGCAGGTTCCGCAACGATGGCGGACGGCTTGGGTTTCGGCTTCGAGGCGGGTTTGCTTTGGGCCGCGAGGGGGAGGGCGAGAGTGAGGACCGCGAGCGAAAGGGTGCGCATGAAGGCTCCTGTTCTAGGCATTGTGCCGCAGATCATGGCGAAGAGTTCCGTTCCCCTGCGCCATTCCTCATGGGGTGCTCTATCCTCATTCCATGCCCACCTTCGACCTTCCGCCCTGGCTGCTCTCCTTGGTGCTGGCCCCCTTCGGGCTCATCCTGGGTTCCTTTGGCAATGTGCTCATCCATCGCCTGCCACTGGAAAATGACGCGGATCGCAATGTGGTGACCAAACCCAGCCACTGCCCGAAATGCCAGGCGCGCATTCGCTGGTACCACAACATTCCGCTGGTGTCCTGGGTGGTGTTGCGCGGCAAGTGCGCGGACTGTGGCAGCCGCATCCCCTTCCGGTACCCGCTGGTGGAACTGCTGGCGGGGCTCCTGCTGGCGGGCTCTGTGTGGGTTTTCCCCTTCGGCACGCTCGTCTGGCTGAAGGGCATTCTCTGCGGCTGCGCGCTGATCGTGCTCTTCTTCACGGACTTCACCGAGTTCATGCTGCCCGATGCGATCCAGTTTCCGCTCATGGCGCTGGGGCTGCTCTTCACCCTGCCGCAGATGCTTTGGCCGGAGCACCTCAGCAAGGTGCTGGGAACAGCCTGGAACATCCTCTCCGTGGAGACCTGCACGAACGGCCTGCAGCTGGCGCCCGGCTGGGTTCCGCTGGGGCACCTGCCCGTCACCTGGAAGGAGAGCCTCCTCGGGCTGGTGGCGGGCTACGGCTTGCCCTGGCTCGTCAACGCGATCTACAAGCTCATCCGCAAAACGGATGGCCTCGGCATGGGCGATTTCAAGATGCTGGCCTGGCTGGGTGCCTTCTGGGGTTGGGGCGCCATGCTGGGCATCCTCTTCGGCGCCAGCCTGCTCGCCGTAGCGTTCGCCCTTCCCCTCCTCATCACCGGTCGGGCCAAGAGCCAGACCATGCTGCCCCTGGGCTGCTTCCTGGCGCTGGCCACCTTTCCCATCGTGTTCTACGGCCCGGCGCTATGGGCGGGCTATGTGGGGATGATGCGCTGAAGAATAAGTTCAGCCTTTCAAGCCGCCTGCCGAGCCCCGCACGCCCAACGCCGCCAGCGCGCCGATCAGGCTCTCGCCATCCGTGTAGGTGAGGCCGTGCATGCCAAGGCGGGTGGCGGCCTCGGCGAATTCCGGGCGGTCATCGATGAAGACGCAGGCTTCGGCAGGAAGTCCCAATTTGCGCAGGGAATCCTCGAAGAGTCGGCGGTCGGGCTTCAGGGCCTTCAGTTCAAAGGAGAGCGTGACCGCAACGAAACGGGGAAAGACCTCGCAGGTGCGGATGGCGTGTTCGAAATGCCAGGGGTTCGTGTTGGAAATCAGGCCGAGACGATAGCGGGGAGCCAGCTTCTGGACCAGTTCCAGGGTGCTTTCGATGGGTGTGAAGATGTCCGTGAAGGCCCGAATGAAGGTCGTCTCCTCGAAAGGAAACCCGCAGAGGCGGGAAACCTCGCCAAGGAATTCCGACGAGTCCAGGCGGCCAGCCTCGTAGTCATCGGCCACCGTCGATGTCCTCAATAACAGGGAGAGTTCCCCCACCGACCTTCCACAGAGCGGCGCAAGGCCCGCCAGAATCCGCAGGTTATCGAAGCGGTAGATGACGTTGCCGAAGTCGAAGATGACTCCGCGAATCGGTCCGTTAAGCGTTGCCATGGGCAAAGCATCCCATGATCCTCGAATCGCCTTCCTCCTGAACTTGAACCTGGCTTTTGTATTTCAGCTCTTGCAACAAACGGCTGAACCACAGAAGGAGTGTCAGCGAAGGATCGGCAGGGGGCGAATCCTCATGCGACTGTCGCCAAAGATCACGATGGCTCCTTGCCCCAGATCCTCGCGGAGGATCGGCAGGTTCGCCAAGAGGAGTTCAAGCTGCTGCGCCGGACGGCGAGTCGTGCCCTCCCGGAACTGGATGACCGAGGGCTGCGCGGACCCTGCCAGTGCATGCATCCAGGCAAAATCACTGTCCGCTGTGATGACGATGCGTCCTTCCGACAAGGCATGCGCCAGGATGTCCCGGTCAGAGCTGGCAGCCA
>CAIPUA010000340.1 GCA_903868115.1 uncultured Holophagaceae bacterium
CCGCCCGCAAGAAGTCCCTCAAGCGCCTGGCCCAGGAGCGTCGCATCATGGGGACTCCCTGAGCCCCTTTCGCCGCGCGTAAACTTGAAGGCCCGTTCCCGCGGGCCTTTTTTTTCGCGGGATGGCAGCCCGATACCATTGAGCCCGGATCGTGCGTTCACATTCGGGAGAAAAGAGGAACCACAGAGGTCACAGAGGAAAAAACGAGAGGGCACTGAGAAAAGAAGTCTTCTCTTGTCAGTGTCTTTTCTCTGTGTTCTCTGTATTCCTCTGCGGCCTCTGTGGTTCAGCAGTTTATTGCAAGAGCTGAAATGCAAAATCCAGGTTGAATCGATGCTTCCATGACTCACCCCTACCGCCTCCAGCAGATCGAACTCGAAGCTGTTGAATTCCCAACGGTGGTGGAGTTCGTCTCCCGCGGAGCGAAGACGCAGTTGGGCCGACAGGCCCTGACCCGGATGCATCCCTGGGACCAGAGGGGCGCCCTCCGTCGACTGCGCCAGATGGAACTGGCTCCGCTGTGGGCGCGGGAACCTTCGGTCTTTCCCATCGTTGCCTTCGATGAGGCTCTGGCGCAGATTCTGAGTCCGGCGGGCTGGCCCCTTCCCGAGCACTGGCGAGAGTTGCGGGAAGGCCTGAAGGCCACCGCCACCCTGCTGCGCTCCATCGCGGCCCTGGAATGGGCCGAGGGACCCGCGCTACCGGGAACCCATTTGGGCATCGACCGCCTGCAGGTGACGGCCGCAGTCCTGCCCGACCCGACCCCCCTCGTGGAGCTCTTGCAGAAGAGTTTCACGGAGGATGGCCAACTCGATCCGCTCCGGGTGCCCGGCCTTGCCGAGCTTCATCGTGCACGCCAGCGCCGCTTCCAGGCCGTGCAGAACTGCCTGCAGCGAATCCTCCACAACGGAGCGGATGTCTTCCAGGAAGCCAGCATCGTGGAGCGGAACGGACGCTTCTGCCTGCCGGTGCGCGTGGAACGGAGGGGCAGTGTGCCCGGGCTGGTGCTGGACCGCAGCTCCAGCGGCGCCACCGTGTTCGTGGAGCCCTTCGAGGCCGTGGCTCTCAACAACGAATGCGTCGAAGCCGAGCAGGAATACCTGCAAGCCGTGCATGCCTTCCTCCGAGAACTGCTCGACCGGTTCCGCGCGCGGCGGGAAGATTTCGAACGCTGGCACCTCTTCCAGGGTGAGGCCGACGAGATCCTGGCCCTGCTCCGCTGGCAGCGACTCTGCGACGGCATGCTGCCGGAATTAGGTACGGCACGACTCCATCTAGCCGACGCCCGGCATCCCTTGCTCCTGCCCACCGTGCGCGCCGCCCTGGCGCTGGCGCCCCTGGACCACGAGGTGATTCCCCTGAACCTGGAACTGGATGCTTCCCGCCCCGGTCTGGTCATCTCCGGTTCCAACACGGGCGGCAAGACGGTGGTGCTCAAGACCGTGGGCCTGCTCCTGGCCTTGGGTCAGACGGGCTGCGCCATTCCGGCCAGGGCGGGCACCGAACTGCCGGAAATGACCACGCTGCATGCGGACATCGGCGACCACCAGACCCTGATCGGCAGCCTGTCTACGTTCAGCAGCCACATCCTGCACCTGAAGGCGATTCTCACCCAGGCCAAGAGCGGCGGCCTGGTGCTGCTGGACGAACTCGGCACGGGCACGGATCCCAAGGAGGGCGGCGCACTGGGCATCGCCCTGCTCCAAGCGCTTTCACGCCGCAACTGCTGGGTGTTGTGCTCCACCCACCTAGGCGACATCAGCCAATGGGCCATCCGCCATCCGCGCTTCCAGAACGCCTCCGTGCAGTTCGACGAGAACCGTCTGGCTCCGACCTATCGCCTGATGGTCGGTCAGCCGGGTCAGAGCCGCGCCCTGACCATCGCCGCCAAGCTTGGATTGCCCCGCTTCGTGCTGGAACACGCTGAAAAAGTGCTGGGGCGCCGGGAGCAGGACTGGCGGGAGTTCCTGAAGTCGCTGGAGGCGGATCGCCTGAAGCTCATGGAACAGGCGGAGGAGATGGCGCGGCGCGAGGCCGCCCTTGAGAAGGACGGCCGCATCCTCCGGCAGCGCGAGGAAGAACAGCGCGCCAGGCAGGAAAAATTCCAGCGGGACAGCCAGGACAAACTGCAGCGGGTGCTGGATTTCCTGGACCATGAATCCCGACGCCTGGTCAAGGAACTTAAGGAGAAACAACGCAGCGCGGAGAGTCTCAATGCCGATCGCATCGGCGCCGAGGCCCATGAGCGTGTGAAGACCTTGGCCCAGATCGCCCGCGCCGAACTGGAGCCTCTGCGTGCAACGCCCTTGCCCCGCTCACAGCCCCTCGCACTCAAGCTCGACGGCTATGCGCGGCACCAGGGTCTGGGTGTGGAGGGCCGGATTCTCGCCCTGAAGGGTGATCGCGTCACGCTGCAGACGCCCCAGGGGCGGCGCCTGGAGGCCCGGGCCGGCGAACTGGAAGCCATCCTGCGGGCCGATTTTGATGCGGGCCCACGCAGCGGCAGAGTGAGGTTCCGCGCCGCTGCCCGTGACCTGGAGCACGAAATCAACCTCATCGGGCGGGCCTCGGACGATATCCAGTTCGAGGTCCACCGCTTCGTGGAGGAGGCCCTGGCCTCAGGGCAGCGCTTCGTGCGCATCGTCCACGGACACGGCACCGGGCGCCTCAAGACCGCCGTCCGGGAGGCTCTGCAAGGCCATCCCGGCATCACCCGGATCGAGGACGCACCTCAGGCCCAGGGCGGCGCCGGAGCCACGGTGATCACCCTGGGGTGAGCTCGAGCGCGCGCCCAACTGTGTTGAGCGGCTTCTGGTCAGATCACGCGGCTGACCTCCAGCAATCGTCGAGTTGATTTTTGGACGGATCCTTAGCGTGTGTTCCAGTGCAGTTTCTGTTGCAGCACGCGGAAGAAGGGCAGGGCGGGATTCTGAAGCAGGATCAGGTCCGCCGCCGCCTTCCGAAGTTCTACGCGATCCCCAGGTTGCAGAGGGTATTCAAGCTGTCCGTCCATGGTCAGATGGGCGTCCTCGGTATCGCCGACGGTGATGCTCACACTCAGTGAACTGGGCACCACAGTTGGGCGTAGGGTCAGGCTATGAGGGCAGATGGGCGAAATGACCCAGGCGTCCAGGGCTGGATGAAGGATGGGCCCGCCCGCTGAAAGCGAGTAGGCCGTGGAGCCGGTGGGCGTGGCGACGATGAGCCCATCGGCCTTGATGGTGGCGGCGTCGCAGCCATCGATCTGGAGTTGGAACTCCATGATCCGGGCCAGCGAACCCTTGTTGATTACGGCGTCGTTGAGGACGCACTGCTTGCCCACGACCTGACCGTTCCGAACGAGTTCGGCCTCCAGCATGCTGCGGCTCTCCCGCGCCAGCCTGTCCTCGAAGTAAAGGCGCACCACCTCGGCGGTCTCCTCCACAGGATGGGCGGTCAGGAAGCCCAGGGAACCTAGGTTGATCCCCAGGATGGGGGTGCCCCGGCCACTCATCTGCCGGGCGGCGCCGAGCAGGGTGCCATCACCGCCGAGGACCAGGCAAAGGTCCGGGGCCGATTCGCCGAGGCCAAGGGCCGCATCCGGCTGGAAGCGGTCTCCGGGAAGTCCTGCGTGGACCCAACTGGGTTGGAGGTCCGGGTGCCCCAGGATCCTCCAGTGGCGCTCCAGGAAGGCCGGCATGACCGCGAGGAGGGTCGCTTCGAGCCGTTCGGATTTGGTCTTTGCGACGAGGGCCAGGGTGCGAGACATGGCCCTAGGTTAACCTTGGAGGCATGGTCACCCAAGCTTCCAAATCCCTGAAATCTTCCCAACCCAAAGGGCGCGTTTGGCGATGGGCCTTCTGGGGCGGTCTGGGCAGCTTGGCGATGGCCCTCGTGGCCTTTGCCATCACCTGGTCCGTCATGAGCCGGGACGCGGACGAGTTTCTGACTCTGTTCGCACTGCGCTCCCCCAAGACCATTTCGAAGGTGTTGGACCGCAATGGCGATGTGATCGGGATCTTCGCCGAGGAACATCGCGTGCTCATCCCGTTCGGTGATATTCCGAAGGCCTTCGTGAACGCCCTGGTCGCCACGGAGGATGCGGATTTCTGGAGCCACGGCGGCGTTTCCACCCGGGGCTTCGTGCGGGCAGGCTGGCATTTCCTGAGCAGTGGAGGGCGGCGACGGGAAGGCGCTTCCACCCCGACGATGCAGCTGGTGCGCACCGTGACGGCCAAGCGCCAGAAGCGCCTGGACCGCAAGCTCAAGGAGATCATCCTGGCCCGGAAGCTGGAGAAGGCCTACACCAAGAAGCAGCTCCTGGAGCAGTACGCCAACGAGGTGTACTTCGGTGGTGGGCGCTACGGCATCGAGGCTGCGGCCCAGTTCTACTTCGGCAAGAGCGCCCCCCAGCTCAATATCGAGGAGTGCGCGCTGCTGGCCGGGCTGGTGCAGAATCCCAACTGGTACAACCCCTACAACCCGGATCCCAAGGCGCGGGCCGCAGCGCGGAACCGCCGGAACATTGTTTTGCGCCGCATGGTGGAAGAGGAACATTTGAGGGGGGCCGACGCGCGGGCCCTGATGGAGCGCCCCATTCGCTTGGCGCGAGAGAACGCCCAGGAAGAAGCCATCGCTTCCTATGCGGTGGAGGAAGTACGGAAGCACCTGTACGAGAAATACGGCCGGGATGCCGTGCTGAACGGCGGTCTCGAAGTCCACACCACCATCGACAGCGCGTGGCAGATGGCCGCCAACGAGGCCGTGCGCAAGGGGTTGAAGGCCGTGGATCGCAAGCGGGGCTTCCGCAAAGAGGCCGTCCAGTTCGTGGGCGAGCCCGAGAAGGCGACCCTGCCTGGCTGGAACCGCTTCATGGAAGCTGGCGACAATGTGCGCGGCATCATCCTGGGCTGGCAGGGTGCCTCCGCCAGGGTCCGGATCGCCAAGACCACCCTGGAGGTCGCTGCGAGCGCCTTCGCCTGGGCCGGGAAGGACCTCCAGAAGCTCCTGCCAAGGGGGGCGGCGCCCCTGTTCCTCATCAAGAATGCGGGGGAGGACGGAAGCCCCGTCAAGGTCGAACTGGACCAGGAACCGGATGTGGAAGGTGCGCTCCTGGCTGCGGACCCCACCACTGGCGAGATTCGCGCCATGGTGGGCGGCTACGATTTCAAGAAGAGTAAATTCAATCGCACCTTCCAGGCCGAGCGCCAGGTGGGCTCGACCATGAAGGCCTTCGTCTACGCCTGCGCGTTCACCCAAGGCAAAACGCCCGCGACCATGGTGCAAGACATCCCCACCCGTTTCACCTTCGGTCGGGATCTCTACGAGCCCAGGAACTACGAGATGAATTTCTGGGGTCCGATCCCCATGTGGGAAGCCATCCGGGATTCCAGGAATGTCCCGGCCGTGCGGACCCTCGAGGAAACGGGCATCGAAAATGTCGTGGCGTTCGCCCGGAATTGCGGGGTGGGCGGCAAGATTCAGCCTTATCCCAGCATGGCGCTGGGTGCGTCGGACCTGACGCTGAAGGACATGGTGCGGGGCTACGGCACCTTTGCCAATGGCGGGAAGCAGGCGCCGCCGCTCTTCCTCATCAAGAAGATCGTGGACCGCAACGGCCGCGTGCTGGAGGCCTACACCGGCAAGCCTGGCGAAGAAGTGGTGGACCCCATGAGCAATTTCCAACTCATCCAGTGCCTCCAAGGCGTGGCTCAGCGTGGCACCGGGGCCCGTTCCAACGAACTGGGATGGCCCACGGCGGGCAAGACGGGTACCACCGACGACCACACGGACGCCTGGTACATCGGCTTCACCACGCGCATCGTCTGCGGCGCCTGGGTGGGCCTGGACGCCAAGAAGACCATCTATAAACCCGGCGCCGATGGGGCGCGGGTGGCGCTGCCAATCTGGATCGACTTCATGAAGGTGGTGCTGCCCACCACGCCCAAGGAGGAATTCCCCGTTCCGCCAGGCATGGAGTGGGCTGACATCGACCGCCTCACCGGGGCCGTGGCGACCAGCGGCACGGACCCGAATGATGTGGTGCGCTTGGCCTTCAAGCCGGGCGGTTCGCCTAAATTGGCCAGTAGCCCTGACCTGATCCAAGCCGTGAAGGAGGCCCGCCAGAAAGCCCCCGGTCAGGGTGTCGATGATCGCGCCTGGGGGGCCGCCCCCGTGCTACCAAGCGCAGCGCCGGGAGACCCCAACGAAAAGGCGCCTGTTCCGTGAACCTTCCCGCACTTGCGTGAAGAAGTAGCAGCATTAGCCTTTTTTCTTCTTGAAAGGTTCACCACCGCGCTTTTCGAAGGCGGGTTTACCGACTTTGTTGAAGGGCTTGCGGGGACCGAAGGCCTTGTCATCGGCTTTGCGGGGGCCTGTGGGCCGCTCCTGGTAGGGCCTGGTGGGGCGTTCGTCCCGGGGTCCGGCAGGGCGGGAACCCTCGGCGCGCGGGCCGAAGGAACTCTCCGAAAAGCGCGGCCGGGCGGGCTTTTCCGTCTTGTAGGCGACCTTGGGCGGCTCGGGGATGAAGAAGCCTCCATGCCCGTCCTTCTGGACCAGCGAAAGCAGGGCCGCTACGAGCTCTGCGGCAGGCCGGGTGCCCAGAAGTAGCTTGGCCAACTCCAGCTGTTCCGGTGCCTCCAGAGCCTCCAGCTGTGTCTGAAGGTGCTTGACGCGGCCTTCGGCAATCTGCTCCTGGGTGGGCGCGGGGCGCCAGTCCAGCTTCAGTCCACCGCGACGGCCCCAGGCCAGCAGGATGCGGGATTCCTTGAAGTCCACCAGGGCCAGAGAGGTGCCCTTGAGCCCGGCGCGCCCAGTGCGGCCCGAGCGGTGGATGTAGCTCTCCATCTGGGTGGGGATGCCCATGTGGATGACGAGGGGCAGGGCCTCGACATCGAGGCCGCGAGCGGCGACATCCGTGGCCACGAGGTAGCGCAGTTTGCCCTCCTTGAAGCTCGCGAGAATGCGGTTGCGGGTGGCCTGGGCGAGGTCGCCGTGCAAGTGCTCGGCTGAGAGCCCGGCCTCGCGCAGCACTTCGGCCACATCCTCCGCCTGCTGTTTGCGCTTGGTGAAGATGAGGGCCCCGCTGGGCTCGTCCAGGAGCAAGAAATTCACGAGCGCCTTGGTGTGGAGATGTTCGGCCGTGAGACAGGCCGTGTGGGCGATATCCGCGTGCTGGGTGCTGCCGCCGGAACCGCTGAGCTCCACCCGGTGGGGATGTTTCAGAAAACGCTGGGCTAGGCTGGCGATGGGGCCGGGCAGGGTGGCGCTGAACAGGTAGGTCTGCCGCTCACCCGTCGCCTGGGACAGGATTTTTTCCACATCCTCCAGAAAGCCCATGTTCAGCATTTCGTCGCACTCGTCGAGCACCACCATGGACACTTTGGAGAGATCCAGGGACTTGCGATCGAGGTGATCCATCACCCGACCGGGAGTGCCCACGATGACCTGGGCGCCGAAGTGCAGGGCCTTGAGCTGGGGCACATAACTGAGACCACCCACCAGCAGGGCGGTGGCCAACCGGGGACGCACGCTCTCCAACTCCGCCGCCACCTGCTGAGCCAGTTCGCGGGTGGGGGTCAGGATGATGACCTGGGCGTGGCGGTCGGGCGTGAGCCGATGCATGATCGGCAGGCCGAACGCCAGGGTCTTGCCACTGCCCGTGCGGCTCTGCACGAGCAGATCGCGCCCCTCGAGACCGGGCTTGAAACACTCGGCCTGAACGGGCGTGGGGGTCGTGAAGCCGCGCTTGTCCAGGGCTTCCAGAAAGGGCTCGGCGCAGCCCAGGGCTGCGAAGGTCAGATCGGACACGATAATCTCCCGGGGCGCTCGCCGGGTTGTGAATGGCAGTACGACGCCGTCCGGTCCTGGCCCAATTGAACAGTATCCTTCCAACCTCCAAGATTTGCAAGGAATAAAACCGCGGCGACCGCTTCGAGCTACAATGGTCATCCGATGATTACGATCCTGTTGATCCGCCACGGCATCGCCGAAGATCCCAAGCGCGGCGTTCCTGATTCGGAACGCCCGCTCACGGCGGAAGGCTGGGAAAAGACTCGTGCCGCGATGAAGGGCCTCGTGCGCCGGGGCTATGTGCCAACCCGAGCCGTTAGCAGCCCCTTCAAGCGGGCGGCGGAGACGCTCGTATGCCTCAAGGAAGCCACCACCGATGGGTTTCCCGTGGGCTACTGGGAAGGTCTCATCCCCGAGGGCAAGCCCCGTCTGGCGGAAGATTGGCTCCGCGCCCAACTCCCCGAGGCGCCACCTTCCGAGATCCTGGCCCTGGTGAGTCACCAGCCCTTCTGCTCCGAACTGACCCGCTACCTGACGGGGCAGTGGGTGGACTTCAAGAAGTCGGCCTGTACGGTCATCCATTTCGACGGTTCTAATTTCACCTTCGGCGCCCATTTCACCCCTGCGGAACTCCGAGCGGACGCGTGAAGAAGGTCGAACGCACTTTCGTCACCCTGACCTCCGGACTCAAGCTCCACTACCGCGTCCAGGGCAACCCCGGGGGACCCTGGATCGTCCTGCTCAATGGGCTGCTCTCGGATACCACCATGTGGGCGGGCGTCTTGCCTGGGCTGACGCCGCGCTTCCATGTCCTGACCTTCGATGGCCGGGGCCAGGGCCGCTCGGACGCACCGGCCGGGGGCGCCTATCCCGTGGAACTCATGGCCCTGGATGCCTGGGAGATGCTGGGCATTCTGGGAATTCAGCGCCCCTGGCTCGTGGGCCTTTCCAACGGCGCGAACATTGCGCTGGAACTCCTGGTGGCCCATCCCGGGGCTTTCGCGGGAGCCGTGCTCACCAGCAGCATGCCCTGCATCGACTTCACGACCCGACTGCGGGTTCTCCACTGGATCCAGTGTCTCCGGGTGGGCGGACCGCTGATGCAGTTTGATGCGGTGGCGCCCTATCTCTGGGGAGATCGCTTCCTGGCGGAGCGCCACGGCGTTCTGCGGGCCTTTCACCAGACAGTCGCAGTCGGACGCACGGAACTCCGTGCCTCGCCGGGCGCGGCCGATCCCTTCCTGGGTGCTACCCAACAGATGGAGGGCATCCTGAACTGGGATATCCGGGATCGGCTGGGCGCCCTCAAGGAGCCAGTGTTGTTCCTTGCCGGTGCGGAGGACCTGCTGACGCCGCCCTGGAAATGCCTGGAGACGGCCCGCCGGGTTCCCCATGCCCGCTTCGAGGTGGTGCCCGGCGTGGGCCACGCGTTTCCCGTGGAGGATCCGAAGGCTTTTGCCGTTCGTGTCGCGGAATTCGTTGACGCTGGAATGCCGTAGCTAAAACCCGGTTCTTGCGGCATACTTCAGTTCCACCTCACCCAAGTGCGACTGTTCGTTCCCCCTGGAAGGGGAGTTTGCTATGTCCAATGAAACTACTGTCCCCACCGTTCTCAGCCTGCAGGAGTTGAAGGAGCAATCCATCGGCCGCCTGGCGGAAATGGCCAAGGCCTACGGCATCGAAAACCCCCTGTCCATGCGCAAGCAGGAACTTGTCTTCCGTTTGCTGGAGGCCCAGGCCACCAGGGAGGGCATGTTCTTCGCCGAGGGCGTGCTGGAAGTCCTTCCCGAGGGCTTCGGCTTTCTCCGGGCACCCGATTTCAATTACATAGCGGGTGCCGATGATATCTATGTGTCGCCCAGCCAGATTCGGAAGTTCGGGCTGCGCACCGGGGATACGATCTCCGGCATGGTGCGCCCTCCCAAGGGGGAGGAAAAATTCTTTGCCATGCTCCGGATCGATGCCATCAATTTCGATCCACCGAATTCGGTCAAGGAGCGCATCCATTTCGATAATCTGGTGCCCCTCTATCCCACTCAGCACCTGAAAATGGAGCGAGATGCTCAGGAACAGTGCACGCGCGTGATGGACCTGATGACGCCCCTGGGCAAGGGCCAGCGCGCCCTCATCGTGGCCCCGCCGCGCACGGGCAAGACCGTCCTGCTGCAAAACATCGCCAATTCCATCACGGCCAACCATCCGGAGGTCTTTCTCATCGTGCTGCTCATTGATGAGCGCCCGGAGGAAGTGACGGACATGGAGCGCCACGTGAAGGGGGAGGTCATTTCCAGCACCTTCGACGAGCCTGCCACGCGCCACGTTCAGGTGGCCGAAATGGTCATCGAGAAGGCCAAGCGGCTGGTGGAGCACAAGAAGGATGTGGTGATCCTGCTGGATTCCATCACACGCCTCGCCCGCGCCTACAACACTGTGGTGCCATCCAGCGGCAAGGTGCTCAGCGGCGGCGTGGATTCCAACGCGCTCCAGCGGCCCAAGCGCTTCTTCGGCGCGGCCCGCAACATCGAGGGCGGCGGCTCCCTTACCATCGTCGCCACGGCCCTCATCGAGACGGGCTCGCGAATGGACGATGTGATCTTCGAGGAGTTCAAGGGCACCGGCAACAGTGAGATCGTGCTGGACCGCAAGCTCAGCGACAAGCGTGTCTTCCCGAGCATGGACATCTTCAAGAGCGGTACCCGCAAAGAAGATCTGCTCATCGACCCGCCCAAACTTCAGAAGATCTGGGTACTGCGCAAGGTACTCGCCGGTTCCGGTCCCGTGGAGAGCATGGAACTGCTGCTCGACCGGCTCGGCAAGACCAAGACCAACGACGAGTTCCTGGCCAATCTCCAGGAGCCCGCCCCTCGGCGGTAGATTCCCGGCGTTTTTCGGGGAGAAGATAGGGAGCCTGGTCATGCCCCACGCGATCCTCGAGTATTCCGCCAACATCCTGGATGATGCGGATTTTCCCCACATGTTCGCTAGGCTTCACCAACTGCTCGCCGAAACCGGCAAGTGCCGCCTGGATGACATCAAGAGCCGCGCCATCGGCTGCGAGCACTTTCGGGTGGGTGATGGCGACGAGCGGAATGCCTTCGCCCATCTCACGCTCTGCGTCCTGGAAGGACGCAGTGCGGAAACGCTCCAGCGCCTGGGCGAGGCCTGCCTTGAGCTAATGCAGGAGTTCTACGCCCAGTCCCTGGAGGCGCAGCGTTGCGACCTCACGGTGGAGATCCGTCCCATGCGCCGGGATGGCTATTTCAAGCTGAGCAGCCATCCCTCCTGGAAAGCGGGCTGAGCCTTCCGGAATGGCTTCGGTATGCTGAAGGGTTCCCGGAGTCCTGCCCCTTGGCCTTCCCCA
>CAIPUA010000341.1 GCA_903868115.1 uncultured Holophagaceae bacterium
GACGTTTTCGGGCTTGAGGTCCCGGTGAATGATCCCCTTGGCATGAGCAACTCCCAGGGCACGCGCCAGCTGAGCCGCAATTTCGGCCACCTTGCGGATCGGCATGGGCTTGTTGCCCATCCGCGCCCGGAGCGTTTCGCCTTCCAGCAGTTCCATGACCAGAAAAGGCGAGCCATCCTCAGCCGTTCCCACATCGTAGACCTGGACGATGTTCGCGTGATTGAGCGCCGCCACCGCAAGAGATTCCTGCTGGAAGCGTTTGAGGGACTCTGCATCGCGGACCATTTCCGGAGGCAGCACCTTGATGGCCACCTCCCGGTTGAGACGAGGATCCACCGCCACATACACTTCCCCCATGCCACCTGTTCCGAGATGGCGAAGCACGCGGTAAGGGCCCAGGGTGGTGCCGAGTTCCAGGGACATGGTTCCCCTCACGGAAGAATTGAACAGAGGATACCAACTCCACATGGGCCTCGTCCCTTTCAGGGGGCGGAGCCCGTTTAACTCCAGCGCCTTAGGAGCCACCTTCAGAGCCCTGAAAAGGAGAGCCCTCCGATGATACCTAGTCGCTGATCGCCACCTGGACCCGGAAGACTTCCTGGGGCGGGACGTCCTTTTCGAAGGGGCGGAGGCTGTGGAACTCCAGCATCGTCGTGCCCGCCTTCAGAGCCTTGAAAAGGATGACCCGGGTCTCGGAAGCGCCCGGCTTGGGGTGTTTGCTGGGTTCGGTCGTGGCCTCCCCTTCCTGCCGGAGCCGGGTTGCGTCGTGCTTCGCCAGCAGCCAGTCGTAGCCGGTACCGGGGCTCCAGGTGAGTTTCACCGTTACCTGCCCTCCCGTGGCGACCTTCACGGTCTTATTCTGGTCCGCCTTGGTGACGGTGATGCTCTGTCCCACTTTTGCCTCCATGGAGGACCCGTTGCAGGCACTTCCCGCCGCCAGCAGACTTCCGGTGAGCAGGGCAGCGGCGATTCCATCAGCCATCCTTCGGTGCTGCATTTCCAGACCCTCCTTCCTTTGCCTCGCCTGCCCATGGGCTGCGCGGGACCGCCCCAAAGATACATTCCGGCACCGGGCTTGGCAAACCTCTCGGCTTTCTTTGATCGATTCAGGCCGGGACCGTCACCCATCGGAGATCAGCCCTCCACCTTTTTCCACCCCTCCGGCTGCTTGGGCAATTCGCACAGGAAAACCACTATTTTTTGGGCTTTTGCCATCGCTACGAGCGTCTTGAGCTCAAGGTTTTCTTCTTTCGAGTACAGGAACGAATTGGTGGTGGATATCCAAATTCCGTTTTCCTTCATCGGAGTTGGCAATACTTCGAGAATGGTTTTCAGCTCCTTGGCCTTCGTGAAGCTCAGCTCGGCATAGGTAATCGGATGGCGGAACTTGAAGCCGGGAGTGGTGTTCGAGGTCTCCGCGACGGCCATGGGCACCCAGAGGATCTGCAGCCCTTTGGCCTCCTGGGGGACGGGCCCGCTGCCCTGAAACAGGATGAGCGCGGCAAGGAGCGGCATGTGGAACGGCATGGAACCTCCGGACGGGCGAGGGCGGACGCGCTGGATCGGGCTCAGAAAGCAAGCACCCCGGCATGGTACGCCGGGGTGCTTGCTGCTACTGGAAGGGCGGAGTGCGCCCAATCATGACCGAATGCTAGGGAAGGAAGTAGGTCATGCCCTGGCCACCACTGAAGGGACGGCCGACGAAGCAGATGCGCTTGTAGCTGTACTTCTTGATGGTGTCGATCGCCTTCTGGGCATTGGGCTGGGTGCCGAAGGTGAGCAGGTAATTGTTTCCGTCCACCACGGTGTGGTTGGCACCGACGAGCTTCACCGTCAGGTTGGCCGGGTTGAACGAGATGCAGTCCTCGACAGGGGCCGGCGGGGTGGCCTTGGCATCGACCCACACGGCGTGGCTGCCGATGCCGTTGGCGCCGTACTTGATCCACATGTAGCCCTGCATCCCCCAGCCCGTGCCCCAGGAATTCTTGATCAGCCAGGCGCCCAAGGTATCGTCCCAGCCCACGATCGCCACGCAGTGATTGAGGCCCCCGACGCTCTGGTTGAACACGCCGCTGTGGTAGGCCTGGAAGGCGGGGGTCGCCATCACGCCGACGGAAAGGGTGCCGTGCTGAACGAGGGCGGCCTTGAGCTGAGCCACGGTGGGTAGGCCGGTGCCGGCCACGAAGCCCCAGGCCGAAGCGAAGTACGGCTTCGGGATCGTCGTGCAGGTCCCGTTGTTGAAGGTGTAGGGCTTGCTGCCCTCGGTGCCGGTTCCCAGGGCAACCAGATACTTCGTCACATACTCCATCCACCCGCCGGTCTGGCAGTTCCCGCTCCCGTTGTTCGGAAGGGTCTTGCTGCAACTGAGGATGTCCTGTTCGGAAGTATCGATTGTCTGGTTGTTGCGAATGGCCCAGCTGGTCTCGAAGGCCGCCGTGGTCCCGAAGACCCAGCAACTGCCGCAGCCGCCCTGGTTCTTGACCGGTGTAACCTTGCCCTGACTGACCCAGTTAAAGGCGGACGCGGTCACGCCGCCCGTGGCCAAGCTCTGCGCCACACCCACCTTGAAGCCTGGTGTGCGCTTCAGGTGCGTGGCGATCTCGGCGGCGTCGTCGTTCAGCATCTTGGCCGACAGCGACACCTGAGTCTGGGCCCGCACGGCCGCGTCCGCCGGAACCTTCAAGCCACACAACTGCTCGAGAGGGATGTCCATTGCCTCGGTGTAGCCGACTTCAAACGAGAGCCGCTGGGTCTTGATCTCCGCGCGGAGCTGCTCAAGACGACCCTTGATCGCGGCCGGCGCACTCAGTTCGCGCGTCTTTAGCTGCGCGCTGACTGCGGGCTGGAATTGTCTTTGGGCCATCGCCGTGACCGGGGAGAGCAGGGCCGCCGCGATGATAAGGCTAGAAAAACGGGTCGTCTTCATTGCCACCTCCGGTGGAGTGATAAGGGGGTCCTTGTGTTCTGACCTTGCATTGAACATCCAGGGACCGGGTTGTTGGGGGACTGCAACGGGATGCGAGAGGTCCATTTTTTCCTCCTGCCGTTCCGTGTCAAGAGGGAATTCAAGCATCGCCTTACGAAGCAAGGTGGAAAATTCCTGAAAAATTTCAGGCGGTGCTATCTGCACCCACGGGATCATAATCAGGGCCAAGGTTCCCCGATGCCGCACCCTGCCCTGCCGACCCCTCAGACATGCCAGGTTGGAGTCTTGGCACGTCGGTCGTATGTGTTTCCGATCCTCAACCATCAAACTCCTGAGGACAGGCTCCCACCCCACCCCATCCGTTCGACCAAGGAGGACTCATGAAATCCCGACACCTAGCCTCATTCCTGTCCGCGGCCCTGCTTTCTCTCTCGGCCGGAGGATCCGCTGTCGCTCAGACGCCGCCCCCCTCAGAGGAGAAGGACTGCCTGACCGAAAACGCGAACATGAAGAACAAGATGCAGTTCTTCGTCTGTCTGAACGCCAAACGAGAATACTGCCAGGACCATATGCTCAAGTTGCAGAGCGAGTGCCAGCCAAGCTCGGCTAAATACTCGGGCGCCTACAGCCGATACCTGGTGATCAAGAACAATTCCAACCAGCTGATCGATATGCTGATCGCGGAGTTGAAGTACGGCGACAAGAACCCGCCCGAGCAGTTCAAGAAGCTCATGCAGCAGATCAACACGAGCACCCAGGAATTCGACAAGTATGTCCAGGGGACCACCTGTGAGGGTGCCAGCAACCGCTTCCTGGTGCTCCTCATCCCCGTGATCACGGCCGCCATTCTGGACCGGAGCCGCATCCTCATGGACGGCTGGCTTTCCGGGAACCGGATGGCCAAGGAACAGCGGGCCGCCGAACTCGGCACCCAGCGGTGGCGCTCACCGTTGGAATTCGGAGCCGCGCCCCCGATGGCCCAACCCCAGGCTCCACCGCCCCCACCCCCCATGCCCACCGCGGATACCATCACCCCACTCCCCGCGAGCGAACAAGCCCCAGGCACGCTACCACCGCCCCCGCCTCCCCCACCCGGAGGCTTTTGATCCCACCAGGGGTTTGGTCCCAAGACTGATACAAAATGCTGACGATCTACCAAATCATCCCCTCCTTCCGTTTGCGGCGCTGTCTCGCGGTCGCCTTGCTGCTCCTTTGCCCTGGCGCCCTGTTCAGCCAGGACCTCCTGACGTCGCCTTTGCCTGAAAGATCGATGGAGGGGAGTGACCTGCTGCTGAGAATCGCCCTTGCCTCCGATGGCACGGCCGCTCTTCTGCAGCAGCGGGGCAACACATTCCGCGCGGTGGGGCTTCCCGCCGGGAAGCTTCTCCGGCAGTTCGGCCCCCTCCAGGGCAAGATCACGGCGCTCGCGCTCGCGGGTGCCACCGGTCCAGCCTTTGTGGCGACGGAAAAGGATGTGTGGTCCGTGCCGATCGATCCGGCAGGCGCCCCCAGGAAGCTCTGGTCAACCGAGGCGATCATCCACGGTCTAAGCCTTTCCCCGGACCTGGATCTTCTCGCGGTCGGGACCTCCAAGGGCGCCAAGGTCCTGCACCCTGGCACCGGTGCCATCGTTTGGCCGTCATCCTGGTGGTCCGGGTCCGGCCAGCCTTGCACCTCCGTGTGCTTCGCTCCGGTGGGCGGGACGCTGGCCTTGGGAACCGGAAAGACCGTCCAGATCCACGCAGTTCCCGGGTTCAAGCTCAAGCAGTCCTGGTCCTTTGAATTTCCGGTCCTGGCCCTCGCCTTCGCCCCCGACGCTCGCGCCCTGGCGGTCGCTGGGGGACAGGGCAGCCTGCTGGTGAAACGGGCCTCCGATGGCGAGACCCTGAATCATCTGAGCTTTGATTCCTCCGGACGGGACCGTGCCCTGATAACCTTCGCCTCCGATTCGACCGGGCTGTTCGTCGGCTCGGGCCGGAAGCTGCTGGCCTTTTCCGAATTGGACCTGGGCATGCCGGTTTCGCAGGTCATCGCGGTGGATACGGACCTCCTTTCTCTGGCGTTTTCCAAGTCGGCCGGTGCCCTCCTCGCCGCCACGGAAGGGAGCATGGCACTGACTCGCTGGAGTGTGGTGAATCCGCTCAAATCCGGGCCGAGACCCGGCAGGGATGTGCCCTGGATCCGCATCTTGAGCCCGGTGGCAGGTGCGAAGATTGCGACGGGGACCGTTGATGTCACCTTCAAAGTCACCTTCCCGGCCGACCATCCCGTTTCCGCCATCCGTTTTCTCGCGGACGGCCGACCCGTGCGGATCACCGCTTCACCTGCTCCCGGCAACCCCGCCGTTGCCTTCGAAGGAACCTTCGCGAGGACCTTCCAGAGCGGCCAGATCTATACCTGTCAGGTCGCTCTCCCCGACAAGGCCACCACCCTGTTAGCGGTGGCCGAGGGCGAACGCGGTGCGAGCGAACCGGCAGTCGTGGCGCTCCTGCGGGCCGCGACCGTGCGCCCCAAGGGGAACGCGAAAGTGGTTCCCCCGGAGATCACCCTGGTCAGCCCAGGAGGGGAAGCCCTGCTGCGGTCCGCGGCACTCGATGTTGTGGTGAAGGTGGATTCTGTGCCCGACCAACCCGTGGAAGTGGTCAGGGTGATGCTGGACGGGGTGCCCATCCCGCTCCGGGAGGTCGTGCGGGCCGACGGCTCTCCTTTTGATCCCTCCGTCGGCTGGGTCAATGGCGAGAGCTACCGGTTGCCCATCAAGGTGCCTGAACGGGACAGCACCTTGATGGTGATTGCTGAGACTGCCTTTGCCGGCAGCAACCCCGCCATGGCCAAGCTCCGCTGGAAGACCCAGTCCGCCGCAAGCACGCCCGGAGTCACGACGCCTCCGCAGAGTGGTGAGGAATCCTCGCCGAAGCTCGCCGAGGAACCCTCCAACGGCCAGGTGAAAGCCACTGCGGAGAACGCGACCCGGATTCTCGAAGGCAGTCCGCAAAGCGACCCGCTGCCCATGGAAGTCGACGCCAAGGGACGCCTCCGCTGGCGGGACAAGGCTACCGAACCCGCCAAGAAGCCCGCCTTCCGCGGCGCACCAACCGCCTCGGCACCCGTGGCCTCCAAGGCCTCAATTCCCGGCCAGCCTACTGTGCAAATCCTTACTCCCGCCAATGGCTCGCGGTTCAAGGAGAAGGAAGTCCAACTCTCCGTGAAGGTCGGCTTCCCTCCGGGGCAGGAGGTCACGACTCTGCAGGTCTTCGTGGACGGCACGCCTGTCGAAAGCGTTCCCCAGTCTGCGGCGGGCGCCCCCTTGAATCCACCCTACCCCAACGGCAAGGCGTTCAAGCTCCGCATCACCCTTCCGCCCCAGGACTGCCAAATCACGCTCCTCGCCAAGAATGCCAGCCACGAGAGTAAACCCTCGCTCCTGCGGCTCAAATATGACGGGAAGGTCGCACCCGGGACGGCAAGCAGGTCCGTGAGCCAGATGGCCAAGCCCAGGATCACCATCTTCTCGCCCCAACCGAATGCCCTCGTGCGGGGCAAGACGGTGCAGGTTGGCGTCCGGGTTGGCCTCGATCCCCGCCAACCGCCCCCCGCCATCCGGATCCTGGTGGATGCTCAGGAAGTGAAGGCCGAGAGGGCCGTGGCGCAGAGGGCAGCCGCAGTCCCCGCCGCGCCCCAGCCGACCAGTGGCCAGGGAGGAACCGAGGAGGTCCAGTACTACAATGTTCCCATTCCGTCCAAGGACTGCACGATCGTGGCCTATGCCGAGACCTCGTACGCCACTAGCGACCCTACGCTCGTCAAACTCCGCTGGGATGCGCCCACCTCGGCCTCCTCGGGCACCGGATTGCCTACCCTCTACCTTTTGGCCGTGGGGGTCAGCAAGTACAAGGACAAGAACTACTCCCTTCAATACCCCGGGAAGGATGCGAAGGATTTCGCAGAGGCCATGAAACTTCAGAAGGGGACGCTCTACAAGGATGTGGTTGCCAGGGTGCGAACCGACGAGACGGCCACCCGCGACAATGTCATGGACGATCTGGAGTGGATCCAGCGCCAAGCCACCCAGCACGACATGGTCATCGTCTTCTTCGCCGGGCACGGTATCAACGACATCGTCACCGGGAACTACTACTTCCTTCCCCACGACGCGAACATGGAAGCCGTCAAGCGGACGATGATCCCGGGATCCGAAATCCATTCCACGCTGGCGAAACTGACGGGCACCCGGCTGCTCTTCATGGACACCTGCCATGCGGGGAATGTCACTGGCACCGGCACCCGCGGCTTGCCCGACATGCAGCAGTTTCTCCTGGACCTCAAGGAAGGTGGTCAAGGACTGGTGGTCATCACCTCCTCACGACCTGGGCAGAAGTCCCAGGAGCATCCCTCCTGGAACAACGGCGCCTTCACCAAGGCGCTGGTGGAGGGACTCAACGGCAAGGCCACCAAGGATAAGCAGGGATTCGTTACATTCACCGCGCTCGATGCCTACATCACCCAGAGGGTGAAGGAACTTACCAAGGGCACCCAGTCCCCGACGACCCAGAAGAGCACTGAAGTCTCGGATTTCCCCCTGGCCTTCTCGGCCAACTGAAGGGCTGCCAATTTTGGGTGGAACCCTCCCGCGATGACGCCTTCCCGCGTTAATCTGGGTGCTCCAAACCCATTTGCGGCGTGAGCCGAGATCTCGAGGAATAGGAATGCCTACTGCTGCCTTCGTGGTCACCATCCAGGGTCCTGGAGGGGGAGCCCCCAGGAGCCAGGTGATCCTCAAGCCGCGTACCGTGATCGGGCGCGTGAACGGGGATATCCTGCTGCCGGATCCGCTCTGTTCGACCACCCACGCGGAACTCCTCCAGGAGGGGCTCACCCTGCGGTTGCGGGATCTCGGTAGCACCAACGGCACCTTCCATGACGGCAACCGGGTGACCGAACTGGTGTGGACGCCCGGGATGAAAATTCGAATCGGCGCTCATGAGTTGGCGTTGGAAGAGGTTTCCGCCGGCCCCGCGCTGGGTCCCATGGGCACGATCATGGTCGGCAAGGGAAGGCCGGAGTTGGCGCCGGATCCCTCCTTCTTCCTGGTCATTCACGCACCGAACCAGCCTTCGAAAACCCACGAGATTTTCAGGGCCAGATCCGTGGTGGGTCGACAGGAAGGGGACATCATTCTCGCGGACGGAGGGTGCTCCTCGACCCACGCGGAGATTCTCTTCGATGGCACCCGGGTGAGGGTCAAGGACCTGGGCAGCACCAATGGGACATGGCAGGACCAGCAACGCATCTCCGAGATCCTTTGGCTGCCCGGTGGTAGTCTGGAAATCGGGGCGCATCGGCTCGAGCTGAAGGAAATCCGCCTCCGCACCCAGCCAGGGCCGCTACCAGAACCCCTTCCGAGCCCGCAAATTCCGCTGGCGGTCGAGGTGCCGAAAGGGTCCTCGAAGCGGAGGGCGCTCATCGGCTCCGTTGCGCTCCTGGGATGCTGCCTGCTGGCGGGCTGGGGGTTGATGGCCTTGTTCGGGATCGATTTCCCGGGGTTTTCGGATGGCCGACCCCAACTCCAGGAATCGCGGGAAGCCACGGTGCAGTTCGTCTGGTACTCCGGGCAGCCGGGTGCCTCCGCCACCGGGGGCACCGCGCCGGCACGCATCCGCGTGGGCCCGAACAAGACTGGGACCGTCTCCGTCGGTGTTTCCGAGGAGTTCGCCGGAGGCGGGGGCAACCAGTGGCGCACCGCCATCTGGCTGGCCGCCTTCAACGCGACCCGGACCGTGGGAACCTCCATCGCCGACTACGAATTCAACGTCCATGTCTCCGGGCATACCGATGGCCCCTCCGCGGGTCTGCTCACCACCTCGGCGATGCTGGCCCTCCTGCGAGGTCAGGACCTCCGCCCCGACACCACGATGACCGGGACCATCAATCCCGACGGGACGGCGGGACCCGTGGCCGGGATCGTGCAGAAGATGGAAGGGGCCAAGCAGGCTGGCCTCAAGCGGTTCGGCTTCCCCCTGGGATGCCGCAACCACAAGGATCAGAAGACAGGCCAGGATGTGGACCTCGTGGTGGTGGGCCAAAAGCTGGGCCTGGAAGTGCAAGAGCTCGGCGACATCAACGAGGCCTACGAGTTTCTCACCAAGGACAAACTGCCCCGCACCGAGCCCATCGCCGACGCCGAGATGGAGCCAAACCTGCCGACCCAGACCCTGCTCCGCACCAAACTTGCGGGATGGAAATCGCGCATCGAGCGCGAGATGACCGGCATGAAGCAGGAAGCGAAATCGGCCGGGGTGCCTCCCCAGGTCTACGAACCGCTCCTGGCCGACGCGGACAAGGTCTTCGAAACCGCCAAGCGGGATGAGCGCAACGGCTTCCTCATGCCCGCCCTTCAGGGCTATGTGCAGACGGTAGCCTCCTTCACCGTTGCCACTCGCACCACCTCGGCCTACGCCCACATGATCAAGGGCGACCAGGATGGCATTGTGGAGGCCATCCATGGGGCTTCGGCCATCAAGGGAGAGGTGGAGGCCTTTGGACAGCAACTCGAACTCAAGGCCCTCAGCAAGACCCGGGGCGGTCAGATCAACACTGCGGCCGCATTCAGCACCTATGTGAAGGCGCGGGCCGCCGCCATGATCGCCGATGACTTCACCGCGCCCTCCGTGGCCGTCCTCAAGGGGGTCCAGGAGAAAAGAATTCAGCTCAAGACGGAAGGGCTGGGGACTCTCATGAATCGGATCACGCTCCCCCTGCTGTTCTACGACATGTCCAAGGTCTACCTGGAATTCGCCCGGGACCTCCAGGATCTCATCGCGGAAGAGGGGGACGCGAAGCCCCTCAAGGCTAGATCTGTGGACCGCGCCGTGACGGGCTACGCTTCAGTATCCGCAGCCGTGCTGGCCTACTTCGACGCTCTGATCACCGAGGAGGTCGCCAGGGGCAAGGGATTGCCCATCGACGAAGCCAAGGCGCTGATCGCTGGCCGGGAAAAGGACTACTCCCTGGCGCAAAAAGCCAAGCTGCTGGCGGAGACTCGGGACAAAGCCGGGGATGGCATGAAGCTCATGCGCCTAGCGGCGGCCGGGTCGGCCTTCCTGGACGGCGCCAAGCTTGTGAACAAGTGGTATTCCCTGGGTGGCAGCTTCGATGCTCGGGGTGGAGTCGTCCTGGAAAACCGCCGCGCCCTCACAGCCCAGCTCGAACTGGCCCGCCGCAACGCGAGGGAAGCTGCGGCCCGCGCGAAGGCATCGGCCGGATTCGTGCCCACGCCCGCCCGGTTGGCTTACCAGACCGCGAACGCTCGCCGGGAAGGCAACGATGACGAAAAGCTGGCGGCCCTGGCCTCCTACTGGCAGGCCTCATTCTGGAGCGAACTCGCGGCCTTCGGGGAACGGTAGGCCATCTACGGTTCTAAATCTCGCCGCCCTTCCGCACGCGGTCCATCTCGCGTTTGTGTTCGCGCTCTTTAAGGGCCTCGCGCTTGTCGCCCAGGGTCTTGCCTTCGGCTAGGGCGATCTTTACCTTGATGAAACCCTTGCGGGTCAAGTATATGGCCAAAGGCACGATGGTGTAGCCCTTGCGCGTAGCTTTGGCGATGATCTTGGCGATCTCGGCGCGGTTCAGCAAGAGCTTCCGAGGGCGCAGGGGGTCGTGGTTGGAATCGGTGCCGAAAGCGTAGGGCGAGATATGGGCCTGCTTGAGCCAGAGTTCGGTGCCCTGCACATCCACGAAGGCATCCTGCAACTGCCCCTTGCCCGCTCGCAGGGACTTCACCTCCGTGCCCACCAAGGCGATACCCGCCTCCCACGACTCCAGGACATGGTAGGTGTGGAAGGCCTTGCGATTCCGGACGAGATCCTCTGACATCTCCACATTGTAGCGAGGCGGCGCTATACTCCCCCGGAAACCCCCTGATGGAGACTTTCATGCGACGCGCTGCATTAATCAGCCTCGGCCTTGCTCTTCCCGCCTGCCTCCTGGCTGCGGAACTCTTTTCCCAACTGGGCTGGGAGCAGAAGGCCTTCGAGGAAACCTGTTTCCAGTTTGTGAAGGAACCCGAGCGCCTGCCCTCCTTCAAAGTGACGCCCGCCATGCGAGCGCTGGCCTTGACCCAGCGAAAGGGTGCCGCGGAGGCCATTGGTGCCAAGGCCAAGGCCTACTTCGCTTCGGAAACCTTCAAGAAGCGCTGGGCCGAGCACCGCGGGCAGTTTACGGGTGGCGAGGATAAGGAGCAGCAGCGGGACGTGAGCGATGCACAGGTCCAGGCCCAGATTGACCAGTCCATGCAACAGATGGAACAGATGATGGCCATGATGCCCCCCGCCCAGCAGGTGGAGATGAAGAAGGCCATGGCCAAGGCCAAAGCGGCCAAGGCGGAAAAGGCAGGGAAGACCAAAAATGCCCGCGGGGAGGACGGCAACACGCCCCCGAAGGACCCGAATATAAATTTACGGAAGGCCCTGCAGCATTTGCTCGCGGTAACGGATGGGGTGGATTACGGCGCGGCGCTTTCCTTCCAGGACGGTCGAAAGTTTTTCGCCAACAAGGCCTTCGAGGCCAAGCCCGCCGAGTGGAAGATGATGTTCCGGGCCGGTCGCGAAGCCAGCGAGGCTACGCGGAGTTATGTCCGAGCCTGGATGGCCGGGTTGAAGTAGCCTATGAACTTGCTTCTCCTGCGACATTTGCTCCTGCTGGGTTGCCTGCTTGCGCCTTTGGGGGCTGAGGACTATTCGCGTCACTGCAAGGGTCCCAATCCAACCGAAGTGTTGATCGCGGACGGCACCTACAAGGGCACCTGGGAAGTGGGCGTCACCTTTCGCCAGGCCATCGGGGCCACCATGACCCAGACCTTCAAGGCCGGGGGAGACTTCACCCTGAAAGTGGACCGGGGCACCTACAGCATGGGGATGGCCGCGAATCTCTCCAAGCTCGAAGGGGAAATGAGGAGCAGCACGGTGATGCAATGGACCGTGCCCGCCGCTGGGGCTCAGGCTGACCAGAAGCTGGAGGGGTTTGGATGGTTGAAGCTCGATGGGGAGGTCTCGGGAAGCCGGTTCAAGGCCAAATCCGAGCACTCCACCTCCGGGCAACTCAGCGTCACGGCGTCCCTGGCAAGTCGCACCACGAGCCAGTCTTTTTCGAATTCGATGAGCCTCGACTTCGTGGCCGATCAGGGGAATTGCGAGGGTGCCAGCGGTCGGGTTCTCAGCGATACCCTTACGGAGTCGATCAACATGGCGAAAAGGGCTGGGGTCAGCGTGGAACTCCAGGCCTGGACTTGGCGCATGGCGCGAGAGCAGGAAGAGGGCGGGGATCGCATCCAGAAGTTCAAGGAGGAACTGTCCAAAAAGGCCCCCACCGGCATCGTGCGCACCCGCGAAGCCGAAGCCATCCGCCTTGGGAAGCTGGCTGATCGCATCAAGAAGGACGAACCCGAAAGCCTGCGCGAGTGCCTCTGGCTCCTTTGGACGGAGCACATCACCCAGCAGTACCAGGCCTGGGCTCAGGAGGACGCCCAGAGTCTGAAGGGCTATCAGGGGGACTGGAGCGGTCTTCGGCAACGCATCGTGCGCGCCCTCGAGACCCTTCGATCTTTGTCCCTGCTGGGACAGGACGAATGCACTGCGGGTGTCCAAGAAAAGGTTTGGATGGCAATGCAGGGGGCACTCAGCTACCACCTCGATCGCATGGCCAGGGGCCAGGCGCCCATCAACCATCTCCTCAAGGTCCTGAAGGAGGCCCAAATCTTGGGAACCGTATCGCCCGCGATCGAAGCCCGGGTCGAGAACGCGATCCAGACCCAGGCCAAAACGCAGGCCGACCTCACCTACAATTACTTCAATAGCGCCGCCCAGGCTGCCAAGGGCGCCAAGCGCGTCCCCGCCAAGGACCCGGCCGTGATGGAAGCCTTCCGCACGGCCCTGAACGCCGAGAAGGCCGCCAACATTTTGGGGCTCGAACTCCGGCAAACCCTTGATCTGGCCGATTCGCTGGGCTTGTTCGGGTAGCCCGCCGTGAATGGGGGATTGCCTGGTGGATCAGGGTAGGGTGGAACGCGAAACCGCCGAAACGACCTGCGCCCCTTGTCCCTTCGCGAAGAGCCGCAGCCGTTGCGTCTCCAGGTCCAGCAACCACAGGTAGGGACCCATCTGGAAGAGCAATCGCTCGCCGGGCAGGCGTGTGCCGCAACGGGCCTCCCAGGAAAGCAGGGGCGTATCGAGGGCCAGGCGATAGCCGCCACGCAGGTCGCGGGACGTCACCCGCAGGCCATCCTGGGGCCACTGGCCCAGGTGGACGGCCCAGGCCGAATCGCCCTCTGGCACACATTCTGCGGGCTTGCCCTGCGTCTCGGGCAGGGCGGGTTCCACCGTGCGCACGGATTGTTTGAGCTTCACATGGAGGGCCGCCTGCGAAGGCGCCTGCGCGGTGTCCGGCGCGATAGCAGTCCGGACCAGACGGGGTGCCTGGCCCCGTTCCTGGAGCCAGAGATCCCAGCCGACCTCACTGCGCCGAGCAAAGAGGCGGGCATCACCGCCAAAGGCCAGCCCCGACGCGAAACCTACCTCGGGGCCATCCAGGTTGCGGCCAACCAGCGCCCCTTCGCGCAGATAAAAAATCTCGGTGCCTGCGTCACCCGGGGAAACGCCCACTGCACCGCGTTCCGCGCCCAGCAGGCTCAGGCTGCAGAAGGGCAGGTAGAGCGCCACCAGCAGCACCAGACCAACGGCATTGGCCCGGAGCGACAGCCGCAGCGCCTCCAGCCCGTTCCGAACGACCATGGCCCGGTGGAAGAAAGGCCATTCCAGCAGGGACGTCGCCAGAAACAGCAGGGCTCCATAGGCCATGGCAATCCAGGGCAGGCGCCCCAGGGGATTCGCCCCGAGCAGGCGGGGCAGCAACCCACTGAAGAGCACGGCAAGGGGAAAGACCAGCCCCACCGTCGAAACCGCCTTCGCTCCCACGAGCCAGACCACGGAGCGCCAACCCCGCGTGGCCTCGTGCAGCCGCAACACGCCCACACCCACAAGGCCGAGGATCGGACCCGCCAGCAGAAAATGGGCGTTCACGACGGCATAAAGCGGTGAGCTCGAAAGAAGGTCCATGCAGGGGTCCGTGGCAGCAGCCTCCAGCCTCCCACGGGAAGGCCGCCCTTGACAGAGCCGATGCCCCGGAATCGGGCGGATGCCAGGACTCAGGCGCTGTTCAAAATTACCTGAACGAGATTGTTCGTTGCGCCGGGCAAATATGGCTAGGGGAGTGCCTGCAACTCGTCCTCCAGGGTTTCCGGCGCAATGTCCTCCTCCTGCGGCCAGCAGAGCACACCATGTTCCACCCGCAGGCTGCGGAAATACACCGGATCCCTGAGGGCCCGGTAGGCGTTCCAGCCGAGATAGGGCTTCGTGTCGAAAAGGCCCTTTCGGCCGTCCTGGAGTTCCACAAATACACAGAAATTCTCAAGAGGTTCCGCATGGATCACATCGGTGTACATGGGGCTCCTAGCGAAGGGGGTCGATCTTGAAGGGCTGCTCGCCTTCGACAGCCAACACCCAATCTGCCATCAGCTCCTCCTGGTGGATCAGAAGCCAGGCTTGTACTAGGCGAAGCTGCTTGGCAGGAAGCTCTCCGGCCAGTACTTCGCCCAACTCAATGCCAACAGCGGCGTTTGATCCCGCATACCTCACATGAATGTGCGGCAAGTGGTGCCGACGGTCATCCTTGACGAACATCTGGATGATGATGCCGAAGAACATCGAAATGGTCGGCATACCGGTCCTCCCTAGTCAGGCAAGTATAGACCTCATGGAGCCTGTGCCTCCTCCTGCGGCCAGCAGAGCACACCATGTTCCACGTGCAGGCTGCGGAAGTACACCGGGTCCCTGAGCCCAGCGGGCCACTTGGAACCTGTGGACGCTACACTGGGGCACCCGCCGGAGCCTTCCATGTCACTCCCTCAGTCAAGGCAGCCTGGCCACACCCTACTGGACTGGGCCAACTGGGAAGGCCGTTGGGCACTCATCAACGGAATCGCCTACGACATGACGCCTGCC
>CAIPUA010000342.1 GCA_903868115.1 uncultured Holophagaceae bacterium
AAGAATATAAAAAATCTCTTCTTGGGTGCGCTCCATGCGTCCAAGGGTCTGCACATCATCAAGAAGAAGAATGTCATTTTGTTGATATTTTTTTCGAAGAGATTCAGTATTTTTAGTTTTAATCGCAACTGTAAATTCATTAAAAAAATTGTCAACCTTAAGATAGGAAACCCTTAAAGTTGAATTTTGAGCTAGTAGGCCCTTCCCGATACCAATCATTAAGTGGGTCTTACCTAGTCCAGAAGCACCATAAATAAATAGAGGATTCATATTGAGGGTTGCATTCGGTTTGCCATAATTATCTACAACCGCATTCGCTGCCGCAAATGCCAATTGGCTGCCTGGGCCTACGACAAAACGGTCCAAGGTATACCGGTGGAAGCCCTGGGGGAATATGGAATCCGTGTTGGCTGCCTCAACCAACATAAGGTTTTTGCCTTTCCCGGTTGGCTTCTTTGGCGCAAGGGGAACCGCATCTCCTGTAACTGTGAAAGCGAGTCGCAGGTGGGACACACCGCATTGGACAAGCGCGTCATGGAATTCCTCAGCCAACTGCTGCTCTATCCAGATTCGCGCCGATGGGCTCGGGGTCTGAATCCATAATGTGGTTCCGTCGAAATCGGTGGCTCGGCACGGCTCAATCCAGTCCTGAAAGGTCCTTTCGGGAAGTCTTGATGCAAGCCCCTTTCGAATGGGATCCCAGATCACTTGTGGGTCGTTCGCAGACATGGTGAACACCGCCCGATACCAGGTGAATCCGCCTGCTGCCACATGGACCCATCCGCGTTGCCGGGTCGGGCGTGCCATGGAGGCGGGGATGGTTAGTCTAGCACCCGGTTTGATGTGTCGGATAACTCTTTGGGCTTGAGCCTGAGGAATTCAGCGGGTAGACTCAAAGGTCCGCCCATCCTTTCAGGAACGGGCCAAAGAGGTGGACGATGAAGCGCACTTTCCAGCCCAATAACCGCCGTCGCGCCAAGACCCATGGCTTTCTGACTCGGATGAAGACAAAGAATGGCCGCTTGGTGTTGAAGCGCCGAAGAGCCAAGGGCCGTCATATCCTTGCCTTGTAGCCCTTGTGCGCGTCGCCGGACGCTACCGAGTGGTCCAAAGAAGGGACCATGCTGTTCCCGAGACGCCACCGAGGCCCCTCACATCACGGGAAAGTCCACTGGATGTAAGGATCTGGTTTGGCCATGACGGATCAATCCCCTTGCTTCTGGTGAATGCCACCCGGAAGCAGGGTTCTGCTGTCTACCGAAATCGTTTCCGTCGCAGGGTGCGCATGGCCTTCCTGCAGATCCTCCGTTCGGACCCCCAATTCACGCCATTCAGCGGCGTTGTTTGGGTAAGGCCCGCTCGCGGCGGGAAGATGGGTCGTGACATCCCCTATGCTGATATCGCGGACCAGTTAATGCTGGCCCTTCGCCGTTGGAAGGCCTGATGAAAAACAAGAACCTCCTGCTCTTCATCGTTCTCAGCATGGGACTCCTGGGCATCTACTATGCCCTCACGACCAAGTACTACCCTCCACCAACGGTTCAGGCAGTCGAACACCAGGAAACCCCCAGGGCGCTCGTAGTGGCGACCCCCGCCGTGGGGGTTGGAATAGTTCCCCTTGTTGGAGGGGGTTCTAGGAACCTGCTTAACATGGAAAATTCTGATCTGAAACTCAGTTGGCGCAAGCAGGACGGGGCCTTGGTTCAGGCTGTTTGGAAGCGGGATGGCACCCCTTTCTTTCCTGAAGAGGTGCAAGACAAAAAGTCTGGGCAAATTACTGCGCCAGGTTTTATTGGAATCGGTGGTGTCCAGGATTCCTCCTTTGAGGGGGAACCTAAGATTGAAGGGGAAATCCTTAGTTTTTCCAATACCGCCGGCGACAAGCTTTCCTATCGCCTACCCCAGACAGGTCACATCCTGGATGTGGAGTGGTGCCCTGCTCGAGAAGGCAAGAAGTTCGTCTTGCTGCGCGCCCTTCGGGACATTCCGAAGGTTAAGGATCCTCGGACGGGCCAAGATGTGGTTCTGAACCCCCTCCATAGCCTCGGTCGCGTCTTCACCCTCGAAGAAAAGAGCATCGAGGCCGTCGCCTGGATGAGCACCATGGAAGATCCCTGGTACAGCTTTATTGGCGGCAAACGGAAGGTGCTTCCCCCTGCCAGTCGTCGGGTTGGGATGGATGCGGGCGTGGAAAAGGAGGGTGTCCAGCAGACCCATTTCTTCGCCGCCATCTGGGAAAGCAAGCAGAGCGCCCTTCGAGAAACAGAGGGCTTCCCTGGTTATCAACTAGCTCCCGACGCCTCTGGCAAAGCCCAGGCCCGACTCTACCTCGGACCTAAACACAAGCCTTCCCTCGAAGCCTTCGGTAAACCGTATACCCAGGTAATGGATTTCGGCTTCTTTGGCCTCGTGGCCAAGGGGATGTTCTGGATTCTGCTCAGCATTCAGATCATCGTGCCCAACTGGGGGTGGGCCATCGTGATCTTCTCCGTGCTGCTGCGGCTTGCCCTGTGGCCCCTGAACAACAAGACCACCATCCAGTTAATGCGCATGAAGGATCTGGAACCTCACCAGAAAGCCCTCCAGGCCAAGTATGAGAAGTTCGGCAACGACATGCAGAAGAAGGCTGAAATGCAGAAGGAACTGATGGCCTTCTACAAGAAGAATGGCCACAATCCCATGGGTGGTTGCCTCCCCATGTTGCTCCAAATGCCAGTATTTTTCGCCCTTTGGTCCATGTTGGGCGCGGTTTTCGAGTTGAGACAGGCTCCCTGGATTCTCTGGATTCACAATCTT
>CAIPUA010000343.1 GCA_903868115.1 uncultured Holophagaceae bacterium
CGCCGCCGTTGGCGCTGTTGTTCGAGAAAGTGCTGTTTGTTACTGTTAGCATTCGGCCAGCATTAAGGAAGATGCCGCCGCCGTTGGTTGCTTTATTATCAGTGAACGTGCTGTTCGTTACTGTCAGACTGCCATCGTTGAAGATGCCGCCGCCATAGCCAAGAGGCCCAATCCCGGTCAGCTTGCCGTTCGCAATCGTCAGGCTATTCAAGGTAGCCGTAACACCACTATTGACGGAGAACACTCGCACGGCGTTTTGACCGCTAACGGTAACGCTGTGCCCCGCGCCGGTAATCGTCAGGTCTTGGACCAAGCCGCTACGCGGCAGGGGTGACAGGCATTCGTCCAGCCCGGTCATTCCAAAAATCTTGCAGAGTCTGCTGAAGGCAGCCTCCCTGGTCATGGCGGTGTAAGCGCACCGTCCCCATGACCAAGGAGGTACTGCATGCGTGCAGATAGCGTAACCCTGTCCCGTTTTTCCGGCGATCTCCAAATGGCGAACCGAGCGCCCCGGACGATCCAGCAATACCTTTCCTCGGTCCGGCCATTGGAGGAGTTCCTGGGCCACGACCCTTCCGACGCCAGCCAGGAATCGGTGCGGCGTTGGGTAGACATCCTTCGCCAACAGGCCATTGGGGCTTCCCGTCTTGGGCTTCATTACGCGGCCCTGAAGTTCCTCTACGCCCGGACCTTGGGCCAGCCCGAGAAGGTGGCCTGGATCACCATTCCCAAGGCCAAGGCGCCGCTGCCCTCCATCCTGGCCCAAGCCGAGATCCAGCGGCTTCTGGGCGGGTTCACCGCCGCCAAATACCGCATGTTTTTCACTCTGATCTACGCCACCGGCTTGCGGATCACCGAGGCCAGCCAGTTGGAGACCCGGGACATCGATGCCATGCAGCAGGTCATCCATGTCCGCAATGGCAAGGGTGGGAAGGATCGCCTGGTGCCCATGAATGCCAAGCTCTATGGGCTGCTCCGGGCCTACTACAAGCACGAGCGGCCCCCGAAGCCCTGGCTGTTCGCCTCCAAGGCTGGCAATCCGATCTGCCCGGAGACCGCCCGGCGGGCTCTGCTGTGCGCGGCGGCCGCTTCCGGCATCGGCAAGATCGTGAATCCCCATCTGCTTCGCCACGCCTTCGCGACCCACCTGCTGGAGCGGGGCGAGGACCTGCGCAAGATCCAGGTGGTGCTGGGCCACGCCAGCATCAAGTCCACGCAGATCTACACCCAGGTGGTGCCCAGCCAGATTGCCGCCATCCGAAGTCCGCTGGAGGACTTGCCGGACTGATCCGGTGGGCTTCACCCGCCCCCGCTTCGACATCGCCGACATCGTCCGCCTCCACCGCGACGCCCTGGAAACCCGGTATTCGTTGAACCGGCAGCAGCGCCGCGTGCTTACGGCCATCGGCCAGTGCCGCACCGCCGCCCTGGGCGGACACAAGGAGGTCTGCGAGCACGGCGATTTCGAGCGGATCAGCTACAACTCGTGCCGGGACAGGCACTGCCCGAAATGCCAGGCCCTGGCCCAGGAACGCTGGCTCGACAAGGAGACCCAGCGCCTCCTGGATGTACCCCACTTCCATCTGGTGTTCACCCTCCCGGCGGAGCTACGCTTTCTGGCTCGACAGTATCCGGCCAAGTTCTACGGCGCCTTCTTCCATGCCGTGACCAAGACCCTCCTGAAGCTGTTCCGGAGCCGACTCAAGGCCACCCCCGGCCTGCTCCTGGTACTGCATACCTGGACCCGGGAACTGACCTTCCATCCGCACATCCATGTGCTGGTCACCGCCGTGGGCCTGGCCCTGGATGGCAGCGGCATGGTCGCCAGCGGGAGGAAATACCTGTTTCCGGTCGGCATAATGGGCACGGTGTTCCGCGCCAAGATGCTCCACGAACTTGGGATCCTCCAGGCCAAGGCCGCCTTCCCAGGGCTGCCGGCAGACCTCTACGCCGCCCGTATGGCCACCGTCGCCCGGAAGCCCTGGGTGGTCTACGCCAAGAAGCCGTTCCGCTCCGGCGGACCGCGCCACTCCAGCCACGTGGTCGCCTACATGGCGAGGTACACCCACCGGGTCGGCATCGCCAATTCCCGACTCCTGGAGGTCACCAAGGACCGGGTCACGTTCGCCACCAAGAACGGCAAGACCGTCACGGTCCACCCCGTGGAGTTCCTCCACCGCCTGGTCCAGCATGTCCTCCCCCAGGGCTTCCACAAGATCCGCCACGCCGGTCTCTACGCTTCCGTCCAGGCCGATGGCCTTCTGGAGAAGGCCCGGACTCTCGTCGGGACCTGCAAGAAGCTCCGGAAGGATCCGTCCGCCCTGGAACGCCTGGAGCGGGAATCCAGAACCTGTCCGGTCTGCGGCGGCGCCCTCCGCAGAACATCCCTGCCGGCCGCGATCCGTGCACCTCCCGAGGACGATTCATGCTGACCGTCCCCACAACGCCCAGAACGTCAGCTCCCGGCCTGCCCGATCCGGGTGGGTGGGCATGGGCCTGCCTGCACGTGGTCACCCAACCGCGAACGCCCGCTCCGGACGGAAAACATGGAGGCGTGGCGCGCACAATCGTGGGCATTCCGTCCCGTCCCATCAGCTGTCCGGCCTCGAAAAACCCATAGCCCGGTCAGTTCGGCCCCCTGCCGCTACGGGCTTGTCCAAGACCGTAAATCGGGTTGCGCGTCAGCGCGCCGACCCAACCGTTCGCTCGGGTTCCGCGAACCCGATTTACTAACTATTTGTGAACCCTGTGCATCCAGGGCCGCTTCCCCAGCTCTTCGCCACTCAGACTGATCAGCCGCGTTCCGTCGGGCC
>CAIPUA010000344.1 GCA_903868115.1 uncultured Holophagaceae bacterium
CATCGAGATGGGCGACCTGATTGAAGGCGCCACCGAGGTTCTCCCCCATGGGCCGCAGGACCTGAAGCAGGGCTTCGCAGCGGACTTCCGAATCCAGTCGAGGAGCAGCTCGCAGGTTCGTTTCATCCCGAGGACCTGGGAGCGCGTATTGCATCGACTGCACGGTTCCCCCTGAACGAGACTGCCGTTCGCCCATCATTCTGACCTCGTCTTGTCGACACTAATTGTCGTATCACTGAACTGCCCCGCAACCCCTTCCTGGACCGGTTCCGCCTTCTCGTTTCCATTTCCGAAAAGAACGGGGTTGGACCACTACCCACCCATGTCGAAAATCACGATGAGACAGATGGTGTCGCAATACTGCCCCGATAATTCAATAAGGGGGCATCATGACGACACTGGAGGATCAGACGGCAAGCTGGCTGGCGCAGATGGTCTTCACCGGTCTGTTCCTGACCCCCCTGTTGGCTCTCCTGAAGGTGCTCACGCCCCTGCCCCTCCCGTGGCTGGGGGTCTTCATCCCATGGATCGGCGTTTTCCACCTGCTCCTCTGCTGGTTCGCCGCAAGGCTCATCGTCCGCGTCCTGTGGGACCTGGTGCATCTGAGTTTCTAGGATGCGAACCTCCGCTTTTTGTCGGAGCCTGCGATGACGGACGCCCACTTGCACGTGGCCCTGGACCTGCTATTCCAGACCCATGAAAGCCGCACCTGGCCGGGCAGCCAGATCCCCCTCTCGGCCCACCCGCTGGAAGTCGCCTGCCGCGTGGCGGCCTGGGGTGGAACTGAGACGGAGATCCTCGCCGCCCTGCTGCACGATCTCCCTGAAGTCATGACACCAGGACCGGCCCTGCAGATCGCGCGTCTCCTGGGACAGGATGTCCAGGAATGCCTGAGGAAGACCTGGGCGATCCAGGAAATGCTGCCCAAGGCAGGATCCTTTCCCTGGCCTGTCCCGGCTGAGACCGATCCCGACCTTCGCAGGATCCTGGCCTGTGATGCCCTTTGTCATGTGCGAGGCCTAGTCAGGGATTGGGAGGTTCTGGCCACGAGTTGGGAATATCAAAAAGATCCCAATTCTTGGGGAACTCGCTACACCGTTAGCAAATCCTGCGTCTTGTCGCAGGCTGAGGTGGATCGTCTTCTGGCCCAGACCCAATGTGGCCTGAAGCCCGCCATGTCCCCTCCCCTGCTGCCGGCCAAGGCGGACCCTCCGACCCTGCGCCTCGAACTCATCACGCGTTATCGACAGTGGATGGCCCTCCCATGGTCGACAAGCACGCCGCCCTTCGAAGCGTTTCGCCTCGCCGATCCAACCCGCCCCTTGGACGCAGAGATGCGGGCCTGGTCCGAGGTGCTGACCTCTTGGAATTTCCTATCCCTAAACAAGGAGATGCGAGGGTGGGGGGAAAGGCTGCACCAGCATGTTAAGGCGGCCTGGGAGGGCTTCGTGCTGGACCATGCCCTGGATCCCGAGACCTATCACTGCCCGGAGGTGGTGGCGGCCTGCCTCCGCTACATGGACCTGAGCGATTTGGCTGTGGTCCTTGCCCACTCCCAAATGGAGGCCTTCCGCGCTCATGTTCCGAAACGCCTGCAGGAGAGCGCCCTTCGGCATGCCGACCTGCATTGCGATGCCTGGGAAAAAGGCTATTGGCATATGCCTTTGGTGAGAGCGCTCATGTCCTGCGTCAAGGGAAAGGATTTCAAGCTCTCTCCGAGGCCTTGGCAGGCACCACCCACACCGGTCCATATCGCCGGGACCGGCCTTCGACTGTCTCAGGCCGCCCTCCATGCGGCCCTCGATTCCCACACCCTGGTGCGCTGGCCCCTCACACGCATTCCCATCTTTTTTCATGCCCTGGAGGTTCTGAGTCTGGCGCTTCAGGAGGGCTGCGACGAGCCGGGGAGTCTGGTGGCCTTCCACGCAGCCCTCCACAGTGACGATGGGTCGCCGGAGGATCCCGCCCCACAAGCCTTGCTGGAAGCCTTTTCGCTTGCCAACGCCTGTGTGGAAGTCTCCATGCAGCGTTTCCTCGTAGCGGACTTCGCATCCCTGGACCCGAGTGAGGGTGGAGATCCCAATGGCCTGCGCCAGGAACTGCATGCCCTCCTGCCCACCTTCCGGGCCATCTTCAGCGGAACAAAGGAATCACCTCTGGAGGCCCTGTTGATCAAGAACCGCTTTGGAGCCATCCGGGTGCTGGAGTTCAAACCCAAAAACCCCTGGACCCGCCTCCTCAGCGAGATCGGATTGCTAAACGACCTTCTCTGGAACCTTCAGAGAACCTTGGGATGGGTCCATCACCCACCGGAAGACTACTGCAGCATGAATGACTGGGAGATTCAGGAGATTCTCAAGCGGGCCAGCAA
>CAIPUA010000345.1 GCA_903868115.1 uncultured Holophagaceae bacterium
CGCTCTCCTTGTACGCCCGGTTTGGACTACTCGCTATCCATGAGGCCCGGGGTTTCCTTCTTACTCTGCAGCACGCCCCAGACAATGGCGACAATACAGACCAGGGCCAAGATGGCGCCGATGGTCTTGTGGCGGGCGTCGCCGGAGCCGTTGAGGGAATACTTCATCATCACGCCGAGAAGCAGCAGGCTGACCATGTTCATCACCTTGATGAGCGGATTGATGGCCGGGCCCGCAGTGTCCTTGAGGGGATCACCCACGGTATCGCCCGTGACGGCTGCCTTGTGGGCTTCGGAGCCCTTGCCACCATGCACGCCGTCCTCGATCATCTTCTTGGCGTTATCCCAGGCACCACCCGCATTGGCCATGAAGACTGCCAGGAGCTGGCCCACGACGATCATGCCCGCCAGGAAGCCGCCCAGGGCGTAGGGGCCAAGCAGCAGACCCACGGTGATGGGCGCGCAAATGGCCAGGAGGCCGGGTCCGATGAGTTCCTTCTGGGCGGTATTGGTGCAGATATCCACCACGCGACCGTAGTCTGGCTTCTTGGTGCCAGCCCAAATCTCCTTGTCCCGGAACTGGACGCGACATTCTTTGACGATGAAGTAGGCCGCCCGGCCCACGGCGCGAATGAGGCTGGAACTGAACAGGAAGGGCACGGCCCCGCCCAGCAGCAGACCGATGAAGACCCGGGGATCGGCGATGGTGAGCAGGCTCTGGATGCCGTTGTACTGCGCGGCAGTCATGCTGGCCAATTTGGACTCGTCGCCTACGGCGATGACCGCGATGAAACTGGAGAAGAGGGAGACACCGGCGATGACGGCAGAACCAATGGCGATGCCCTTGGTTTCGGCCTTGGTGGTGTTGCCCACGGCATCGAGATCAGACAGGATCTGGCGGGCCCGCTTGTAGCTGCCGGGCTGCTCCTTCTCCATCTCTTCCTTGTCGTAGCCCATTTCGCCGATGCCGTTGGCGTTATCAGCCACGGGGCCAAAAACATCCATGGAGATCGTGTTGCCGGTCAGGGTCAGCATGCCGATGCCGGCCATGGCCACACCGTAGGCGATGAACATGGGGGGCGTGCCTGCGTAGACAATGACGGAAAGGAAAATGGCGGTGGCCAGGATGACCAGCGTGACGACGGTGGACTCGTAGCCCACGGCGAAGCCCTCGATGATGTTGGTGGCGTGGCCCGTCGTGCAGGCCTTGGTGAGACCCTTTACGGGCGCGTGGCTCGTGTGAGTGTAGTAGCTGGTCACCTTGTTGAGGGCCACGGCCAGGAAGACGCCGATGAGGCAGGTGATGGCCGGACGCAGATCGAGCCCAGCTATCCCAAAGTTGGCCCAGATGGGCAAATTGGCGGGATTGCCGCCAGGGAAACCGGCTGCGGCCATGGGATTGGCGGCCATGTACGCAGAGTCGAAGTGCAGGTAGAACCAGCCCAGGATGAAGAAGCCCACCACGCTGATGAGGGAGCCGATCCAGAAGCCGCGGTGAACGCTCTTGAGGGCCGTGTCGGAGGTGTCGTTGGGCCCGGCCTTCACTGTGTAGGTGGAAATGATGGAACCCAGCACGCCGATGCCACGGACCAGCAGCGGGAACAGCACGCCCTTGTGGCCGAAGGTGGCCATGCCCAGGATCATGGCGGCCACGATGGTCACTTCGTAAGATTCGAAGATATCGGCGGCCATACCGGCGCAGTCGCCCACGTTGTCGCCCACGTTATCGGCGATGGTGGCGGCGTTGCGGGGATCGTCTTCCGGAATATCCTTTTCGATCTTGCCGACCAGATCGGCGCCCACATCCGCAGCCTTGGTGTAGATGCCGCCGCCCACGCGCATGAAGAGCGCCAACAGGGTGCCACCGAAGCCGAAGCCGAGCAGGGCCTCATAGGCCTGCGCGCCGTAGAGCAGGAAGATCAATGTTCCGCCCAGGAGACCCAGGCCATCCGTCAACATGCCGGTGATGGTGCCCGTGCGGTAGCCCAACTGCATGGCTTCACCATAGGAGCGCTTCGCCGCAGCTGCCACGCGCAGATTGCCGGTGGTAGCCAAACGCATGCCCACGAAGCCCACGGACCAGGAGAAGAGCGCACCAAAGAGGAAGGAAATGGCGCGACCGTATTTGAAGGCCGGCACATCGCCCTGGGTGGTGAAGTAGAGCACTAGGGTGATGATGATGATGAGAGGGCCAATTTTTTTGAACTGGGCAGCCAGGTAGGAATTCGCGCCTTCGCGGATCGCGGCGGCGATCTCCTGCATTTTTAGCGTGCCCTTGTCGGCGGCCTTGACCTGCTTGACGAGCAGCACGGCGTAGAGCAGTCCTAGGACCGCGATGCCCAGTACCACCAGGAGGCAAACGCGTTCGAAGGTGCCGAACTCGGCGCTGCGGAAGGGGGCGAAGAACTGGAAGGCGCCTTCGGCATGGCTTGCCACCGTGGCGGTCCCACCGGGCTGCATCGCGTAGGCCGTGGCGAAGAAGAACAGCATCGCCCCCAGGTAGAGTTTGCGTTTCAAGGGCGTATTTATCAGCCCGTTGAGCCATCTCCGCATCATGGATGCTCCTGAAAAAAAGGTGAACGGAATGGCCCCCAAATGGTGCGCGGGGGCCCATGTGGGAAAGAGACTGTCAATGTTCCTGGATGTTCAGCCTCAGCCTAGCAGGAAGCCCATCCCAGTCAATGATTCCGGCCATCTGGGCCGAATCCAAGATGAAAAGCCTTGAATCAATAGACCTTCGCTGGTGAAATTGCAGCAACCTGGGGGACCGCCAATGACCCGATTCCGAGACATCTCCAGCCTGATTCTGCCCATTATGGTGACCATGGTCGTATCCGCCCAGACCCCGGTCCCTCCTGTCGCCAAGCGTGTGGACCACGTTCAGGTCTGGCATGAACAGAAGGTCAACGACCCCTATTTCTGGCTGTGAGAGAAGGGGACACCCAAAGTAGTGGAATACCTGGACGCGGAAAATGCCTATACCGAAGGGATCACCAAGGATCTGAAACCCTTCTCTGAATCGCTCTACAAGGAGATGCTGGGCCGGATCAAGCAGACGGATCTGAGCGTGCCGGTGCTGGATCGCGGCTACTACTATTATTCCCGCACCGTGGAAGGCAAACAATACAGCATCAGCTGCCGCAAGAAGGGCAGCCGGGAAGCCACCGAGGAGATCCTCCTAGACCTCAACGAGATGGGCAAGGGGCTGAAGTTCATTTCTCTGGGGGATCGGGATCTCAGCGCCAACAACCAACTGTTGGCCTATACCACGGATACCACGGGCTTCCGGCAGTACACCCTCCGGGTGAAGGACCTCCGGGATGGCCGCGTCTTGGCGGATACGGCAGAACGCGTGACTGCCGTGACCTGGGCCAACGATGACAAGACCCTCTTCTATGTCACTGAGGATGCCGTGACCAAGCGCTCCAACCAGGTTTGGCGCCTGGAGCTGGGAGGCAAGCCCGAACTGGTTTACGAGGAGAAGGACGAAGCCTTCCAGGCCGGACTCGGAAAGACCCGGGACCGAAAATATTTGAGTCTTTCCCTGGGCAGCACAGACACATGGGAAACCCGATTCCTGGCCGCCGACCAGCCCCGGGGAATGTTCAAGACTGTTCTGCCCCGGGCCAAGGGCCACAAATACAGCGTGGATCACCGCGAAGGTGTCTTCTACATCCGCACCAACAAGGACGCCAAGAACTTCCGAGTGGTTACGGCCCCGGTTTCGGATCCATCACCCAAGAACTGGAAGGACTTCGTGCCTGCCAAAGCAGATGTGCTGATCGAAGGAGTAGATCTTTTCAAAAACCATGTAGTCGTGATCGAGAAGCACCAGGGCCTGAACCACTTCCGCATCCATGATTTCGCTGAGGGCGGCTGGCATGAAGTCGCGTTTCCAGAAGCTGTCTATTCCGCCTTCCCGGGCGGAACGCCTGAATACGACACCAAGACTTGGCGCTTCAGCTACCAGTCGATGATCACGCCCTCCACGGTCTACGACTACGACTTCGCCACCCAGGAGCGGAAGCTCCTTAAACAGCAGGAAGTTCTAGGGGGCTACAACCCCAAGGGATACATCACCGAACGCCTGTGGGTCACAGCAAGGGACGGGGTCAAGGTTCCCATCTCCATCGTCTATAAGAAGGGCCTGAAGCGGGACGGCAAGGCCCCGCTTTTCCTTTACGCCTACGGCAGTTACGGCTACGGTGAGTCCGCTACCTTCAGCAGCAGCCGGCTGTCCCTGCTGGAGCGTGGAATGACCTACGCCATCGCCCACATCCGGGGCGGGGACGAGATGGGTGAGACGTGGCACGACGACGGGATGCTGATGAAGAAGAAGAACACCTTCTTCGACTTCATCGATTGCGCCGAGTTCCTAATCAAGGAGCAGTGGACCGCCAAGGATCGCCTTGTGGCCGAGGGCGGAAGCGCCGGGGGGCTGCTCATGGGGGCTGTCACCAACTACCGACCTGACCTCTTCAAGGCCGTGCACGCCGCCGTGCCCTTCGTGGATGTCATGAACACCATGATGGATGCCACCCTGCCGCTGACCGTGGGCGAGTACCTGGAATGGGGCAACCCCAACGAGAAACCCGCCTTCGACTACATGATGAGCTACAGCCCCTATGACAACCTGAAGAAGGGGGCCTACCCAGCTATCCTCGTCACCACCAGCTACAACGACAGCCAGGTGATGTACTGGGAGCCCGCCAAGTACGTGGCGAAACTGCGCACCCTCAAGACGGACACGAACCCTCTGGTGTTCAAGTGCAAGATGGACCCGGCCGGTCATGGCGGGGCGTCCGGACGATACGATGCACTGAAAGACAAGGCCTTTGAATACGCCTGGATGCTTTCCCAGGTCGATATCCGGAAGTAGCTTCCCCCGAAGGCAAGAGAGGGCACGGCCTCCGCTAGACTGGGTGGGCTTCGTTGAAAGGAAACCATGTCCCGCCCTTGCCCCTGCACCTCCAAGCTCACCTTCGATAAGTGCTGCGAGCCCTTCCTGATGGGGAAGGGCATTCCGGAAAGTGCCGAAAAGCTGATGCGCAGCCGATTCACGGCCTATGCTCTGAATCGGGTTGACTACCTGGTCGATACCACGGCCTCCGAGAAACGAGGGGAACTGGATGTGGAGGATCTGAGTCGCTACTGTCGCGCCGTCACCTGCATCTCCCTGAAGATCCTCAGCCGCCAGGCGGGCGGACCCCAGGATGACGCCGGCGTGGTCATCTTCCACGCCAGCCTCCAGATCAACGGCAAGCGCATGCTGCACCGGGAGCGCAGCACCTTCCGACGCGAGGACGGTCGCTGGTTCTATGTGGATGGCGAAACGAACTGAGCCAATTCGCGGTTGATCTCTGCGGGGAGCCCGGGACCTTCGAAGATGAGTGCCGAGTAGATCTGCAACAGGGCCGCGCCGTCGTCCATCGCGGAGCGGGCATCGGCGCCGCTGCCGATGCCGCCGCAGGCCATGAGCTTCATCTCCCGGGGCAGTCGCTGGAGGATGCGCCGCTGGATCTCGGTGGCCTTCACCTTCAGCCCCCGCCCGGAGAGGCCGCCATCTCCCCAGGCTTCCACCTTGGCGCGGTTGAACTCGGACACGATGCCGCGATCCAGGGTGGTGTTGGTGGCGATGATGCCTTCGAAGCCTGACGCCACGATCACGTCGGTGATGGCATCGAGTTCCTCGAAGGCGAGATCCGGCGCCAGTTTCACGAACAGGGGCTGCCTTTCGAGGCTCATCTCCTTGCGGGTTTCCTGCAGGCCTTCCAGCAGGGGTTTCAGGGTTTCGGGAGCTTGCAGCCTCCGGAGCCCCGGGGTATTGGGTGAACTAATATTGATGGCCATGTAGTCCACCTGGGGCGCGATGAGGCGGTAGGCGATCCGGTAGTCATCCAGGGCCTGTTCCTCGGGCGTCACCTTGTTCTTGCCGATGTTGCCGCCGACGATGAGCCCATTGGGACGCCGCTTCAGCCGCCGGGCCACGATTTCCGCGCCCTCGGAATTGAAGCCCATGCGGTTGAGGATCAGGCCCTCCTGAGGAAGGCGGAAAAGCCTGGGCAAAGGGTTCCCCGGCTGCGGACGCGGCGTGACGGTGCCTATTTCCACGAACCCGAAGCCGAGGGCCTTCCAGATTTGGAGCAGTTCAGCTCCCTTGTCGAGGCCCGCCGCAAGGCCGAGGGGAGAACGGAAATGGAGGCCGAAAACCTCGCATGCTAAAGCGGACGCGATGCCTCCGGTGATGGGCGCCAGCAGCGATAGGGTTCCGGGAATGGCCTGGGCGATCTTCCCAGCCCGAAAGGCCAGCCCGTGGGCGGGTTCCGGGTCCATCCGGAAGAGCAGGGGGCGAAACGTGCGATAGGCGCTGAGCAGGAAGGACATGGACGGATCTCCGGAGTCTTCCCCAAAAAGCGGAAGGCTCCTGATGATTGTGAGGGTTCAGGTGCGGCGGCGTGAAGGGTCCCGTCGATCCGGTATTCTGACCTTGGCATTGATCCAGGCCGGATCCCCACGCCGAGGCACCCATGAGATTTTTGCTTTCGAACCTGCCCCTGGAACTTGGCCAAGAAGATCGTCCTATTGACCAAGTTCTGGCCCAGGTCCTGGGCGGGAGCCCTGGGGACTACCAAGCCCCAATCCTGGAGCGGCGCAGCCTGGACGCGCGCCACAAATGCAGCATCCGCTTCCTGGTGAGCCTGAGTTTCGCAACCGTGAGGACGCTTTCGGGGCTTCCCCTGCCGCCCGGGGTCAGGATGGAACCCGCTCCGGCCGACACTTCTTTTGAGGTCGCCGCAGTGACACGAAAACCCCGGGTGGTCGTAGTGGGCTCGGGACCAGCAGGCACCTTTTGTGCTCTGAGGCTCCTCGACTATGGCATCGAGCCAATCCTCCTGGAGCGTGGGCCAGACATGGCCGAGCGTGTGCGCAAAGTGGACGCCCTCTGGGATGTTGGCGTGCTGGACCCTCAGGCCAACGCGCAGTTTGGGGAGGGTGGGGCAGGCACCTTCAGCGATGGCAAACTCACGACCCGTATTGGCCATCCGGCAATTCGCCTTGTACTCGAAACATTCGTGCGTTTCGGTGCTGATCCTCGAATTCTTTACCTAGCCAAACCTCATGTCGGCACGGATGTCATCCGCAGGTGTTCGGTGCGGATCCGGAAGGAAGCCCAGCAGCGTGGGGCCATCTTTCGTTTCAAGGCGAAATTCACGGATTTCGAGGAAGAACACGGGCAGGTGGTGGCGATCATTCTGGAAAGCGGCGAGACAATCCCCTGTGAGGCCCTGGTCCTGGCGCCGGGCCACAGCGCCCGGGATACCTTCGAGATGCTTCAGCGGCACGGGGTGGCCATGCGGCAGAAGGCCTTCGCCATGGGCGTCCGCGTGGAACATCCCCGGGAACTCATCGACAGGGCCCAGTACGGACCATCCTTCGGCCATCCAAGCCTGGCCCCGGCTGATTACAAGCTGGTCTGCAACCTCCCCGACAACCGGGCGGCCTACAGTTTCTGCATGTGTCCCGGGGGCCAAGTCATCCAGTGCGCCTCCGAACCCGGCGGTATCGTTGTGAACGGCATGAGCAACGCGAAGCGGGACTCCGGCTTTTCGAATTCGGGCCTTGTGGCCAAAGTGAATACCTCGGATTTCAGTTCCGAGGATCTGCTGGCGGGCATGCACCTCCAGCGCCACTGGGAGCAGGTCTGCTTCCGGGCCGTGGGCGAGACCTATGGCGCCCCCGCCATGAGCGTCCAGGACTTCCTTAAGGCCAAGGCCTCCGGCCAAATTCCCCGCACAAGCTTCCGCCCCTTCGCCGTAGCGACCGACCTCGCCACCTGCCTACCGCCTTTTGTTCTAACCCAGCTGAGAGCCGCGCTGCCGGCTTTCGATCGAAAGCTTCAGGGCTTTGCTAGCCGAGAAGCCATCCTGCTGGCCATCGAAAGCCGCACCAGCAGTCCCATCCAGCTCCTGCGCCACGAGGATGGTCAGTCAGTGTCGCATGCTGGCCTCTATCCCTGTGGTGAGGGGGCGGGTTTCGCCGGCGGCATCACCAGCGCCGCCGTGGATGGCATCCGCGTGGCCGAATGGATCGCCTCAAAAGCTGGCGCGCCAGCTTTTGAGCCCTGCCAGAAGCGGATCAAAAGCGGCGATGTGGCGACGGACTATTAGGCGGCCAGGGGCGTAGGCCGGCAAAGCAGGGCGCGCCACGAGGTCTGGTGGTGGTGACCCTCACCTTCCATCAGATCTTCTGGGTGGCCCATGACTGATCGTTCCTGATGTTGAAGGCGCTGGTAGCCTGGATCCCATGGGTCTTGAGCTGCTCGCCCCCGCGCGGAACGCGGAGCAGGGAATCCTTGCGCTGCGGTGCGGGGCAGACGCGGTGTACATGGGCGGGGCCCGGTTTGGCGCCCGGCAGGCGGCGGGAAACGGCCTGGAGGACTTCGAGCGGCTCACCTCGGAGGCCCGCCTCTGGAACGCGAAAGTATATGCGACTCTCAACACGCTGCTGTTCGACGCCGAGTTGGAGGATGCCCGGCGTCAGGCCTGGGACCTGTGCGAGGCCGGGGTCGACGCCCTCATCATCCAGGACATGGCCTACCTGGAGCTGGATCTCCCGCCCCTGCCACTGCACGCCAGCACCCAAGCCGCCTGCGATAGCCCGGACAAGGTGGCCTTCCTCGCCAGCGCGGGCTTCAGCCGGGCCATCCTGGCTCGGGAACTGAGCCTCGGTGACATCCGTGCCATCCACGGCGCCGCCGATATTGAATTGGAAGCCTTCGTCTATGGGGCCCTGTGCGTTGCCGAAAGCGGGCACTGCTACCTGAGCGGCGCCATCTGCGGTCGCAGCGGCAACCGCGGAGAATGCGCCCAGCCCTGCCGTGCCCTCTGGAACCTTGTGGACGGTTCTGGCCGCGTGATCGTACGGGACAAGCACCTCCTGAGCATCCGGGACCTGGACCTTTCCGGCCAGCTGGAAGCGCTCGCTGACGTGGGCATCCTGAGCTTCAAAATCGAGGGGCGGCTCAAGGACGCGGACTATGTGAAGAATGTGGTCAGCCACTTGCGCCGCAGGCTCGACGACCTCCTGCAGCGGCGGCCGGAATTGGGCAGAGCCTCCCTCGGCATGGTCGGTCACGCCTTTACGCCCGATCCCACCCGAACTTTTAACCGGGGGCTTTCCACATACCGCATCCAGGGTGAACGCCAGCCCATGGGCACCCCGGATGCGGCGAAGCATCTCGGCGAATTCGTCGGTGAAGTGCGCTCGATCCAGGGGGATCGGCTGGTGCTGGACCCGGTCGTGGAGCTCCATCCCGGGGACGGCCTCGCCTTTGTGGATGGCGACCAGGTGGCGGGTACAGTGGTCAACGCGGTGGAGAGCCGCCAGGTCTTCGTGCAGGATCCCTCATGTATCCGTGCGGGTACCCGGCTGTATCGTAACCTGGATCTCCACTGGCTCAAGGCGTTTCGAGGCGCCAAGGTGGAGCGCCGGATCCCGGTGAAGGCCCAGTTGGATTTTCCGAAAGGCGCCGTGCGGCTGCGTTTGGAAGACGGAACGGGGTTCGCGACAGAAGCCCAGGCCCCGGGCGACTTCGCCCCTGCCCGGGAACCCGAGGCCGTTGCCAAGGCGATCCAGGACGCTCTGGCCCGTCTGGGGAACACTCCCTTCGCGCTGCAGGAACTGCAGGTGGCCGAACCGCGCTTCGTGCCTACAAGTTGCCTAAATGCCCTGCGCCGGGAGGCCTCGGCGGCGCTGGAGGCCCTGCGCCGGGCGCCTGCCGAAGACGATGGGGACCGCCCGGTCATCGCGTCGCGGTCGCGGGCAATGCGCCGACCGATTGCTCCGAAGCTGTGCCTGCTGCCAACGGTGGACCTGGATTTCACCTGGAACATCGCTAACCAGGCTTCCCGCACCTTCTATCAGCGGGCGGGCGGAAAGACCCTGGAACCGGCAGCGGAGCTGCAGTCCAACCTCCGGGACAGGGTGGTGATGACCACCCGGCACTGCCTTCGCTACGAGCTTGGCTGGTGTCCGATGCACCTCAACCCCGAGCCCTGGCAACGCCTCAAGGAACCGCAGGGCCCGCTCTTCTTGGAAAACGGCCCCACCCGCCTAGAATGCCGTTTCGATTGCGCTCAGTGCCGGATGGAACTGGTGCTCCGCTGAGGCGCTGTAAAAAAATAACCCATTATGCGTTGCAACACATAATGGGTTATTTTTGGACAGCGCCTTAGCCATGCGTGATTTATTCACGCCACTCTCCGCGATCCTCCCTTTTTCTCCGATGCCGCGCCCGCGTGGCATCTTCTCCGCGTCAGACATTTCCCGGTCATGGTCTGTGTGGACATTGCCAACGCGCCCTAGGAGCATGTCCAAGCCGGAGGGGTTGGATTGATGACGACGAAATTGAGCGAGGGTGCCAAGACGGTGCCGAACAGCGTCTGCGATGTGGTGGTGATTGGCGCGGGGCCGGCAGGGCTGCTCGCGGCGGGCAGGGCCGCCATGCTGGGCGCCCGGGTCCTGCTCCTGGAGAAAATGGAAAAGCCGGCCCGCAAGCTGCGCATCACGGGCAAGGGCCGAGCGAATATCACCAACATGAGGCCACTGGAGGCGCACCTCCAGGAGATCCACCCGGAACCTCGCTTCCTCCGGCAGGCCTTCCAGGCCTTCTTTAACCGCCATTTGATCGCGCTGCTGGAGAAGTATGGGGTCGAAACCAAGACGGAACGCGGCGACCGGGTGTTTCCCGCCAGCGATCGGGCCTGGGATGTAGCGGAAGCCCTGGTCGACTGGGCCAAGGCGCATGGCGTCGAGATCGTCCGGCACGCCAAGGTCGAGAGTCTGGTAACCCATGAGGGTGCCTTCACGGGCCTCGTGTTCACACGCACGCACTTGGGCCCGCAAACGATCGAGGCCCGGTGCGGCATCATTGCCACCGGAGGTCAGTCCTATCCCGCCACGGGTTCCACCGGCGATGGCTTCCGCTTCGCCGAGGCCACCGGGCATAGAATCGAAGCCCTCCGGCCCTCCCTGGTGGGAATCGAGACACGACCCGTCCATGAAAGTGCCCAGGGACTGACGGTGAAGAATGTTCAACTGACCCTCTGGCTCGACGGGAAGAAGCATTGCAGCGAATTCGGAGAAGCCGAATTCACGGCTAAGGGTCTGGGGGGACCCATCGTCCTCCGACTCAGCCGGAAGATCGTCGACGCTATGGCCGCGGGCCGGAAGGTGGAAGTGACCCTCGACCTGAAACCGGCCCTGGACCCTCCGAAACTAGAGGCAAGGCTGCTCCGGGAGTTCGACGCCCACACCTGCGACACCTGCAGGAACCTGCTGAGAGCGCTCCTTCCGACCCAACTCGTCGAGGTGTTCAGCGATGCCCTCGGCCTGGACCCGGCGGGCCCCTCGGAGCAGGTCAAGGGCTTGAAACGGAAGAAGCTGTTGAATCTGCTCAAGGAGCTGCGGTTCGAAGTGACGGGTCACGGGAGCTGGGAGGAAGCCATCGTCACGGCCGGTGGCGTGTCCCTCAAGGACATCGACCCCAGAACCATGGCCTCGAAAAAAATCGACAACCTGTATTTCGCGGGTGAGGTGATTGATCTGGACGCAAACACGGGTGGCTACAACCTCCAGATCGCGTTTTCCACTGGCTGGCTGGCAGGGGAATCGGCTGCCCGGAGGGCAGTCGGGCTGACCTCGGGCGTTCTTTCCTGAAACTTTGAATCACAGGAGGTGGGAAGGGGAGACAGATCGATCGTCACGCAGCACTTGAAGCGGGCGCTGCATGCCGAGCCCTTGAGATCCGTGGCATCCCAGCGCCATCTGTTAGCATAAAAAGGAGCGGCTTCCGGCCGCTCCTTTTTATTTGTGTGAGCCCATGCCTCTTCTAGACGAGATTCAGCGCCGTCGCACCTTCGCCATCATCTCCCACCCCGATGCGGGCAAGACCACGCTGACGGAAAAGCTGCTGCTATATTCCGGCGCCATCGATCGGGCGGGCTCGGTGAAGGGCCGGGAGCGGGGCGCCATGGCGCAGAGCGACTGGATGACAATCGAGCAGGAACGCGGCATCAGCGTGACTAGTGCCGCCATGCAGTTCGATTATCGGGGCTACGCCATCAATCTGCTCGACACACCCGGCCATCAGGACTTCAGCGAGGATACCTACCGAGCCCTGACGGCGGCGGATAGCGTGGTGATGCTCCTGGACTGCGCCAAGGGTGTGGAAGAGCAGACCAAGAAGCTCTTCCGCGTTGCCAAGGAGCGTCGGCTCCCAATCTTCACCTTCGTGAACAAGCTGGACCGCCCAGGTCGGGAGCCCATCGAACTCATCGACGAGGTGGAGGAACTCTTCGGTCTCCACGCGGTGCCCATGACCTGGCCCATCGGCTCCGGACCGGATTTCAAAGGCGTCTATGTGCGCGCTACAGGCCAACTCCAGGTCTTCGAACGCACCAAGGCTGGCCAGAAGGCTCGGGTGGCGGGGAAGGGCGGACTCGATGACCCGGAGATCGCCGGGCTTCTTACGGCCGCCGAACTCCAACAATTGAAGGACGACATGGAATTGATGGACCATGTGCTTCCCTCCTTCGATAAGGAGGCCTTCCTGCGCGGCGAGCAATCGCCCATGTTCTTTGGCTCGGCCCTCAATAATTTCGGCATTGCCGAATTTTTGGACGAATTCCTGGACATGGCGCCCTGTCCCCATGCCCGGCCCCTGGCGGGCGGTGGCGAGATCGAACCGGAGCAACCCTTCACGGCCTTCGTCTTCAAGGTGCAGGCGAACATGAACAAGGCCCACCGGGACAGGGTGGCCTTCGCCCGCATCGTCTCGGGCCATTTCGAACGGGGCATGGACGCCCTTCATGTGCGGGGTCAGAAGTCCATCAAGCTGAACTATCCCCACATGTTCTTCGGCCGGGAGCGGGAGATCGTGGACGAAGCCTTCCCCGGCGATATTCTGGGCCTCATCAACCCCGGCGTGTTCCGCATTGGCGATGTGCTTTCGGCCGGCGGTCCCATCGAGTTTCACGCGGTACCGCGCTACTCGCCCGAACAGTTTTCCAGCGTCCGTCTGGCAGATCCCGGCGCCCGGAAGGGTTTCTTGAAGGGCCTCCAGCAGATCGCCGAAGAGGGTGTGGTCCAGGTCTTCTGGCCCAAGGGAGGCGCGCCCCTGCCCATCCTGGGCGCCGTGGGGCGCCTGCAGTTCGAGGTGCTCCAGCACCGATTGAAGGACGAATACGCCTGTGCCGTGTTGCTGGAACCGCGGAACTTCCAGATGGCCCGCTGGATTCAGGGCGGCTGGCCCGAAACAAGCAAATTCTGGGGTGAATTGGTGGAGGACAGCGAGACCAATCCGGCCATTCTCTTCGAAAACGATTGGCAGCGGCGCACGACGGCGGAAAAGTGCCCCGGCCTGGAATTTCTACTGCATCCACCCAAATAGATCATTTGGGCTCCATCCCCGATAGCTTTCTTGATCTCAGCGGGCAGAATGCCGATAGGATTCCGTCAGGAGCGGATCATGCGCCAGGAAATCAAGCCCGAAGATCTCATCGTCACCGAACAGGACGGCACCCGGCGCATCAACCACGATGTGTTGGAGTCCTACGGTCTTTTCAACTTGCCCAAGTCCATGATGCGCAGCGCCCTGATGGTCTATTACGATAACGCCGCCCGCCAGGGGCGCGCCGCCGCTGCCACGGTGAGGACCTTCATCACCCTGGCCAGTTCCATCACCCGTTTTCCCAAGCAGGTGGCCATCAACTTCACTCGCGGTGCCGCCTACCGACGGAACATGAGGATGCTAAGGCGCTACAGTCGCTGAGCGTGGGTTGCGCCGCAGAGATGGATAAAGCAGAGGCCCGGTTTGCTGGAAATGCGATGCGATTTCCGAGCTACTGGTTCTCCGGCCCCCCCATCCGGTAGCCGACCCCTACGATCGTTTCGATCAGGCCGGACTCCTCTCCCAGTTTGGCGCGCACCCTGCGCACATGGGCATCGATGGTGCGGCTTTCTCCCAGGAATTCGAGCCCCCATACCTGATGCAGAATTTTCTCCCGGCTGTGGACGCGGCGAGGATTTTGCACGAAGTAGGCCAGGAGTTCGAACTCTCGCCGAGTCAGATCGATAGGGACTCCCCGAAGCTTGGCCAAGTGAGCAGGAAAATCCACCGAGATCGGACCAAAGGCGAAATGGTTGAGCCTTTGTTCCTTATTAAGGAAGGCAGCCCGGCGGAGGATGGCCCGGATCCGTGCCACCAGTTCCCGACTGGACAGGGGCTTTGAGGCATAGTCGTCGGCCCAGAGATCCTGGGCGAGTACACGATCGATCTCCTCGTTCTTTCCAGTGATCAGCAGGACCGGCAGGTCTCGGGTCAGGGCGTCCTGACGTATGATCCGGAGCACCTCCAGCCCATCCATATCCGGAAGCGTGAGATCCAGAACGGCCGCGTCCATGCGGTCCTGTTGGCCAAGAGACGGATGAACGATGAATTTAAGCGCCTCGCGTCCAGATGCGAATGCGCGGACCCGGAAGCCCTCGCTCTGGAGGCGTTGTTCCAGAGTCGTCCGTATTTCCGCATCCTCTTCCAGCAGGAGGAGATAGGGCATCGGGGCTCCTAGGGTGAAATGCGAGTGTAGGCCGCAAAATACCGATGAGATGCTATAAGGATACGGGAAGTCCAAGTTTTGAAGGACATGGGTCTTGCCCGGGAGCTAATCCCCTGAGAGAATGGCCGGGAAAGCCAGGAATGACCGGAACCCCGCGCCATGCTGGCGAAGTCTCCTTGATGCTACAGGGTATTCGTGGAAAATCCTGGCACCACCCTTCCATCTCACATCACAGAAACACCTCATTCCGAAGGTCGCTCCGCGTTGGAGCACGCATGGCGGCCCGATTACAGGAGTTCCATTGAACAAAAAAATCATGCTCATCAATGCCACGGATACCGAAGAGATCCGTGTAGCCACCCTTGTGGACGGGGTCCTCTCGGACTACGACATCGAGTTCGTCCATAACGAAAAGATCAAGGGCAACATCTATAAGGCCAAGGTCGTCCGGGCGGACACCAGTCTCCAGGCTGCGTTCATCCACTACGGTGGGCAGAAGAACGGTTTCCTTCCCATCGGCGAGCTCCCTCGGGATTTGGTCAGTGGCGATGGCCGCCGAGGCCGCATCCAGGATCTGCTCAACAAGGACCAGGAAATCATGGTCCAGGTCGTGCGCGAGGAACTGGGTTCCAAGGGCGCCATGGTGACCGCCCAGATCAGTCTTCCCGGGCGCTACCTCGTGCTGACTCCGGGCAATCCCCTCAATGGGATCAGCCGCAAGATCGAAAGTCGCGAGGAACGCGAGCACTTCAAGCGGCTCATCGACGAACTGGACATCCCCAAGAACTTTGGTGTCATTGTCCGCACCGCCTCCCTTGGAGTGACCAAGGACGATTTCCAGCGCGATCTGGAATACCTTCTCGACACCTACAAGGAAGTTCAGACCCGCTACAAGCACCGCCACGGCCCCGGACTGGTGTGGCAGGAGGACGATGTCGTCACCCGCACCCTGCGCGATGGTTTCACCGCCGACATGGAGGAGGTCAGCATCGATGACCTTGAGACCTTCCATGCGGCCCAGAGCTTCTTCAAGCGCACCATGCCGCAATACCAGGGGGTCCTCAAGCATTACATCGGCAAGAAGCCCCTCTTCACGAAATACCAGACGGACGAACAGATCGATCGCATCTATGCGAGGCGCGTGAGCCTGCCCTCCGGTGGCGCCCTGGTTCTTGATCAGACCGAGGCCCTGGTGGCCGTGGATGTGAACTCCGGCAAGACCAGCGGAGAAGGCGTCGAGGACATGGCCTTCAAAGCCAACATGGAAGCGGCTGAGGAAGCCGCCCGCCAACTGCGCCTGCGCGACCTGGCGGGCCTCATCGTGATTGATTTCATCGACATGAAGAAGGAGTCCCACAACAAGGCCGTCATGGAGCGTCTGGTGGACTGTCTTAAAGAGGACAAGGCCCGCATGGAAGTTGGAAAGATTAACCGCTTTGGCGTGCTGGTCATGACACGCCAGCGACTGCGGCCATCGCTCCAGCATGTCACGCACGAGGCCTGTCCAACCTGCCAGGGCACCGGTCAGGTCAAGAGCATCGAAGCTCTCGTACTCAGCGTCGTGCGGCGTCTGAAGTCCATCCTTAGCCGGGATGGCATCGCCGAGGTGCGGGTCAAGCTGGCCCCGGCCATCGCCATGTCCGTGCTGAATCAGAAGCGGAAGGATCTCGCGGACCTCGAGGAGGCCCACGACTGTCGCATCCAGATCCTGGCCGATCCCGAGATCGGATACGGCGGGATGGCGGCCGAGATCGAGCAGCGCGAGGAGGAGATCCCGGAGAAGGCGGTACCGGCTCGTCCGGAGCGCCACCAGGATCCAGAGGAGGAGACCGTCGTGCTGGGGGGCGATACGCCCATTTCCTTCGAGAAGGCGTTAGGACAGGACCCCAAGCGCATCCAACCTCCTGCGGATGCTGAAATCAAATACGACATCAGGGATGCGCAGCGCGCGGCCCTCGGTGAACGCGAGCGGCTCCGGGCCCTCTTTGAGAGCGCCAAGCCATTGGATGAGCAGGTGGACGAGGAGGCGAACAGCCCTGAGGGCGGGTCGCCATCTACACCGGCATCCTCGGCGCCCGGCAAGTCTCGCGGGCGTCGCCGCGGGAAGGGCGGCTCCAACCCCGAGGTTGCCACGATCCCTGAGACCGTATCGACCCCCGAGACTCGTCCCACTGCCCCGCTGCCGGCAGTCCCCTTGCAACCGGAACCCGCAGCGGTGCATCCTGTCTTCGATCCGTCGCTGGTAGCGGACCTTACGAGGCCGGCCCTCCGTCCCAAACTCCTGGTGGCTTCCGCGCCGCCTCCCAAACCCCTGGCTACCACCACAACCGAGACTCACCCAGCCAAGCGGGGCTCGGGTAAGACGAATCCCGCCCCCAAGAAACAAACTGAAAAGAAGCGGCCCCTCGCTGCAGAACTCCCTGTCCAGGTAGCCAAGCCCGCCGCTAAGCGGAAGGCCGTCGCCCCCTCCAATATCGCGGCCAAGACCGTCAAGCCTAAGTCCAAGCCCTGAGGGAAAGTGTGGGATCTCGGCTCCCGGTCACCCTCAAGGCCGCTCCAGGGGCGGCGAGGGCTCTGTTCCTCTCGGTAGCCACCTGTCTCCTATGCGCCCAGGGGCTCCCCGGGATCCCGGGCAAGTTCCCGTACACTGAGGCCCCATCGGTTCCCGAACTCCTGCCTCTTCGTCCCTTCCTGTTCGAGGAGGGGGCGGGCGAGGGCCGGACCCTGCGCTGGCGCGGGGAGTTGGTGCAGGAAAGTGACGATGTCTGGATCATCGAGAAGGGTGCTATCCAGTCCGATGATCTGCTCCTGCTGGCTGACCGCATTACTTACGAACCCAGGACGGGCATGCTGGAGGCCTTGGGAAGAATCCGGCTCGAAGGCCCTGACCTGAGGCTCCGTTGTGAACGCCTGCGAATGGACTGGAAGAACAGGATTGGCGACGCCTGGGCGCTTGAACTGGAAGTGCCGCCGAGTTGGACACTCCGCTCCAGCCATGTGGCCTTCACTACACTGAAGTCTTGGGATTTCGAATCGGTCGAAATCAGTCCGTGCCCGCAGGAAGCCCCAGGCTGGTCCGCCAAGCTCTCCCGAATGAAGCTCGAGTTTGAGGGCTTCGCAACCTTCCGGAATGCCCGGGTGCTGGTGGCAGGTGTGCCGGTCCTCTACCTACCCTGGGCCGCCTATCCCGCGAAAGCCCAGCGCAGTTCCGGGCTGCTTCCGTTCCAGATCGGCTTTTCGAGTAGCCTTGGCACGATGATCGGCCTCTCCTATTACCAGGTGCTTGGGAACACCATGGACGCGACTTTCACTCCGGACTTCTACAGCCGCGAAGGTGTGCTGTGGGGAGGGGAATTTCGATGGAACCCAGAGTTGACGCACAACGGAAGTTTTCAGGGCCAGTACATCAAGCAGCACACCAATGATGAGACCCGCTACCGTTACAGGGTTCAGGAACTCTGGCAACGGGAGGATGGCTGGCAGTTCACAGCGGACCTAAACCAAGCCTCGGATTCGCTCGTGGAATCAGACTACGGACGGGCCGTGGGGGGGCTTGGCACCACCTCCTTCGATAGCGCCGTCTTTCTTGGAAAAAACTTTCCCTGGGCCTCGGTGAGTCTCTCCTCCGCCGAACAGCGGAGCTTCTTCCTGCCCGAAGATACCTCGTTTTACCGCACGGATTTCCCGACTTCGCTCCGCCGCCAGTCCTTTCCGCAACTGCAGGCAAGACTGTATCCGATCCCCTTCGGGGACTTCTACCTCGATGGAGGTGCGAAACTCAGTCGCCTTGCCTATCGCCTGGACCTGGGGGATGCCCAGAGCGACACAGCCTTCTCCTGGCTGCGCAACGACTGGTCCGCAAGGATGCATGGGCGCTTGGGTCAGTGGGGGCCCTTCCGGGTGGATCTTCAGGTGGCTGCGCGCTACACGCTTTATAGCGCTTCGCTCAAGGAATCCGTTTTCGATGCGACAGGCACAACCAACGACGAGGTCCTGGACCCTGCCTCGAATAGTTCCTTTGATCCCTTCCGGGTAGATGGCCAGGCGGTGCAAAGGCTTATGGGCTCGAGCCGGCTCCAGTTCTCTGGGCCTCAACTCGGGCGCACCTTTGAAAAGATCGCTCTCCTTGGCTATTCCGGGGACATCAAGCATGTGATGGAGCCTTTCGTAGCCTTCACCAAGAACAGTCGTTCCTCCAAGGCAGGCAACCTGCCACGCTTCGATGAGGTGGATTCCCGACCGGGTGTGGGCGGTAGCGCCGACGGCGAGCAGAGTATCGAGATCGGCTTGAAGCAGCACTTGCTGGGTCGGCCCGGGCGGGGCAGCGATTTTTCGGATCTCGTGAGGTGGCGCATTTCCACCCGCTACCAATCTAAGCCCATCCTACTTTCCGACGGCCGCTTCAAGCGCGGATGGGCCTCGCTGGACAACGATATCGACGTAGAACCCAATGACCGGATCCGCCTGAGTTTCAGGAGATCCTCCGAGATTGGTTCGGCCAGCGCCGACAACTCGCTTTCGGCCGAATACACATCTCTCCAGGGAAATCGGTTCAACTTCGCCTTCTTCTCCACAGGAATAAATCGCTTCCTGGTCCGCCAACAGGGCATCCAGACCGGAGGAATACAGCGGTTCTTCGACGACCGCTGGCGCCTGGAGTTCCAGGCCAACTATGACCTCCGGCTCAAGGGCTTTTCGTTCAGCCAAGTCGCACTTGCCTATCTGACGCCCTGCGTGGCCACGCGCCTGCGCTTCAGCCATGTAGCCATCCCGGTGGCCGGCGCCCTCAACAGGGAGGATCGTCTGGACCTAGTGTTCAACCTCCGAGGACTTGGGGACCTCCTCAGCCTACGGCAGTGACTGATCGGTGGAATCGGGTAACACTTCGATCCGGTTGCGCCCCTTGTGCTTGGCCGCATAGAGAGACTGGTCCACGGCGCCAAAAAGAGAAATGGGGCTGTGCCCCTTCGGTCCACCCACGCCGAAGCTCATCGTTGGGAAGACGGTCTGGCCTGACTCCAGCACGATGGGGTTCTCGTCGATCCTCCGCCTGAGCTTCTCTGCCACATCGGCCCCGGCCTGGAGAGTGGTCTCCATCAGGAGGATCGCGAATTCCTCACCACCGATGCGGAAGGCCAAATCGGATCTTCGAATTGCGCACCGCATGCTCTCTGCCAGAGATCGGAGAACCTCGTCGCCCACTAGGTGCCCGAAGCGGTCGTTGATCAGCTTGAAGTAGTCCAGATCTCCTATTACCAGCACGAAGGCGCGCCGATGGCGTTCCCATTGGTTGAACGCGTTCTCGAGGTTCTGATCGAAGGCCCGGCGGTTGAGGAGCCCCGTAAGTGGATCTGTCAGAACCTCGTTCCGGAGAGCGGCTGCCTCCATCTCAAGCATGAGTCGACGCTCGCGAAGATCACTGATCTGGAACTTGAATTCCTGCTGAATCCGCGTGGCATGCATCCATTCCAAACCCCTACGGCAGGCGTGGAGCAGACGGGGTGGGGAGAGCGGAAGGGTCAGCCAGTCCATGGCTCCAGCCAGGAGCAGCGTCCGCTGGAGGGCCTGACGCGGGGCTTTGCCGAGAAGGATGACATAGGGAGCCGACTCGTGCTCCCGCATAGCCTGAAGCGCAGCCAGGGTCCGGCCACCCGTGGCATCCACGCCGAGCAGCAGGACGGGCGCCTTGAGTTGCCGCTGAACCTCCGGGAGATCCTTGAGGGAAGCCGTGGTCAAGTCATAGCCGAAGTGATCCACAAGGCTCTGGATCCGACGCGCGAGTTCGATGCGCAGGCCAACGGCGAGGAACGGAACCATCGGGCAACTTTCACGCATGCCGTCCGCATCCACCGCCGGGCCCAGGCTGTTCAGAAGGCGCTGGAGGCTATCGCCCGCCAGGATGTAGCCATCCACGTCGGTGGCGTGGATCCTGGGTAGTTCCTCCTCCATGGGAGGCCCGTCGAAGATGAGGAAGATGGGGAGATTCTGGAAGAGGGCCCGAGATTCTCTCCGGAGCAGCGTACAGAAGCGGATGCCATCCAGGGGATCCCCGACGGCATCCACCAGAATGAGCTGGGTTTGGCTCCAGGCCTCGGACGCGAGGGCGTCTAAATGATCCTGGACATGCAGAACCCGGTTGCCCGCCCCCTCAAAGGCAGTTCGCAAACGCTCCACTAAGTCAGCGTGCTTCGTGATGGCCAGGATATTCATGGGGAATCGAGAATCGAAAAAGCCTAGGGAGGAGCAGGATAACCGGAAGAGGTGGGCATGGAAGGCGTGATCGTTAGACAGCGCCTTAGTGGCTGTCACGAAATAACTATAGTGATTGTGCAGGGCGCCGGGCAAGCCTGGGTAGGAGATGGCCCGCAGGCATGGTGGTTCCCCGTCAAGGGCCATCGACAACACCAGGCGCCGCCCGCCGCCCAGCACCCGTAGGGCTGGTGGCCATCCGCGCGCCCGACTGCGTCGACCGGCTCGAAGGATGTCCCGCATCCCCCCTCGCCGCTCTCCTTGTCGGATCACGCGGCTGACTACCAGCAATCATCATAGTTATTCCGTGACAGCCCCTTAATTACTCAGTGAACCCCTGTTCCCCTAGCCAGCGCTCAGCGTCGATAGCGGCCATGCATCCGCTACCGGCGGCCGTGATGGCCTGCCGATAAACATGGTCCTGCACATCACCACAGGCGAACACCCCGGGGATACCCGTTCGGCTCGATCCCTTTTCGACCGCAAGGTAACCCTTCTCATCCAGGGCGAGTTGTCCCTGGAACAGGTCGGTGTTGGGTTTATGCCCGATGGCGAGGAAAAGGCCGTCCACGGGCAGTTCTGAAAAATTTCCATCCACGGTGTCTTGCAATCTTAGGGCGCGGATCTTCTCCACTTTGTCGCCCATGGGCGTCTCGACCGTGGCGGTCAGGATGTCCTCCACCACCTTGTTCCAGCAGAAGGCTATTTTCTCGTTCCTTGTGGCCCGCTCCTGCATCGCCTTGGAGGCCCGCAGCTTGTCACGGCGATGAATGAGATTCACCTTGGAGGCGAACTTCGTGAGGTAGACAGCCTCTTCCAGAGCCGTGTCGCCTCCTCCCACCACGGCGATCTCCTTCCCTCGAAAAAAGAATCCATCACAGGTGGCACAGGCGGAAACCCCACCACCGCTGCGCGACAGCGCCTCGTCCTTGCCGATACCCATCCATTTCGCAGAGGCCCCGGTGGCGATGATCACAGAATCGCTGGTGTACTCGCCCTGGTCGGTAGCGATACGAAAGGGGCGCTGTTGAAGGTCCACCTGCACCACGGTTTCGCTCTTGATGACCGTGCCGAAGCGGAGTACCTGATGACGCATCTCGTCCATCAATTCGGGCCCAATCACCCCGTCCTTGAAGCCAGGAAAATTTTCGACCTCGGTGGTCATGGTTAGCTGTCCACCCGGTTGGGCACCCTCGAAGATCACGGGGAAAAGGTTGGCGCGGGACGTGTAGACCGCAGCCGTGTAGCCCGCAGGTCCGGTCCCGATGATGATGACCTTGTGATGGGAGATAGGCATGGAGCAACCTCGGGGTGCGGGTGGATGACGCAGGAAGGCGAAGCCGGCTCGGAGAGTGGGACGCCCACCTGTGGCCATTCTAGCCGGGGACGAGATCCCACCCCTGTATGAGATATGCGGCAAATTCACCGAGCCAGACAGGAGCGGGCCTGTTCAGCGGGTGCCTGGGCCAATACACTCGAGGCATGGTCCTTCGCGCATGAATCCCCGCCCCTGGCGCCTTCGACGTGCCATCCCACCCGGGCAGGAACCCTGGGCGCCCCTCCAGAGTGCCTACGGCCTGTCGCGAGCGGCCGCGCGCCTAGCCTGGCTGCGGGGAGAAGATTCGATCGAGGCATTGGCCTGGCGCATCACTCCCGACTGGTCCAGGACTCACGACCCATTCCTCCTGACCGGCATGGGCCAGGCCGTGGAGCGAATCCGTCGCGCCCTCCGCACGGACGAGCGCGTAGTCGTGTACGGAGACTATGACGTGGATGGTGTCACCGCCACAGCCCTGCTGGTGCGAGTGTTGGAGAAACTGGGCGGGCGCCCGGAATTCTTCATTCCCAATCGTTTCAACGATGGCTACGGCTTGCATTTGGAGTGCATCCGAGAACTCCGGGAGGCCGGAGGACCCGGGTTATTCATCTCGGTCGATTGTGGAATCCGCTCCCTCGAGGAAGTTTCCGCGAGCTCTGATCTGGGCATCGACTGGATTGTCACGGATCACCATTCCATGGGCCCGGCGCTGCCTCCCGCCATCGCGGTCCTCCATCCCACGATGGGAGATCATCCCAACCGCTCCTTGGCCGGCGTTGGCGTAGCCTTTAAGTTGGGACAAGCCCTTCTCGATGCGGTGCCTTCCCCTAAAGAAACCGAGATTCCCTTCCTGGATGGGCTGCTCAAACTGGTCGCTCTCGGCAGCATCGCGGACATGGTGCCACTAACTGGCGAAAACGCCCTGCTGGTCAAGCGCGGTCTCAGGGCTCTTGGCGGTCCCAACGGTCCCGGGCTCGTGGAACTGTTCAAGGCGGCGCGGATCGAAGGCATCCCAAGGGCTTCCGAAATCGCCTTCAGTGTGGCGCCGCGTTTGAATGCGGTGGGCCGGATGGGGGGAGCCGAGGATGCCGTGCGGCTCTTGCTGACGCGCGATCCTGTGGAAGCCCGGCGGCTCGCTGAGCGAGTAGAGTCGCTCAATCGGTCCCGCAAGGCGGTTCAGGATGAACTCCTCGCACACCTGCCGCTTCCGGATGGCGAGGCCTTCGATCTGGTCGTCTCGGAAGGGGCTCACAAGGGCGTTCTCGGCATCGCGGCAGCTCGGAGAATGAAAGAAAGCGGCCTCCCGACGGGTGTGGGAACCGTCATTGAAGGGGTGGCCCACTGTTCCCTCCGGGCCCCGGAAGGCTTTGATCTGAACGAGTTGCTCACGCTTGTTCAGCCCTTCCTGCGCTCGGGCGGCGGCCATCGCGCGGCCGCCGGCATTACCTTCGAGGTCTCCCGCCTCCCCTTCATCCGGCAGGCGCTGGCTCGGGGGGCCGCCCTCCAGGCCTCGACCCGCGTGGTCCAGGGACTCGCGGTGGAGGGTCTCGGGATTGAGCAGATACCGATCGCGGAAGAACTGACCGCCCTAGAGCCCTTCGGCCAAGGCTTTCCAGTGCCGATGGTTCTATTGGAAGGGCGCCTGCTCGAGCCGAGCACTTCCTTCGGGCAGGGTCATGAAAAGTTCCGTCTGGATGGGATCGAGGATGGGTTCACCTGGTTTTTTGGAGGAGAACAGGCGTCCCGGCTCAAGGTGGGGCAATCTTTTCGCATCGCTGCATCGCCACAGGATCATCCTCGATGGGGTCGCTCCTGGAGGGTGGACACATTGCTGGACCAAGAGGAAGCTCCATGAGGCTATGGAGCCTGCTGAGTACCCGGAACCCGGTGTGGAAATACGCGGGGTGGGCGATCCTCATCGCTGTGGCGGGCCTGAGCGGTCTCTTCCTTGTTCTCGGGCCGCGCCCCCTCTCACCGAAATCGAGGGGCGATATCTTCCACGGCACCGAAGGAAAATTTGGCACCATCACCGAACAACTTGGAGAGGGCCGGATTTTCATCCTCGACTACGACACGGTCGTGGGTGACCAGGAGAACCTGGAATTGTCGAATGTGAGAGCCCGGCTCCATGAGCCCGCGACCCTATGGCGCATGAAATCCCCTGCCGGGATTCGATCCACCGGAAGATGGACGCTTCAGGGTCCGATGGAAGTTGAAGCCAGTGCACCGGTTTCAGAGCTTTTGCAGGGGCGGGGGACCATCCCGGGGCAGGGTCCGGCACTTCTTTGGGAGCACGGCATCTGGAGAGGGCTCGCGCCCCTGGAGTGGCAGGATCTGGAGGGGCAGGGAAAGGGGCGTTGGCATTTTCCGGCTGGTTGGCGCAGAGATCTCGATGGCCGTTTCGTCGTTGAAAAGGGGACGGTGGTCTGGGAGGCCACCGATCCCGGTATGGTTAGGCGCATGCAGGCGGAGCGGCTTTGGCTGACCCTCGGCTTCAGCGAGGGCCATCTTGATCAGGTGATGGCTCAACTGGAAGGCGGAAGGATATGGGCCGGCAGCGCGGATTTGGATGGGAATGCCATTCGGTGGTCGGCTCCGCTCCGTTTCGAACGGGAGGACGGCTGGCACGGGGATGCCGAGGGTGCCCGAGCCCCTCGACCCGAGAAGGGCCAACCCCTTGACAAGGTTGAACTAAAGGCATTTCAAGCCGCCCGCGCGGTAAAGGGTGGTGCGGAAAACCTTCAGGCCGAGGGCGCCCGGTGGTCCCCTGCGGGCCTGAGGATGGAAGGAAGTGTGCGATGGGAACAACCGCTCGATGGCGACCGCCTCGTCCTGCGTTCACCCCGCATCTTCATCCGCGAAGGAGTCGGGCCAGATCTTCCGGAGGCCCTGCCTGTTGGGGAGGCCTGGGCGGAAGGTCACCCGGTCCTGAGTTGGGGCGCGAGGAGCCTGAGCAGCCCGCAGATGCAGGTCCGCCGGATGGAACGGACTTGGCGCATCCAGGCCCCGGTACTCGGTCGTGGAGAGCAGGGGACCTTCACTGCGGGTGCGGGAAACGGATCCCCGCACCGTTGGGAATTCGAGGGTCCCGTGAAGGCAAGCCTCCTCAATGGGGGCAGCCTTCGCGGGGACAGATTGCTTTGGGAAGCTGACACCTGGACCTTCACGGGCAACCCGGCGACCTGGAGTCGGGTTCGGGAAAGACTTTCGGGCCCTCGGATCGTTCGGAAAGGCCTCGCAGTCGTCTTCCCGGATGGTGTCACCGGCGCACTGGTCTCTCTGGACGGGGATTTCATGGTCCGGGCAGACCGGGCCGACTATCAGTCCGGCGAGGTCCAGTTGTCCGGGCGAGTGGAATGCCAAGGTCGCGGCTGGCGCTTGCATGCGGATCGCATCTCGGTAAGGCTGGGCCCTGGGAACATGGTGAAACAGGTCGTTGCCAAAGGTTCCGTCGCGTTGAGGGGTCGAATGGGCGAAGGATGGGGCGAGTCATTAGAACTGGATCCCGATCCGAATTCCCCCAAGGCTCGTTGGCTAGGTCGTGTCAGAGGCTTGGCCGAGGTAAAACCATGACGGAAATGCAAGACTGCCGCCTGGAGGCCCGTAACCTCTTCAAATCCTATGGCGACCGCACGGTGGTCAGAGGCGTTTCGCTGGAAGTTTCCTCGGGAGAGGTGGTGGGGCTCCTCGGTCCGAATGGGGCGGGGAAGACCACTACCTTTTATATGGTCGTGGGCGTGGAGGCCCCCGACGATGGCCAAATCTTATGGTGGGGCAGGGACATCACATCCATGCCCATGCACCGGAGGGCCCGCAAAGGTATCGGTTACCTTCCGCAGGAAGCGAGCGTTTTTCGGGGACTGACGGTGTGGGAAAACCTCATGGCCCTCGGGGAGTTCCAACACATTCCGAAAGCCGAACAGCGGGAACGCTGCGAACGCCTTCTGGTGGAGTTTCACTTGCACAAGGTCCGGAACACCCTTGGCATGAGCCTCTCCGGTGGAGAACGACGGCGTTGCGAGATGGCCAGGGCCCTGGTCACCAGTCCGAAAATCATGCTTCTTGATGAGCCCTTTGCCGGTGTCGACCCGAAATCCGTTATGGAGATCCAGGGCCTCATCGATGACCTGAAGAATCGTGGGATCGGCGTACTTATTACCGACCACAATGTTCGAGAGACCTTGCAGATAGCCGACCGAGCCTATATCTTGGCGGATGGGATGATCATGAAACACGGACTGCCGCAGGAAATCGCAGAGGACCCGGACATTCGCCGGGTCTATCTCGGCGATCGATTCAGGCTGGACTAGGGGCGATCCATGGCGAACCTGGGTCCGAACCTTTCCCATCGGCTTTTCCAGAGCCAGACCTTGGCCCTGACACCAGCCATGCAGCTCAAGCTGAAGCTCTGGCAGATGAATTTGCTGGAACTCAGCCAGACCATTGAGCGGGAGCTTGAGGAAAACCCTCTCCTAGAACTCGTGGAAAACGGGGACGAAACCCCGAGTCTGGAAGCCATCGAGGAAGGCCACGATTCCGAGGTGCTGGAAGAATCCGCCCCTGCGGAGGGATCTGAAATGCCGGAAGGGGTCGATTCTGTCGACCTCGGCCCCCTGTTGGACGCCGCTGCGGAAATGAACCCGGACACCAATCTCGAAGGGTTCACGGAAGAAGGGGTCGCCCAAGTTCAGGAAACCGATATGGGCGCCGAAAATTCTTGGGACGCGGACATTCCAAGAACGAGTAGCCTTCCTGACGATGAACGCTCCAGTTGGGAGGATCGCCTCACGAACACGGAGACCCTGCAGGAGCACCTTCTTTCCCAGCTCTACCAAACCATGGAGGTGGAGGATCCCCGGGCACCGATGCTGGAACGCCTCATCGATCGTGTGGACGCAAAGGGATTTTTGAGGCTGGACCCTGATCAGGGCCTTGAGACTTCTCCCGCCGAACTGTCCCAGGAACTGGGTATCGAAATTCCGATCCTCCTGGATTTCATTGAGATCCTGCAGGAATTTGATCCATCTGGGGTCGGCTGTTTCACGGTAAAGGAAAGCCTCCTTTTGCAACTCCGGCACGCCGGTGCCGAACCCGATGACTTGGCGGTCCAGATCATCGAGAAACATTCAGAACTGCTTTCTCAGCGAGATAATGTCCGCCTTCGGAAGGCTCTGGGGTGCACAGAAGACGAGTTGAACGAGGCATTGACGATCCTTCGTCATCTTCACCCTGCGCCGGGCCGGGCTTTTGACCCCGAATCGGAGCGTGTGGTCAAGCCTGATGTCGTGGTGCTCAAGGGTGAGGACGGCAACTGGCGGATCTATCTCAACGATGAGGGCATGCCCAGGCTCAAGGTCAATCGGGAGTACAAGTCCTTCTTGGCTTCCGCCGAAGGCAAGGGCGACAAGGATTTCATCCGCGACAAGTATCGTAGCGCCCGCGACTTCATCCGTGGCGTGGAAGATCGTAATCGAACCGTCCTGCGGGTCGCCAAGTCCATTGTGGAACTTCAGCAGAAATTCCTGGAACGGGGCATCGAGGAACTCCGTCCTATGGTGCTCAGGGATGTGGCGGAAGCAACCGGGTTCCACGAGTCCACCATTTCCCGCGTCGTGAAGGCCAAGACGATTCACACTCCCCAAGGTTTTTTTGATCTGAATTATTTTTTCAGCGCCTCGCTGGGTTCCGCCAATGGGGATGATGTTTCGGCAACCGTAGTTAAGCACAAGCTCAAGGCTCTGGTGCAGGCTGAAGATCCATCAAAACCCTTGAGCGATGAGACGATCGCCCGCCTGCTGGAGCGAGATGGCATCAAGGTCGCTCGGCGAACCGTGAACAAATACCGAGAAGAGATGAAGATTCCTCCAGCTTCGCGGAGACGGCGTCGATGAGGAGAAGGAACCCGAAACATCCCTGTCACGCATGATTGGATTTCTGCGTTTCCCCCGGGCCTTTTGGCCCTTTCCATAAGGAGTCCGCGATGAAGGTCCTCTTCACCGGCCGCCATGTAGAGGTTTCGGAAGCACTTCGCATTTTCGCGGAAGAACGCTTTCAGAAAATGCTCCCCTACCTGGACGACATCATCGATGTCCACGTCACCCTCAGCGTGGAAAAGCACCGACACATGGCGGAAGTTTCCGTCAAGACTCGTGGCGGTGATTTCTTTGCGAGCACTGAGACGGATGACATGTATGTGAGCCTCTCCCAGGCCCTTGATAAGCTTGAGACCCAGGCCCACAAACATGCCGGGAAACAACAGGCCAGTTTGAAGAACGGAGTCAAGGAAAAGGCTCCGGTTGAAGCATCCGAATGAATGGATGAATGAAAAGGGCAGGGGCACGGGTTTCCGGGCCCCTGGTTATTGTTGCGTTGACCCGATTTCACGGTAGAGGTTCCCATGCCCGAATCCACCCCACTCGCCGCTGATAGTGCATCCTTGGTCAAGCGTGTCTGCGAGAAATGCAGGAACGAATACACGCTTGACCATTTCCAGCACGGCATTCAGGAGCAGGATTGTGTCTGCAAGCGCTGCCTCAGGGTGATGGGGTACCGGGTCAAGTGAGCGGCAGGCTGACAGCGGAGATTCTGCAGAGGAGCATTGCAGGAGAGCGCATCCATGAGGCGGAGGCCCTGCACCTGTTCGAAATGGCGGCTTTGCCGGATCTGTCCCTGGCAGCCATGGCTTGGCGGAATTGGCACAACGATCCCTCCAAGGTTAGCTATGTTGTGGACCGGAATGTGAACTACACCGATATCTGCAATGTCTACTGCACCTTTTGCGCCTTCTACCACCGTCCCGGGGATTCCCGGGGCTACGTCCTGACCCGGGAACAGTTGCAGCAGAAAGCCGAGGAGACCCTGGCCCTTGGGGGTTCGGGTTTCCTGCTCCAGGGAGGTGTTAATCCCGACCTGCCGTGGGACTACTATCTGAACCTAATCCGGTTCCTTCACCACGACCTTGGCATCTGGGTCCACGGTTTCTCTCCAGTAGAGATCCAGATGATGGCCAAGCTGAGTGGTCAGAGCCTTCTGAAGACGCTGGGGGATCTGCGCGACGCCGGCCTTGGGAGCATTCCGGGAGGTGGAGCTGAGATTCTGGTGGAGCGAATCCGAACGCGGATCGCCCCCTTGAAGGGGGGACCCGACCGATGGCTGGAGGTCATGGATGCCGCCCACGAGGTAGGTTTCCGAACCACCGGAACCATGATGTACGGCATTGGTGAGACGCTTGCAGAAAGGGTGGAACACTTCCGGGTTCTCCGGGAACAACAGGACCGGGCCAACGCTCGCAATAACGGAGGCGGCCACACGGCCTTCGCGGCTTGGCCCTTCCAGAGTGGCAATACGGTCTGGGCTGGGAAGATTCCTAAACCCACTGATGTCGAATACCTTCGAACTATAAGTATCGCCAGAATTTACCTAGATAACTTCACTCACATGCAGAGTTCCTGGGTCACCATGGGGAGAAAAATCGGTCAACTCGCGCTCCATTACGGCTGCGATGACATGGGCAGCCTGATGCTGGAGGAGAATGTGGTGAGTGCCACGGGAACTTGCTACTCCGTCAACCGCGATGAAATGAACCGCATGATCCGGGGCGCGGGCTTCGAGCCCTGGCAGCGGGACAATGTATATGGCCTTGCAGAAATGGGCTGAAGCCCCAGGCATCCATATTCTTCACATGTATAGTCTGCGCCTTAGATCGGCCCCGTTCTGGGGCCGATCTAAGTTTGGTTGGGGAGGAAGGATTCGAACCCTCGATAGGCAGGATCAAAACCTGCTGCCTTACCACTTGGCGACTCCCCAGCGATTCCAAAAGTCTAGCGTGGGCGCGGGTTTGAGTCCAGTCAGGGATTCGACTTCGGGCTAAAACCGAATTCCTCCACGCCCAGGAGATCCGGCCTGACCGTAGGCGCCTCACCCGTTTCGATGCGAGAAATGGCTCGGTTCCCAGTCGTGGACTCAAAGGCCACTAGGACTTTCTGTTCGATGTATTCCCGCGTGTCATTGGACAAGGGAAAGGCAATGTCCTTGAAGGAACCGTCCCGTTTGCGCTTGCTGGGCATCGCGACGAAGTAGCCATCTTCACCCTCGACCACTCGAAGATCCCCGACCAGGAAGCAGTCGTCCAGAACAATAGCCGCGAAAGCGCGGAGTTTTTCGTCTCCTTCGATTTTTGTGATCCGGACATCCGTGATGTTCAGCATGAGGCTCCTGGGAGTCGCCAATGGCGGGTTTCAGCATTCAGTCTAACGCTCCTGGCGAAGGCCCGGTGCTAGCATGGGTGGAAATCCTTTGTGGAGCAGTCGTGGCGCAGGAACAACTCGAGTCGGAAGCGCGGGATCCTCGGAATGAGGCCGCTTTGACAGTCCTCCGCGCAGCTCGTGCGGCGTTGAATGCCCTGGAAGCGCAATGGGATCCCACCGTTGTTGAGTCCTGGACATCCCATGTGGCGAGCAGCAAGGGCAGGGTCATCGTATCTGGAATGGGGAAGTCAGGGCTGGTGGGGCAAAAAATATCCGCGACCCTGGCATCTACAGGGTGCCCAAGTTTTTTCTTACACCCAGCGGAGGCCCTTCACGGGGACCTGGGCATGGTTGCGCCCCAAGACACTATCCTCCTCCTTAGCAACAGCGGAGAGAGCGAGGAAGTCCTGCGCCTGATACCCAGCTTAGTGCGCATTGGGGTGACCATCGGCGCCATCACCGGGCGGGGGGAGAGTCGGCTTGCGCAGGCGGCCAAGTGGTGCTTTACCTATGCGCTTCCTGAGGGCGAGGGTTGTCCTCTCAATTTCGCTCCCATGGCCAGCACCACGATGCAACTCGTGTGGGGTGACATCCTCGCGGCCCATCACATGGTGCAGACCGGGTTCACGCTCGAATCCTATGCTCAATTTCATCCCGCTGGAAATATCGGCTCTAAATTGATGAAAATTAAGGAGTTGATGCACACAGATTTCCCCCAAGTCACTGACAGGACCAATCTAGTGGGCGTTCTGAGCGCCATGACTCAGGGGCGGCTTGGAATGACGACGGTCATCGAAGGACAGGATCTGGTTGGAGTCGTCAGCGACGGGGATATCCGGCGCGCGTTGGAAGCAGCCCAAGCCTCCGGGGTGAACCCACTTCTCCTTGAAGCCAGGGATATCATGACTCCGCACCCGATCAGTGTGTCGGCCGAAACCCTGGCCGTGGAGGCCGCGCAATTTCTGGAAGCCCGAAAGATCACCTTTCTCGTTGTGCTTGAAGGGGCGAAAGCCGCTGGTGTGCTTCACATTCACGATCTTTTGGCGGCCAAGGTCATCTGAGGTCGATTTATTCTCAAGGTTACATAATATACATTATCGAAAGTCAAATCAGGTGCTCCCAACCCTCCCTCGTTATTTCCTGAAACGCTGGTCTTATCCTCTCCTTGGCGCCCTCTTCTTCTACGGCGGCCTGATCCTCGCTTGGGAATTGATCGACCAGTCCAAGCGAATATTCTCGATGGGAGCTCCCTTTCAGTGGTTGATCCCCGCCCTGCTTCTGCAGATCCCGGAGACGCTTAGCATCGTCTTTCCGATGGCCGCCGTCCTTGGTGGACTCCTTGGAAGCCAACATCTTTCCGAGGGTTCGGAGATGGTCGCTTCCCAGGGACTGGGCGTCGGGATGCGGTCCATCCTGCGTCCCTGGCTTCTCATGTCAGCAGGCCTGTTGACTATAACTGTCCTGAATTCGCATTTTCTGGTTCCCAAGGTCAGTGCTATCCAACAGACAATCCAGGCGCGGATGCTCGACGCCGCCCAGACCCGATTCCTGAAGCCTGGGAGCCCGCCTTTTTTCCCTCCGAACAAACCGAACAATGCGATCTGGATCGATGCTTCCGGTGAGATTCATCTAATGGAGTCCAATCCCCAGGGTGTTCAGCATCTTGTTGCGCGGTCGATGGATTGGGTTCGCGTTGAGAAGGATGGACAA
>CAIPUA010000346.1 GCA_903868115.1 uncultured Holophagaceae bacterium
GGCTTTGGCATGGTACAGGGCATAGGGGAGGGTCATTTGCACCTGGTCGTTGATGTCGCGCAGTTCACTCGCGGGTGCGAACACACCCCTCGATTCATCCCCATCCACCGCGGGCCCCAGTGCCACGAAGGAGATCCCCAGGGACGCCACCCGAGGACCGAAGTTCCCGGGAGCCCCCAGCACTACCTCGTGACCACGACGAAGGAGTTCCACGCCCAATGCACAGAAGGGCTGGACATCCCCCATCGTCCCAAAGGTCGCCATCACGATCCGCATGCCGTTCTACCCCCCTTGAAACGTGACTGATATCCTGGCTCCTGTCGAGGGCGCCCTGAAAGCTGCCCCAGCGAGGCAGGCATGACAATCCACGATGGCCTGAGTGCCCCGAATGCTCAGCCTCAAGAGGACCTCCCACAGGGAATCAGCACCGTACATCCCGCGTCGCCCTCCCAGGAGTCCTTGTGGTTCCTGGATCAGACGCTGACAGAACCCAGGGTCTACAACCTCCCCTTCGCCACCCGTCTGAAGGGTCCCCTCAACGTTTCGGCCCTGCGTGAGAGCCTGCGGCAGGTGGTCTTCAGCCACGAAGTTCTCCGGACCTTCTTTCGCTGGCACAGCGATGAACTCCAGCAGTTGGTGATCGCTGAAGCTGCCGCGGACCTGCCCCTCGTCGACCTTCAGCCCACTCCCCACCAAGCCGAGGCCCTGAGACACGCCTTAGAGGAAGTCGCCCTCACGCACTTCGACCTCACCCAGGGACCGCTGTTCGTGGCGCGGTTGTTCCGCCTGGGGCCGGAAGAGCATGTGTTGGCCTACTGCCTGCACCACATCATCTTCGATGCCTGGTCTATCCAGATTTTTCAGGGAGCTTGGCGGGCCCACTACCAAAGGATCTGCCATGGCGAGGACCTCCCATCCAAGCAGTCGGCCATGCAATTCGGGGATCACGCCCGCCGCCAGCGCCAACGGCAGCAGACGAAGGCCTTCGAATCTCATCTGGACTACTGGCGGGGAGAACTCGCCGGTGCACCAACCCTGCTCGAGCTTCCCACGGATCGCCCCCGACCACGGGAGCAGGCCCACCAGGGAGTACGCGTCCCCATCCGGATCGCCCCCGAGTGCCAGTTGGCCCTAAAGACCTTCGCCCACACAGGCAAAGGCTCCCTCTTCATGGTCCTCCTGATGGGCTTTCAGGTCCTGCTGGGCAGACTCAGTCGGCAGGACGATGTGGTCGTAGGCTGCCCTGTGTCGGGGCGCGTGGACCACGACAGCTGGGACCAGATCGGCTATTTCGTCAACACCCTGCCCTTTCGCACCAGCCTTGCAGGAAATCCCACAGTGCGGGAACTCCTGGTTCAAGTCCGCAAGGCAACGCTGGGTGGAATGGCCCACCAGGAATTGCCCTTCGAAACGATAGTGAAAGCATTGAACCCACCCAGAAGTGTCGGCCATTCTCCGATCTTCCAGACCATGTTCGCTCTGCAGAACATCCCTCGGGAGCACACGACCTTCCTGAACCTTGAAGAGCGCCACGAGCCCACGGGATTGGGCTTGGCCATGTTCGATCTGACCCTGGAACTGGTGGAAACGGACACCGTGCTGGAAGGCGCCCTGGAGTTCCGCACAGA
>CAIPUA010000347.1 GCA_903868115.1 uncultured Holophagaceae bacterium
AGGAGAACTTCTTCCTGCTTATGGTGCAGCCGCCCAAGCAGGTGAAGGCCGCCCAGATCCCGCCCCGGGAGTATGTCTTCATCATGGATGTCTCGGGCTCCATGCACGGCTATCCCCTGGAGACCTCGAAGACCCTGATGAAGAACCTGGTGAGCAAACTCAGGCCCGAGGACCGCTTCAATCTGATGGCCTTCGAGGGTGCCGCCACCGTGTGGTCGCCTGCGGGATCGCAGTCGGCCACGCCGGAAAACCTGCGGAACGCGCTGGCCTTTGTCGGGCAGCAATCGGGCGGCGGCGGCACGGAGATCGTCTCGGCCATGAAGAAGGCCCTGGCCCTGCCGCGCACGGCGGGCATGTCCCGGAGCTTCGTCATCGCCACGGACGGCTACATTTCCGTGGAGCCCACGGTGCTGGATGTGGTGCGGCAGAACCTGGGGGACGCCAACATGTTCGCCTTCGGCATCGGCACCTCCGTGAACCGTTTCCTCATCGAGGGCATCGCCCACGCAGGCATGGGCGAACCCTTCGTGGTCACCAAACCGGAAGAAGCCGCCGCGGCGGCGGAGCGCTTCCGCCAGTACATCGCCTCCCCGGTGCTCACTCAGATCAAGGTGGCCTTCAAGGGCTTCGAGGCCTACGACGTCGAGCCCCTGAGCCTCCCCGATGTGCTCTCCGAGCGCCCGGTGATCTGCTTCGGGAAGTGGAAGGGCGAACCCACGGGCACCGTGGAGCTAACGGGCACCAGCGGCACGGGCCGCTACCGCCAGAGCTTCCGGGTGGCCGAGTCGCACCCCACGGAGGCCAATAGCGCCCTACGCTATCTGTGGGCACGGCACCGCATCCAGTTGCTGGGCGATTATGCCGGACTTGGGAACGTGGAAGGCCAGCGAAAGGCCATCACGGAGCTGGGCCTGAAATACGGACTGCTCACGAACTACACCTCCTTCGTGGCCATTGATTCTCGGGTGCGCAACCAGGGCGGCACGGTGGAACAGGTGACCCAGCCCCTGCCGCTGCCGGAGGGGGTTTCCAATCACGCCGTGGGCGGTGCCCACATGTCAAAGTCGATGGCCTATCCGTCTCCGGGGATGGCTTCCGGAACCATTGCCAGGCGCGACTCCGCAGCCATGGAGGTCGTTCCCCGTGCGGCGACCCAGGACAAGGAGGAAGGCAAGGCCGGAGTGACACCTCCTCCGGCGACTTTGCTCGCCCTGCCCCATCCGCGACCCGCGACCCCGATGGAGATTCGGCCCGGCACCCTCGCCGCGGATCGCTCGGCAAATCTCCCTGCATCCCTGGCTGGCGATCTCGCCGCGAAGCTGAAGGCCCCGGCCCTGACCGCGCTGTTGGCCAAGCTGCCTGCGGGCAGCGTGTTGGAACTCCGCATCAACGCCGCAGGACAGGTGGTGGCCGCCAGCTTCAGCAGTTCCTTCCCCACCACAACCAAGGCCTTGAAACTCATCCGAACCTGGCGCTTCGCGGACTGGAAGGGAACGGGCATCACCGTGGTCCGCGTGCCCCTGGAGAGGTAGAACCCCAGAAACGGGTCGGCCCCGGCGCAACCGGCCTGCGACATCAAAGCGCTCTTGCTTTCATCCCCGTTTAGTCGGGTCATCACTGTTCTCACTGGCACGTAGTGTTTGATACGGGGGCGGCCAGCCAAAAAAGCAAGAAAGCCGGTGAGGACGGTGAAAACCGTTGAGCAGCAGGCACTCACCGTTCATCACTGGTTAAAAAGCAGTCAACCGGAGATGAACAGTGATGGAAGGTGATAAAAACCGAAAAAATTCAGGTTCTATCTCTCCATCTCCCCCACTCGGTTCCCGGGACCTAAACTTCTACTGGAGGGTTTCACCCCGACGCGTTGCCGGAGAAAGGAGGGACGCCATGCATACTGAGTTGACTGCCCAGGAGATGGACTTCCTGAGGATG
>CAIPUA010000348.1 GCA_903868115.1 uncultured Holophagaceae bacterium
CGGCGGCTGAGGGAGAGGGTTCCCGAGGCCAGGACCACTTCGTCGCCTTCCGTCAGTTCCCGCACGGCCCCTAGGCGGACCAAGGCGTTGCGGTGAATGCGGATCATCCTTTCCTCAAAAGGAGCGTGGCCTGATGGCCCTGCGGAAGTTTTTCAAAGGCCAGATCCGAGGGCCGCGCCAGCCTTGCCCGCAGCACCTGGAGGCCACGCCCCGTGCCCGGCATGGGGGACTCACCTGTACCTGGATCGCCCACCACCAGCTGTAGCCCTTCGGGTACGCAACGGGCGCGGATGCTGAGCAGGCCGCCCTCGACCCGCGATGCGATGGCGTGGCGCACGGCGTTCTCCACCAGCACCTGCAGGCTGAGGGGCGGCACCGGGAGGTCTTCCAGTTCCTCCGGCACCTGGATGTGCACCTGGAGCCTCTCTCCCAGCCGGGCCTTCTCCAGGCCCAGGTAGGCCTCCACGAAGGCCAATTCCCGAGTGAGGGGGATGGTGGTCTGGTCACTGAGGTCCATGAGCTCCCGGAAGAGTCGGGCGAGCCGATCCGCGGTGGCGTGAGCTTCCATGGGCTCCTCGGCGATCTGTCCCTTCAGGGTGCTGAGGCTGTTGAACAGGAAGTGCGGGGCCAGCTGGGCCTGGAGCAGCAGATCCCGCTGGGTGCGGGCAAGGCCCTGCAGGCGGTAATAGCCGATCATGCAGGAGGTCATGACCGTGGCCACGGTGCCCAACAGGACCGCGTTCAGGCCCGATGCGGGCACCCGCTGGGTGTGGATGAGCCAGACCATCGACCGCCCGAGCGCCAACCCCACAGGGATGCCCAGGATGGCGCTCCATACATACCAAGCCTGGTAGCGGTCCCGGGTCAGGGCCGAGACCCGAGCCACCCACCATGTCGTCCAGAGTCCGCTCCCGAGGGCAAGAAGGGCCAGACCCAGGGCGACTGTGAGACCGAGAGCACCCGAATGAGCGGCCCACCCGGGTTTGCCAAGGGAGCCCCAGTTGTGGCCGTCGAGGACCGCACTGAAGATGTGGCCCGTGAAGAACGCGAGGAAGATGCCCATCAGAGGGGCGGATCGGTCCAACCAGGGCAATCGGTGGGAGGCGGCGATGGGCGAAGTGGAAAGATCCAGGGTCATGGCAGCTCCGGGCCGGGGCGCGTTCGGCGCACAGCCAAGGGTGGAGGCGTCCCTGCCTCCAGGCAAGGGACTCGCGGATGAACGGTTGCCAGGGCTGCTGAACGGTAGCCCGTGGCCGCGTTCAGCCGCGGCGAATCCGCGCAGGAGTCTTCAACCCTTCACCAGCATGGCCTTCAGGCGCTGGTCGCCGTCACCGATGGCGTGGTCCATGAGACCGATGGCTTCCAGGAGCAGCACTTCGCACTTGGCCATCATCTGGGCGTTGTAGGTGGCGTCATCGATGTCCTTGAGGTTGATGAGGACATTCCAGATCCCACCGCGCACACCGGCGAAGCCCATCTGCACGCCCACCATGCCGTCCGTGATGGACGCGGGATTGCCGTGCTTGATGACGACCGCGGCGGCCTGCATGGCCTCGAGGCTCAGCGCGGCCGTGCTGAAGGGCACATTCACGGCGATCTTCAGGCCTTCCAGCATGGCGGCTTCGCGCACGGCCTTTTCCTCGGCTGTGCCCTGGGGCAGACGCCGGGCGTCCATGTAGGCGTTGAAGGCGTTGGTGTCCTCATCCACCGCCAGCACCAGCGCGTCCTTCGCGCGGTGGGCCTGCTCGGCGGCGGCCATGAGTTTCGCCCCGTGCTCGGAGTTCTTCGCCTTGGTGAGGTTCGCCACCATGGAGGCCAAGGCCGCACCCAGCGAGCCCGCGAGCGCCGCGATCGAACCACCGCCGGGGGCGGGCGTGTCGCGGCTCACCTCAGCTACGAAATCCGCCACCTTCATGGCCATGAGGCCCTGGTCGAAAGTCTTGGGCAGACCCAGCACCTTCTTCTCGATCTCGAAAGGGGCGACATCGGCCAGTCCCATGCTGAAGACGGCATTCTCCAGCACATCGGCCGTGGGTACGAAGGGCGACTTGCCCTGGGCGCGCAGGTAGAACTGGCCCGCGTCGAAGAGGGGCTTGAAGGGCACCAGGCCCACGATCTCGGAACCCGTGACGACCAAGCCCCGGGCCGTGGCCATCCTGCGCGCGGCCTCCAGCACATCCGTGGGCGAGGTCACCGTGTAGTTGGTGAGGTTGATGGAGAGCTGGGCCCGCTTGTAGGTGTCCACATACCAGCCGATGGCCTTGCACTCTGTGAAGAGGCCCGCTTTGTAAGCCTTCTGGCCCACAAGGCTCTTGGCGGCGTCGAGGTCATTGAGCTTGAGCAGGCGGCGCAGATCGTAGCCGTGAGCCTCCTTGCAGTGCGCCTCCAGGCCCTCAAAGCTGCCGAGGTCCTGGTCGCAGTTGCCGCAGGGGAAGTTCCCCTCCGCATACTTCAGCTCCTTGCCACTGCTGTAGAAGGGCGAAGTCTGGCCGCGCCGGGCTACGCGGCCTTTCTCGCGCAGCTCGAAGGCGATATCCGTAGCGTGGGCCTTGTCGCGGCTGTTCAGGGTGATGTTGTAGGCGATGAGGAATTCGCGCGCTCCCGTGATGAGGGCGCCGAACTCGGGCACGAAGGCGGCCGGACCGAAATCGGGCGCCCAGTTGGCGTCCTTCAGCTTCTCCTCCAACCCTTCGTATTCGCCCTTGCGGACCACGGCCAGATTGCGGCGCTCCGGGCGGCTGGCGGCGTGCTCATAGAGGTAGACGGGAAGGCCGAGTTCGCGGCCCACCCGCTCGCCCAACTGGCGCGCCAGCTCCGCGCAGTCCTCCATGGTGACGCCCTCAACCGGAATGAAGGGGCAGACATCGCAGGCGCCCATGCGGGGATGCGCGCCACTGTGGCCGCGCATGTCGATGACCTCCAGCGCCTTCTTGATGCCCCGGAAGGCGGCCTCCACGGCGGAATCCGGATCACCCACGAAGGTGACGACGGTGCGATTGGTATCCGCGCCCGGATCCACGTCCAGAAGCTTTACGCCCGCCACCGTCTCGATGGCGTCCGTGATGAGCCGCATCTTGGCCAGGTCCCGGCCTTCGCTGAAATTGGGAACACACTCGACCACGCGGTGGGACATCGGGGACTCCTGTTTCGCCCTTCGGGCACGCCAGCTCACATTGTGGAGGAGCCAGGGTCGGAGAGGGAAAAAGCGTGATCGAGGTCAGAGGCAAGACCATGGCGATGGCGGGCAGGAGCCGGAGAAACCAGCTTCAGCCCCGGGATTCACGCCACCAGGTCTGCCCGGCCTCCACATCCCGGGCTATCTGTTCGCGCAGTTCTTCCACATCCGCGAAGCGCTGCTCGCCGCGAATGCGGTGGAGGAAGGCCAGTTCCAGGCGGGCGCCATAGAGATCGCCCTCGAAGTCCGGCAGGAAGGTCTCGACACTGAGGCTGAGGCCCTGGAAGGTGGGCTTCTCACCCACGTTGGTGAGACCCAACCGAGGATGGCCGAGCCTGGGACCGCGCACTTCGGTCACGTAGACGCCGGAACCGGGCAGCTGCTCCTGCTCCCACTGGAGGTTGGCGGTGGGGAATCCCAGATGGCGTCCTCGCCGATCGCCTTCGATGACCACACCGGAAAGCACAAAGGGATGGCCCAGCAGGCGGCTGGCCTCGTCCACATCGCCCCACTCGATGGCCTCCCGCACCCGCGTGCTGGAGAGCCAACCCTCGTCGTGGGCCTTGAAGGCGTGGGACACGACCTTGCAGCCCGCGTCCAGGCCCCATTCCTCTAGGGCCAGGAGATCGCCCAGGCGGTCCCGTCCAAAGCGGAAGGCCCGCCCCACGTGGAGTTCGACAGGCTCGAGCACGCGGTCCAGACCCGCCAGAAAACTCTGGGCACTTTGCTGGGAAAAGGCCCGGCTGAAGGGGATCACCCAGGCGAGTTCCAGGCCCGCGGCTTCGAAGATCGCCAGACGCTGGGCCAGAGTCGTGAGCAGCTTCGGCTTGCGCTCCGGGGCCACCACCACGGCCGGGTGCGGCTCAAAGGTGACTACGGCGGCGGGCATACCCCGCTCCTGGGCACGGCGGATCGCAGTGGCAAGGAGTTCCCGGTGCCCGGCGTGCACGCCATCAAAGTTGCCCAGCGTGAGAACAGTGGGGCCCGAATGGACCGGCGCCTCCTCCAGGCTGTAGTGCCATACCTTCACGGCTTCTCTCCGGGGTGCTCTGCAGGCCAAGCCAGACTCGCCACGATGCTGCCCGCCAGCACCGCTGTAATGAAGATGAGGCTCGTCAGAATGAGCGTATGTTCCGAAACGCCAAGGCCGACCTTGAGCCACTTGGCCACACACATCTTGATGCCCACGAAGGTTAGGATCACCGCCAGACCGATCTTCAGGCGATGGAAGCGGTCCATCATCTTGGCCAACAGGAAGTACAGGCTCCGCAACCCCAGGATGGCGAAGATGTTGGAGGTGTAGACCACGAAGGGATCCCGGGTGATGGCGAGTACCGCCGGGATGCTGTCCACGGCGAAGATGAGATCCGTGACCTCCACGGAAATCAGCACCAGCAGCATGGGCGTGGCGTACAGTCGATGGTTCTTCCTGGTGAAGAAGTGCTGGTGACCCCCTTCAGGGTCGAAGGGCATGATCTTGCGGAAGGCTCGCACGATGCCGTTCTTGGTGGGGTCGGCTTCCGCCTCTTCCACGAAGAACATCTTGATGCCCGTGTAGACCAGGAAGGCGCCGAAGACATACATCATCCATTCGAAGCGGTTCAGCAGGGCCGTGCCCGCCAGGATCATCACCGCACGCATGATCAGGGCGCCCAGGATGCCCCAGTACAGGATGCGGTGCTGGTTCTTCATCTCCACGCCGAAGGCGGTGAAGAGCATGACGAACACGAAGAGATTGTCCACGCTCAGGCTCTTCTCGAGCACGTAGCCTGTGAACCATTCCGTGCCCTTCATGGGTCCCATCGGATGGAAATAGAAGATTGCGCCATTGAAGACCAGCGCCAACGCGATCCAGATACAGCTCCAGACCGCGGCTTCGCGAAAGCTGGGGGCGTGGACCCGGCGGTTGAATACGCCCAGATCCAGCGCCAGCATCACGAACACCAGACCATGAAAACCGAGCCAAGCCCAAAGCGGGGCAGATTGAAGTAGGGCAGCGAACACGAGGCCTCCGATCTTTTAGGATAACAAGCGAAACTAGAGACATGAGCCTTCCTCGCTTCGTAGTTCCCTACACCGACATTCCATCCGAGAACGTCCTGGTGCCCTTGGACTTCGCCCAGGCTCGCCATCTGGGCGTGCTTCGCCTACAACCGGGCTCGGCCCTGGAACTCCTCCTGCCCTCGGGGCCATGGCGGGCAGATCTGGCAGAACTGACCAAGGATAAGGCCCTGGTTCGTCTGGTGGCACCGTTATCCGAAGATCGCGAACCACCGATCCCCCTTCACGCCTGCCTGCCCCTTACGGCCCAGCTCTCTCTCTGGGACGAATGGCTGCCGGGCGTCGTGGAACTGGGCGCCACGCTCATCCAGCCCGTGGTCTTCGCCCGAAGCGAGTACGAAGCCCGGAAGGTCGCTCCCAAACTGGAACGCTGGCGCCGGATCGTCGTGGCCGCCTGCGAGCAGAGCCACCGGAACCGTATCCCCGAACTGCGCGACCCCATTCTCTTCAAGGTGCTGCTGACCTGGGACGCACCCCAGAAGTGGGTGGCCTACGAACTGCGAACCGGCGAGGCGAATCCCACCCTCCGCAAGGAGCCCTTGGCGTTCACGCACGGCCCCGAGGGCGGCATCACCGAGGAGGAATTCGCGGCCCTGACTCGCGCCGGATGGCAGGCCCTATCGCTTGGAAAAAGCATTCTGAGAGCCGTCACTTGCCCTGCGGCGATTCTGGGCGCCGTGCAGTTCGAACTGGGGCGTTAAGGCGCCGTCCAAAAATCAAAAAAATTGAAACCGCTGTATTCGAGCCAGACGAACAAGGAGGCCACCGCGCTGGATACGGATCAACCGGTGGCGGCGAGTCGCACCCTTGGGGCGGTCGGTTTTCCGCAAAATCGTCTGATGGAGCCACTGGACCGCTCCGGACCGCCGTTCGGCGCTACCGGCGAACTGATGAGGGTGGGTGCAGTATTCTTGTTCTAACTGATCCCATGAGGTGCGCCATGAGCGAGATCCTTCCGAATCCCGAACCCGAAACGAATCTCTACGGTGACGAGAAGCCCGAGGTGCCGCAGACCGTGAAACCGCAGGGCGTCCTCGACCAGTTCGTGGGGCTCTTCACGGAGCCCAGCGAGGTATTCCGAAGGTTGCGGGTCGCACCGTCCTGGGTGGGGGCGTTCATCCTGACCCTGGTGGTGGCGCTCTTCGCCACCCTGGTCTGGGCGGCCAAGGTTGACATGGAGGCCGCGGCCAAGCGCAAGTTCGATGTACTGGAACAGGCCTTCCACATGACCATCCCTGCGGAAGCCGTAGACAAGGCGATGGAACAAGCGGCGACCCAGGGCAAGCCCTTCCTCTCCTCCTCGCTGGGTGTGATCATCGGCATGCCTTTGGTGCTGGTGATCCTGGCCGCCATCCTCTTCGCTTTCTCCCGTTTTGGGGGTGAGGATGAAGAGGTCACCTTCGGTCACGCCTGGGCCGCGACCACGGTGCATGGACTCGCCATGGTGCCAATTTCCCTGCTGGCCGGTCTCATGTGCCTACTTCGGAATGTTGGTGGCGCACCTTCTTCCGCGAGTCTGGCACCCACTACATTGGCCTTCTGGATCCACCCGGAAAGTCCGTGGTTGCGGGGCGTGCTGGCCATCTTCGATCCTTTTTATCTCTTCTCGTTCGTTGCACTGTACCTTGCAGCCCGCCACACGATGCGCCTCAAGACCTGGGCCAACGCCCTGCTGATGGCCATCACGGGGTTCTTCGGCTGTCTGTTTCACTTCATCGGCGGGATCTTCTGATGGCCACTCGCAAGACAAAAATCTTCATTGGTGCGGGTTTGGCCCTCATCCTTCTGGTCGCGGTAGGGGCGGCCTTCGGTGGGGGACGAGATGAAACGGACGCCTACTCCTGGGATCGCATCACCCACGGCGATATCCGCGAGACCATCACGGCCAGTGGGGAGATCCAGGCCCGCACGAAGATCAGCATTGGCACCTCCGTCATGGGCGAAATCAAGGTCCTCCACGTGAAGGACGGCCAGGATGTGAAGGCAGGCGATCCGTTGGTCACTATCGATCAGGAGCGCCTGAAACAGGGACTGAATCAGGCCCAGGCGGCCCTCGAGGGGGTTCGCCAGGATGCCGGGCGCCTGAAGGCCGGCAAGACCCGGGCCGAGGAGAACTTCACCCGCATGGAAAGCCTCTACAGGCAGGGCCTCATCAGCGACGAGGAATACCGCCAGGCGCGGCTGAATCGCGATACTTCGGCCCTCAGCTTCCAGTCCGCCGAGGCCGCCGTCCAACAGAGCGTGGCGAATCTGGCGTCCATGAAGGATTCCCTCAGCAAATCTGAACTCCGGGCACCCATCTCCGGCCGCGTGACGGGCCTCAAGGCCCTCAAGGGCGAGACGGCGATACCCGGAATGAGCAACTTGCCCGGTGCCACCCTCATGGTCATCTCAGACATGAGCGAAATCATCGCGGAGATCAAGGTGAACGAGAGCGAAGTGGTGCGCACACGCCTCGGCCAGACGGCCCAGGTGACGGTGGAATCCCTGCCCGGGCGGGTCTTCCCCGGCAAGGTCTACGAAGTGGCCACGGCCTCCGAAAAGATCGGCCAGGACGCCAATATGTACCTGGTGAAGGTGGCGCTGGACATGAAGAGCCAGGATGTGGGCAGTCTGCGCCCCGGCATGAGCGCGCGGGCTATGGTGCTGACGAATGAAGCCAAGGGCGTGCTTCGGGTGCCCCTCCAGTCCGTGCTGGAGCGCGAAGGCTCCATGGAAGACGCCCAGAAGAAGGGGCTTCTCAGCCCGGAGAATCGCAATGTCGCCTTCGTGGTGAAGGACGGCCGGGCCACGGAACGCACGATCAAGACTGGCATTGCCAACACCCAGTTCATCGAAGTGAAGGATGGCCTCCAGGAGAATGAAAAGGTTCTCACCGGTCCCGTGCGCAAGCTCAAGGAGATGAAAGAGAAGGCCACGGCGAAGCTGCGCGCTAAATCGGACCAGGAACTCGAGGAAGAAGCGAAGAAGCGTAAGGGACAGAAGCCGTGACGGCCGTTCTCGAACCCTTCCAGGCGGCCCTGAAGGCGCTGCGCGCCAACAAGATGCGCAGCGCGCTCACCGCCCTCGGCATCATCATCGGCGTCTCTGCCGTGATCATCGTGGTGAGCCTGGTGCGGGGCCTTGAGAAGAGCATCCTCAAGCAGATCGAGAAGGCCGGGAGCCAGACGCTCTTCGTGCGTCCGCTGATGCCGCACGATATTCCCTTCGACGAGTTCACGAAGGTGCGTAACCGGGATCTCACCCTGAATGACATGAAGGCCCTGCAGCGCGCGCTGCCGCAGGTGACGCAGGTGACGCCGCTCTTCTTCACGGGCACGGAACTGAAGGCCAACGGGCGGACCAACAATGTCGGCATGGTCATGACCGACGACACCTACATCGAGCAGAACGGCCTGACGCTCACGCTGGGGCGCAACTTCGTGCCCTCGGATCTGCGCCTGGGCAACAAGGTTGCCATTGTCGGTCCCAAGATCCTCGACAAGCTGGCCATCAGGGGCAATCCCATCGGACGGGTGGTTCAGACGCCCACCTTGAGTCTGGAAATCATCGGCGTGCTGGAAGAACAGGGCACCACCATGGGGCAGGACCCGGACAACAACCTGATGATTCCCCTCTCCACGGGGATGGCCATGCTTTCTGATGCCCAGCGCCGCCAGCTCCTTTTCCAGGCCCGCATCGATCCCAAGATCAGCGCCGATGACGGGGCGGACATGGTGAAGGATGCCCTGCGGCGGATCAAGGGCTTCAAGCCCAAGGAACGCGAAGGGTTCCAGGTCTTCAGTCCCAAGCAGATCGCTTCCATCATCGGCAACATCACCGGCGTCATCGGTGCGGTGGCGGGCGGCATGGTGAGCATCGCCTTGCTGGTGGGCGGCATCGGCATCATGAACATCATGCTGGTGAGTGTCACGGAGCGCACTCGCGAGATCGGCGTGCGCAAGGCCGTGGGTGCCAAGCGGCGGGACATCACGCTGCAGTTCCTCATCGAAGCAGCCCTGCTGGCAGTTTTCGGCGGCGCGGTGGGCATCGTGCTCGGTTTCGTCGCGGGTGCCGCGCTCGGCAAGGCCCTGCTCGGGGGTGCGGGCACCATCCCCCTTTGGGCCGTTATCGCGGCCTTCGGGGTTCCTGCGCTCATTGGCGTCATTTTCGGCCTCTACCCGGCGGCGAAGGCGTCCAAACTCGATC
>CAIPUA010000349.1 GCA_903868115.1 uncultured Holophagaceae bacterium
AAGACCGATGCGACTGCCAACACGCTGTTCGGCACCACCGCAGGCAACGAATTTTCTTACAAAGGACCCTATCTGGCTTCCGATGCGGCCCTCAAGAGTGATCCCTGGGGCAGCCGCTATTTGATCACGGGCTATAACGCCACTGGCCAAACGAACAATGAGCCGATCTGGATCATCAGTGCCGGTCCCGACAAGGATATTATTGGCACCAACATTAGCAGCAACCTCGCTCCTCCAAGTGCTTGGACTGCCACTACCACCTCCGCCGACGACATCGTCGTCCGTGTGAACTGAAGGGATCCTTTGCAGGGATGTTCTATGGAGGCCCTTTCTTGACTCGCACCAGATCCCATGGCTTCACCCTCATCGAAGCCGCCGTGGCCATCGCGGTCGTGGCAATTCTTTCCGGCATCATCGTGCCGCTGGTGGTGAAGAACCTGCAGGACAGCCAGATTGCCCGTGCCAAAAACGATATCCAGGTGATTGCCGCCGCCCTTGCCAGCCAACTCAAGGACACGGGTTGTCGGCCGTCTCAGGCGGCGGGACCGGGCGGATCTTCGGGGGTTCTTTACCGCACCTGGGGCTCAGGAGGCGTGGATCCGGCATTGACGGGCGGGGGAGGGGCGACTGCTGAAAATACGTTTGCAAACCTGTTTACAGTTGGCAAGACAGATGCGACCGCCCAGGTTCTCTTCTTTGGTTCCCCCACTCCGCTAGTGACCTCCGCGAACGAACTCTCCTACAAGGGACCCTATCTGGGTTCCGATGCGGCCCTCAAGAGCGACCCCTGGGGCAGTCGCTATCTGATTACGGGTTATAACGCCAGAGGCCAGGAAGCCAATGGGCCGATCTGGGTCGTCTGCGCCGGTCCCGACAAGGCAATTCTTGGCACCAACATTTCCAATTCCTCTAATCCTCTGAATACATGGACTGCCACGGGCATTTCCGCTGATGACATCGTCATGCGGGTGAACTAGCGATCCACCTTCCCCTCGTCGGCCCGCTGCAAGACGGGCCTTTTTTAGCAAAACACATGGTCGAAGCTCATCCTGCCCCCCCACCCCGCAAACTGCTGGGCGAACGCCTAGTCGACCGAGGGCTCATCACCGAGCGCCAGCTTGAGATGGCCATGCGGGAGCAGAAGCGCACGGGCGTGATGCTGGGAGAGATTCTTACCCAGCTCGGTTTTGTTACGCCTCAGAGCCTTTCGGCGGCCTTGGCGGAGCAGGGTGGAGTGCAGTTCGTGGAACTCGCGGACCGCTTGATCCCGCTGGAAGTGGTGGCCCTGATTCCGGAAAATCTTGCACGCCGTTTGTTGGTGCTACCTCTGGATACCCAGGGCCAAGAACTGACCCTGGCCATGGCCAATATCTACGATATCGAGGCCCTGACCGAGGTCGAGGCGCTCACCCGCATGCGGATCAAGATCGTGGGCGCGCCCGAGGAGGACCTCCACTCCAAGATCAACGAAGTCTACGGCGAGCGGAAGAGCATCGAGGAACTCATCGAGGATGCCATTCAGATCGCCCTGGGGAACAAGCTCGGCGTGGAATCGGAAATTCCCATCGTGCAGGTGGTGGATCAGTTGATGATGAAGGCGCTCAAGGAGCGGGCCACGGATGTTCATGTCCAGCCCTCCGAGCGCACCGTGATCACGCGCTACCGCGTGGATGGTGTCCTCCAGCAGGGGTTGAGTCTGCCGAAGACCTTGCAGTCCGCCGTGCTGGCCCGACTCAAGATCATGTCGGAAGTGAATATCGCCGAAACCCGGCAACCCCAGGACGGCAAGTTCAGGATCTCTCTGGGGCGCCGCCAGTTCGATGTCCGTGCGAGTTTCCTGCCCTGCACCCACGGTGAAAAGGCCGTGCTCCGCATCCTGGACAAGTCGAAACTGATCATGGGGCTCGAACAGTTGGGCATGACGCCCTTCGTGCAAGATCACTTTTCGGCCATGCTGGCCCGCCCCCATGGCGTGATCCTGGTCACCGGTCCTACGGGATCGGGCAAGACCACCACGCTCTATTCGGCCCTGAACAGCATCAACACGGCGGACCGCTGCATCGTGACCGTGGAGGATCCGGTGGAGTATGAACTCCCCTTGATCACCCAGGTGCAGGTGAACGTCAAGGCTGGGCTCACCTTCGCCGCGGGGCTGAGGTCGATCCTGCGTCAGGATCCCGACATCATCCTCATTGGCGAGATTCGCGACAGCGAGACGGCCTCCATCGCCATGCGGGCCGCCATGACCGGCCATCTGGTGCTTTCGACGCTCCACACCAATGATCCCGTCAGCTCCCTGCCGCGCTTGCTGGACATGGGGGTTTCCCGACTCGAACTTGCCGCCGCCCTCCAGGGCATTCACGCCCAGCGTCTGGTGCGCGTGAACTGCCCCGCCTGCGCTCAGCCTTGCGAGCCGGAAGCCGAGGTGCTGACTCTGCTCAAGCCCGCCCAGCGTCAGGGAACCTGGATGAAAGGGCAGGGCTGCGAACAGTGCAAATTCACCGGCATCAAAGGCCGTCGCGCCATCCATGACCTTCTCTATGTCTCGCCCGCCATTCGTGAACTGATCGCGTCGGACGCGCCCCTGGCTGAAATCGAGGGGCAGGCCCGCAGAGAAGGGAAGGCCAACCTTTTTGAACACGCGCTTGCCATTGCCCAGCAGGGCATCATTCCGCTGGAGGAAGCCGTCCGCGTCACCATGGTTGAGGAATAACCCATGGCGAACTTCGAGTACACCGCTCGCCAGCACAGCGGCAAGAGCGAAAAGGGGGTCCGCGTGGCCTCCGATCTGGGGGCGCTTGCGGCGGTGCTGGCCACAGAGGGACTCTTTCTCATCAAGGCCCAAGTGATCTTAGGGGGCACCCAGCAAAATGCGGTCGGGCGGGTCAAGCTCAAGCGCAAAGAACTGGTGGCCTTCCTCCTGCATGTGGCTTCCTACATCGAGGCAGGCGTATCCCTGCTGGCGGCCCTCCAGGACTACCGCGAGCCTGACAAGCCCAGGCTGGATGCAGCCGTCCAGGATCTGCGCCGCAGGATCGAGGGCGGTTCCAGCCTCTCCGAGGCCATGGAGGCCCATCCGAGTCTCTTCCGGCCGCTGCAGGTCAGCATGGTCCGGGCGGGCGAAACGACGGGGCGTCTCGATGAGGCCCTGCACGAAGTCATCAAGCTCGTGGAATGGGAGGAAAACTTCAGTGCGCAGGTGAAGCAGGCTTCGACCTATCCGCTGATCGTGCTGGGGCTCATCGGGCTCATCATCCTGGTGGTTTCCATCTTCGCGCTGCCGGCCATCATCAAGCTCTTGCGGGAATTCAATGTTCCGCTCCCGCTGGTGACGCGGGTCTTCATGTTCCTCAGCGAGTTCATGGTCACCTGGGGCTGGGTGGTCGTGCTCCTCCCCGTGCTGGCCTACTTCGGGCTGCAGGCTGCCCTGAAAGGCGAAGCCTTCCGACTCTGGTGGGATACGCGCCTCCTCAAGCTGCCGCTGATCGGGGTGCTCGCGACGAAGATCGCCCTCTCGCGCTTCGCCAATTTCTTCGCCGCCCAGTATCGGGCGGGCATTCCCATCGTGAAGGTGTTGCAGGAGTGCGAAGGGATCACGGGCAACGCCCGGCTCGGGCTCTGCGTGCGGCAGATCCGCGAGGGCGTGGAGGGCGGTCAGCGGTTGGCTGACATGGCCGAAAGGGTCGGCTACTTCCCGCGGCTCGTGGTCCGTATGCTGGCCATCGGCGAGGAGGCGGGCAATCTCGAGCAGACCCTCGGCAAGGTTTCCACCTACTTCGACGCGGAGGTGAATACGGCGGTCAAGCGCATCTTCCAGCTCATGGAACCGGCCCTCATGATCCTACTGGCAGGCATTCTCATCTTCGTCGCCGCCGCCATCCTGCTGCCCATCTACACCATGATCGGAGGGATCAATGCCTCGGCGCGCTAGGCCGTCGCACAATAACAATTTGGCCATTGATGATGGGGGACCGGCATATGGGGCCGCAGAAAAATAACCTGAACTGCACAGCCTATTTTTACGCGGCCCCTAAGCAGCAAGCAGCCTTTACGCTCATCGAGGCCGCCGTTGCCATTGCCATCGTCGCGATCCTCGCCGGTGCCATCGCGCCCCTTACGGTGAAGATCCTCAACCAGCAACGGGAGGCCAAGACCCGGGACAGCCTCAAAGCCGCCTTTGAAGCCATGTTCGGGGCGCGGGACCGCCGGGTGGCCAATATGCTGGCCGACTTCGGTTTTGCCCCGACTTCCACCCTGTCGAGCCTGCCGGTGCTGGTGGCTCGGCCAGGTTCGGGATCATGGTCGACCGTGCCGACCTATACCCAGGACGCCTCCGGGCTTTTCTGGGGCTATAACGGCCCCTACTGGAGCGGTTCGGTGATTGGAGGCGGCCCGGTGGACGCTTGGGGCAGGCCCATTCGGCTGAGTGTGGTCGGAACGGCTCCCAGTCAGACTTGGCAGGCCACCAGCGTGGGCGCCAACGGCGCGGATGAGAGCGGGGGCGGGGATGACCTCGTGTATCCGGCCACACCCGCGGGCGCTCGCAGCTACACGGGCGTAATCAACCTGAATATTTCGAACTCAAGCACTCGCACAGGAAATGTCACCGTCTGGGCTCGGTCCGGTGGCGCAACTCTGGCTCAGGTGGGCAGCACCTACACGCTTGTCGCAAGCCCACCCACTCAGGTATACAACCCAGCGGCCGGAGGCACGGTCATCAAGGTCGTGGTCACGGGAACCGGCGCTGGCACCCACTACTACCTCGTGGATCTTCTGCCGGGAGAGGTGCGCGATTTTTCCCTGAGTGTTCCTTGAGACCCAGGGTCTTTCACCGCACGACTGGCGCTGTGGTCCTCCTGGTCGTCATGCTGCTGGCGGCCGTGCTGTTGGGGGCCGTGGTGGCCGGGGCGGTGTTCCTGCGGGAATTGAACCAGCAACGTACGCTGGAGACCCGGAAGCGCTTGGAAGTGTCCTTCCAGGAGCTTTTCCCCTATCCCCAAACCAAGCCTGCCAACCTCTGGCGGGACTTTGGCTACACACCGGATGCGACCAAGGCCCAGTCTCTGACGGGCTTCACCACCAAGGGCTGGTACTTGCAGAACCTCACCACCCTAGCTCGCGTGGGAGACTCGGACCCTACCCACAATCCCCCTCCTGCGTTCAGCGGTGTCCAAGGTGGATGGAACGGCCCGTATTGGCAGGGCTCGGTGGACGGCCAGGGGCGGCCGCTGGATGCCTGGGGAAGATCTATCCAGCTGCGATATGTCACCAGTCCCTCGAGCGGCTGGCAGGTGTTCAGC
>CAIPUA010000350.1 GCA_903868115.1 uncultured Holophagaceae bacterium
AAATTGGATCTGGCCCGGGTCACCTCCACCGAAACGGGCAGCCCTGTGAATCTTGCGGACGAGGCCCTGAACCCCCTGCTCCAGGATGACGATCAGATCACCGTATATGAAAAGCCTGAATTCCGGATCCACCGTACGGTCCGCATCGGCGGGCAGGTGGCCAAGCCGGGCATGTATGTGCTGGATACAGAGCACCCCACCCTGTCCCATCTCATCGCCCGGGCCGGGGGCCTGACCCCTGAGGCCATGCCCACGGCGGGCATTTTCATCCGGAACCCTGTGCAGAGCGCCACGGATGTCAACGCCATTCATGTCAACGACACTTCCGGCATTTCCGAGATTCTGGAGCGCTTGAACGAGACCAAAATTTTCGACTCCAAACCTGGCACCGCAGGCGGGGCCTCGCCCTTGCCCTCGCTCTTCAAGATTCCCATTCTGCATGGGATCGGGGCCGGGAAGCTGAACCGGGTGGTGGTGGACTTCCCCGCAGCCCTGGCCGGAAAGGTCGAGGCGGACCTCGAACTGAATGATCAGGACGAGATCATCATCCCCCGCCGCACCGACACGGTGATGATCTTGGGCGAGACCGCCACGCCCTTCGCCTTCTATCGCGCCAAGAACGGCATGAATGTAGGCGATCTGCTGAAACTGGCGGGGGGCACCACCCGCAATGCCGACACCTGGAACATCCGCCTGCTGAAGGCCGATGGGCGCATCCTGGACACCTGGGTGAAACGCCGCGGTGTCGAACCCGGGGACACTGTGCTCGTGCCCCAGATCGTGCGCCGGGCCACGAACTGGCAGGAAAACCTGAATGCCCTTACGCCGCTGGCCTTGATTCTGAACGCCATCAAGTAAGTGCCCGAAAAACTCAGCGCGGCCGAAGCCGAAACCAAATTGGGAGGTATCGAGGCCGCGCTGAGTACGGAAAGGATGGCCCCGTTCCGACAGCATGGGAGTTGAGTCAAGGCTTTCACGCTTGGGAGAGCGCCATGTGGTGAGTTTATCCAGCGACATGAGGGGCAGGGCGGGTATCTCCGCCCCGCGTTGCGGAATTTTCCGAACAGGCTGTGTTGCTTGGCTTCGCCTCAGCGCCTGAAGGGGATTACCACCTGCCGTGTACCACGGAAGCCAAGCCCCAGATCCACCACAGTGGTAGAAAAACCGCCCTGAGGGGCCCGGACATTGCCGGCCATGAGGTGGACGCTCCAGGAGGGCGAAAAATCCCAATTCCACCCGGCCAGGGCCTGGATCAGGGCTCCCCCGCGGGAATCCACACCGCCACCTCCACCAGCTCCAGTGGCAAGTTCCACTTTCAGACGATGGCCCCGGAAGTCGGGCGTCTGCACGCCGAAGCCCAGGAGGCCGGTTGCCCAAGCCCCTGCATGGCCTCCCGTGGCCCAACCGCTCTGTCCGGTGACATAGCAGCGGTCGGAAAGCAGGCATTCAGCCTTGAAGACGAACTGTTCCAGCGGTGCGGGCGGTGCGCCGGTCTTCCGGGCCACCGAGGCATACCGCTGGAAGCCCGAACTCAGGCGCCACTGCAGGGCCGTTGGGTTGCGCGGAAGGGAGCCTTCGGCCGAATCCCTTCCCGGCTGAGCGGAATCTAGGGTAAAGCCTGCGCCCAGGGAAAAGGTCGCAGCACGAAAGGCCGT
>CAIPUA010000351.1 GCA_903868115.1 uncultured Holophagaceae bacterium
AATTCGGCAACACGATCTTGAAGGAGCTGAGGGCCAAAGGCTACGAAGTGGTGCCCGTGCACCCCGAGGCCACTGAAATCAATGGCGCCCCCTGTGTGCCTACCCTGGCGAGTTTGCCGAAGCCGGTGGGCGGGCTGGTCCTGGTGGTGCAGCCCACTCAGGCACCCCAGCTCGTGCGGGAGGCGGCGGCGGTCGGGATCACCCGCATCTGGATGCAGCAGGGATCATCGTCGGTGGAAGCTCTGCGCCTGTGCGAGGAACTGGGCATCGAGGCCATCCACGGCGAGTGTCTCCTCATGTTCGCCGCGCCGGTGAAGGGCCTTCATGGCTTCCATCGTTGGCTCTGGGGTTTCTTCGGGACGCTGCGCCCGGAAGATGTCGATCACCGAAAGGACCGCCCTTGATTCATATCTATGTGGATGCCGATGCCTGTCCCGTGAAGGACGAGGTCTTTCGGGTGGCGAAGCGCTATGGCTTCAAGGTCTTCGTGGTGTCCAACGGGCGGATCCGGGTTCCGGTGGGTCCCCTGGTCGAGATGGTCGTGGTGACCGGCCACTTCGATGCGGCGGACGACTGGATCGCGGAGCGCATCACGGCCACGGATGTGGCCGTTACTTCCGATATCCCGCTGGCCTCACGCTGCCTCGCCAAGGGTGCGCGGGTGCTGGATCCCAAGGGGAAGGTCTTCACTCCGGAATCCATCGGCGATGCCTTGGCGAGCCGGGAGTTGATGGCCTTCCTCCGGGATTCGGGCAGCATCACAGGCGGTCCGGCCCCCTTCGAGACTCGGGACCGCTCCCGCTTCCTGCAGAAACTGGATGACCTGATCCAGGCCATCCTCAAGGCGCAGCGCTGAACCCGGATCCACCGTTTGCCGTCTTAGCCGAAATGCAAAATATCGGCCGAGGCTTGGCGGTAGGATGGCGGTGTGATTCCGTGCCTCGTTCCCCCGCCCGCTGCAGTCACGCCGGCCTCGCAGCCCCTCGAGGCCGCAGCTGTTGAGTTCTGCCGGAGGGTCGCCGCGCAGATGGGGTGGGAAGCCAAGGCTGACCTGCCGCGCTTGAGGGCCCTGCGCAGCCAGGCGGTTGCCTTACTGCCCCTGTGCGCCCAGGCACTGCCCTCTGACAACCGCGCCCTGCCTCTGCTGGAGGCGGCCCTCGGGGCTCTGGAAGCCGCGACAGGCGAGGAAGCCAAGGGAGCCAAGCGCTTCGGGAGGGCGGCCAAGGCCCAGGCTTTGCGCTGGCGGAATGCCCAGAGGGCCTACGGGGCGGGGAGCCTTCAGCGGCTTCCGGAACTGGGAAATTTGATGCTTCTCTATGAACTGGCGGGGCTGCGGGCCTCCGCCTGGCGGGATGAGGCCCTGCGGATTCGCGTGCGCCATGCCCGCGTGCCCGATCCCCTGCTGGAACAGGATCTGGCCGCAGCGGTCGAAGATCATTACGGCCCCTGGCTCACGGTGGTGGAACTCGAACCCATGCTGGAGTTCTGTCAGCATCTGGCGCGGGTCTGGATGGGCTATCGCGAGGATGGTGCCATGAGCCAGCGGGTTGGCAAGCTGGGCCTCAAAGCCGATGCCTATCGGGTCTGGAAGCTCGCCGCCAGGAAGATGGCCGAAGGCCCCCGCAGCGAATTGGCGGCCCTGTTGGGCCGCCTGGACCCAGGCACCTTCCTGCAGGAGGGGCCGACATCGGAAGGCGGCGTGAACTCCCTGCTCGAACTGGCGGAAGCCTTGAAGGGAACGCCCCTGGAAACGCCGGTTCAGGGCCTTTTGAAAAGACTGGATTCCACCCTGGGCAATCCCAACCTTAATCCCCGAAGAGCCCTCCGGCGTCGCATCGCCCGGATCCAGGAGGATTGGAGCGGTTGGGCGGGGCTGCTGGGGGAGGATCTGGCGGAAGCCAAATCCTTCGAGGCAACCTGCCCCCTGCTGGATGAGGCGGCCCGGTTTCTCGGCGAACATTCCGACGGAACCCTGCTGGCTGCGGGAACCCAAAGGCTGATGGCGGCTGTTCAGGGCATGCCGGCCGGGAACCTTGATCTCGCCCAGCGCCTGGAGGCGTGGGCTCGGCTGCAGAGTCTCGCCGGGCATTCCGCGGAGGCGGAATCGCTGCTCCGCTTGCGTCTGGACCTGGAGGACCCCAAGGGCCTGGATATTTCGGCCCGCTGCGAACTCTTGGCGCGCCTCGCCCGCTGGCAGGAACTCGACAAACTCCTGGGGCCGGCGCAGGCGAAGGAACCCGAGCGGATGCTCGGCTGGCGTTTCCGGATGGCCTCGGGGCTGCGCCAGGGGCAGGAGGCCAGGCAATGGCTCGATGCGTGGCTCGCGCAGGTGACTGGCCCCGAGGCCCCAGCGGAGCCTCCCCTGCTGCCGGGACTCAGTGGGGCCATCCCCTATCTCAGCTCCAGGCCGGAGGTCCTCGGCGCTCTGGTGACACGGTATGGCAGGAGCCTGTCGCCGGGGCAGGAACCCCTGCTGGTCCGGGAGCCCTGGCGCATCCTGGCCGCCTTGGATCCCGATGCCCCGGCGAGCCTGCTGCCAACCCGGGCCGAGGAGTCGCTCCGATGGCGCTGGAGCCGCCTGGCGGAGGGCGAACCCCGCAGGCGGCTCCTGGGCCAACTGCTTCAGGAGGAGGAAGCCCAACTGGGCGCTTCCCATCTGCTGGTGGCCGAACTGCTGGTGGAGCTTGGGGAGATCCAGAAGGAGGAGGGGTTCGACGCTTTCGAAAGGGCTCAGCGAATCCTGGAATCCTTACCCGGCAACGAAATCCTTTTGGCCAAGGTCTATCTCTCCATGGCCGCCGCCTGCAGCCAATTGGATGGGAAGGGGTTGGAGCGGAACATTCTGAAGGCGATGGAGCTTCTGGAACGCACGCCCAGCCTGAATGCAGAGGCTGAAGACTGGGTGCGGGAGATGCCGAGCCTGCTGCTCCTCCACCTGTGGCGCGAACAGCGTCTGGAGGAACTCGCGGCGCTCGGGCCTCGGGTGCAGGCCCTCGGGCAGCGAGCCTCCAGGCCGCCATCGAATGCCGCCGAGCTGGGAATCGCCCTCACGGCCCTGGCGCGGATCGCGCAACTCCAGGCCCAGCTCAGGGCCGCAGGGCTGCCATAAGAAAAGGGCCGGATGGCCCCTTTCTTATGCGCGATTTGCCTGCTTGAAGTCTATTGCACGCGTCCTTTGCTTTCCTTTGATTCGAACATCATTCCGGCTCTTGCGCCATCCAAGAAATCCTACTTCCCCACGGTCTTCAGCGCCTTGTCCGTGGCCTCCAGCAGTGCCTCAGGCCCCACGGGTTTCCCCGTTGCCTTCATCATCCAGAGGTCCGGGGTGAGGCGGCCCTGGGTGGTCATGCGCTCGACTTCTGCGCCCAGGTTGCCCGTCTGCTCGATCTGGTGCTCGATCTGGAAGGCGATCATGTGCCCGATGGCGTAGTCGGGCAGGTAGAGGAAGCTGTGGATGATGTGGCTGTAAATGCCTTGCAGGATGCAGTCCTTCTGGCCCAGGACGGGGGCGTAGTAGCGGTTCCACACATCCTTGGAGAGCTGAATGGTGGCCTCCTTGAGCTGGGCGGGAGTGGCCTCCGGGTGCTCGTACATCCAATGCCAGATGGCCATATCCACCAGGGACACGCCCGCGATTTCATAGGTCATCCAGAAATCGTTGAGGGTCTTCTCGGCCTGGGCCTTGGCATCCGGCGCGGGCTGTCCCAGGAGCTTCAAGTCCTGCGCCTGGAAGGCAAAGGCCACGGCCTCGGTGAAGGCGGTATTGGGCACCCCATTCAGCAGCCAGTGGTCCACCTTGTTGAGGGAGAAGGTCTGCTCCACATTGTGGCCCAGTTCGTGGACGGCAATGTTGAAACCCTTGTAGTCCATGCCGTCCTTGCCCACGCGGGTACGCAGCCGGGCGTTATCGCCCTTGCGGGCCGCACCCATGGCGTGGCCGCTGCCCCGGGCAGGGTCCACTTCGATGCGGCTGGCCAGCCACTCCGCGCGCTCCGGGCTGAAGCCGAGGTTCTTCAGGATGTTCGGCAGGTCCTGCTTGAAGGCCGCAGCGGTGGGGTACTTGGCGCGGGTGAGGGCGTCGAGCTTGGCTTCGTCGAGGGCCGCGCCGGGGCGGAAGCCGTTGTACCAGATATCGAAGGGCTCCAGCTTGCGGCCCAGGCGCGTTTCGATCAGCTTCGCCACCTCCTTGAGCAGCGGGCTGGAGCACACATCTTGGAGCATCTGCTTCACCCGAGCTTCGGGCAGCTGACGGTCTTCCTCGAAGCTGCGCACGATGTGCGTCGGCGCCACCGGGTTGTACGGATCCGCATGCCGGACGGCCTTGTAGCAGTCCAGCAGCACGCGGTAGCGGGTGTCGGGCTCAGCGGTATTGCTGCTCTTGAGGTCCGCGGGCACGGGGGCGTCGGTGTCCGTGACGGCCGCGGCCTTCACCTCGTTGCTGAAGGGGTTCCAGTCCAGGAAGGGACTATCGATGACGGCGGCGGGAATGGTCTGCGTCACGATGCGTTCCATCACCTTCTGGATCATGCGCTGGCGCTCCAGCCCAGCCTTGCCTTCGGCGTAGCGGCTCTTGAGTTCGTCGCGGAGGTTCCAGTGGGAGAGCAGGCGCTTCTTGGGTTCGAAGAGACGCTGGCCCTTGTCATTGACCAGGTGGTGCATCCAGATGTTGTAGGAGGCGATGTAGCGATCGGCCTGCCCCCGGGCTTCCGCATCGGCCCGCTTTACCTCGGCGGGAATGCGCTTGGCGAAGATGTCCACCAGGCGGGTCTCGGCCCACTGGCGGCGGGTCCAGCCTTTTCCCTCCTTCAGGCGGGTTTCCAGAGAGGTCATGGGAAAATTCAGCAGCGCGGCGAAGGCCAGCTTGTTGGCGAAGGCATCGTCGATGAAGTGGGCGCCGGGGTCATAACCCGAGATGATG
>CAIPUA010000352.1 GCA_903868115.1 uncultured Holophagaceae bacterium
CATCTACCAGAGCGACCGCGAAAGCGACCTCTGCAGAGGCAGGATTTAACGAATCGTTAAGTTAGCGCCTATGGGGGGGGGCGCTAACCTCCTAATCCAGGGGGATAATCTCGAGGCCCTGAAGGCGCTTCTTCCCTTTTATGCGGGGCAAGTGAAGTGCATTTTCATCGACCCGCCTTACAACACGGGCAGCGCCTTCGAACACTACGACGACAACCTGGAGCACAGCACCTGGTTGAGCCTCATGTACCCGCGCCTGGAGCTGCTGCGGGAGCTGCTGAGTGAGGACGGCAGCATCTGGGTGACCATCGACGATAACGAGGCCCACTACCTGAAGGTGGCGATGGATGAGGTTTTTGGCCGCAAGAATTTCGTGGCGAATGTCATTTGGGAAAAGTCTGATAGTCCAAAAATGGACTCGCAATATTTCTCTTCGCGGCATGACCACGTGGTGGTGTTTGCGAAGCAGATGGAAAGATTGATGCTCCGACGAATCAAGGCAGAACCGCAGGAGCACTACAACCGAACGGATGAATCGGGTCGCCGTTACTACACGAAGCCGCTGCGTGCGATGGGAAGCGGGGAAGACACTCGCGCTGCTAGGCCAAGCATGTACTTTTCGTTAACGGCGCCAGATGGCTCAGAAGTGTTCCCAAAAAAACCCGACGGAAGTGACGGGCGGTGGCGATGGGGCCTTGAGAAAGTGCAGGAGGAACAATCAAGGCTTGAGTGGGTGAAGGGAAAGAATGGGTGGGCGGCCTACTATCGAATATACGAAGAATCCTCAGCAGGTCGTCCACCGGAAACGATTTGGAATCACCCCGAAGTCGGGAGCAATAGGACCTCCAAGGCTGAGGTGAAAAATATTTTTGGATCAGAGACTACCTTCACAACTCCAAAACCCGAGAGGCTCATCGAGCGGGTTTTGGATATTGCTACCTTCTCCGGCGATCTCGTCCTTGATTCCTTCCTCGGTTCTGGCACGACGGCCGCCGTGGCGCACAAGATGGGCCGCCGCTACATCGGCATCGAGATGGGCGAGCATGCGGTGACGCACTGTGCTCCGCGACTTCGCAAGGTGATCGAGGGTGAGCAGGGCGGCATCTCAGAATCGGTCGGCTGGAGGGGCGGCGGGGGGTTCCGCTTCCTGCGACTGGGGGAACCGCTCTTCGATCCCATGGGGCTCATCAATCCCGCCGTGCGCTTCCGGCAGCTGGCGACCTTCGTCTGGTTCAGCGAAACGCACACCCCGATGGTCCAGGGCGATGGGCCGGATTCGCCGTTGTTGGGCGTCCATGAAAGCGTGGCCATCTACCTGCTCTACAACGGCATCCTGGGCGACAAGCGCCCGGATTGCGGCAATGTGCTCACCAGCAAGGTGCTGGAAAGCCTGCCCCGGCACGTTGGTCCCAAGGTGATCTTCGGCGAAGCCACGCGCCTGGGCGCGGAGCGGCTCCGGGCCCAGGGCATCACCTTCAAGCAGACGCCCTTCGATCTCAAGGCACGGTGAATCATGTTCGAGCTGAAGCAGTACCAGAGCGACGCCCTGGATGCCCTGCGGGGATTCCTGGAGGTGGCCCGCCAGGAGGGGTGTGCAGAGGCCTTCGACAAGGCTTTGACGGCCCAGGGGCGGATGCGAGAGCGCTACGACACTCATGGGCTGGGCGAGATTCCTTATGCCTGCCTGCGCCTGCCCACGGGCGGCGGCAAGACGCTGCTGGCCTCCCATTCCATCCAAACCATCGCCCAGCATTACCTTTCCGATGATGCGCCCCTGGTGCTTTGGCTGGTGCCCAGCAATGCCATTCGGAATCAAACACTGGAAGCACTGCGAAAGCCCAGGCATCCCTACCGCGAGGTGCTGGATCAGCATTTTCGTGGGCGCGTGGCTGTATTCGATATCGGTGATGTGGCCCAGATCCGGGCCCAGGACCTGGAATCCAAGGTCTGTATCGTGGTCGGAACGCTGGCCAGCCTGCGGGTGGAGGACACGGATGGCCGCCGCATCTATTCACACAATGAGGCTTTCGAGCCGCACCTGAAGCAGGTTCCCACAAAGGAGGGCTTCGAGCGGGACGAGAAGGGGCGCGTGAAGTATTCCTTTGCCAATGTGCTGAACCATCATCGGCCCATCGTGATCCTGGACGAGGCGCACAAGGCCCGCACGAAGCTGAGTTTCGAAACCCTGAAGCGCTTGCATCCGGCCTGCATCCTGGAATTCACGGCCACCCCCAAGGTGGAGCAGGGCAGCAACGTGCTATTCCATGTTTCGGCCTCCGCGCTCAAGGCCGAGGACATGATCAAGCTCCCGCTGATGCTCACGGAGCACCAGGACTGGCGTGATGCGGTGCGGGACGCCCTGCTCACCCGCACGCAACTGGAGAAGGACGCCCGAGGCGAAGCGGACTACATCCGCCCCATCACGCTCTTCCAGGCCCAGGAAAAGGGCCAGGCGGTGACGGTGGAGGTGCTGAAACGGCACCTTCTGGAATCAGAAGGAGTACCGGAAGAGGCCATCGCCATCGCCACAGGGAATCAGCGGGAGCTGGAAGGCGTGGATCTGTTCCACAGGGATTGCCCCATCACCACCGTCATTACCATTGAGGCCCTGAAGGAAGGCTGGGACTGCAGCTTCGCCTACGTGTTCTGCTCGGTCGCCAAGGTGCGCTCCAGTACGGATGTGGAGCAGCTGCTGGGCCGGGTGCTGCGGATGCCCTATGCCAAGCGACGGAAAGAGGAATCCCTGAACCGGGCCTATGCCCATGTCTCCACGACGGAGTTCTACCAGGCGGCCAACAGCCTGCGGGATTGTCTGGTTTCCATGGGCTTCGAGGAACTGGAGGCGGAGGTCTTCCTCCAGCAGGCTCCGCCCATCTTCAATCCCGAAGAATTCGAAGGAAAGGTTTCGCGCCCGGAAACCGCGCCGCTGGATCTTACCCTTCAGGCCTCGCCAGATCTTTCAGGTCTCAATGCCGAGGAACGTGTGCGCGTCTTGCTGACGCCCACGGAAGGGGGCGTGAGAGTGACCGTTACCGGGGAGACGACGGAGGCCATGGCCGTGGCGATCCTGAGCGGCGCGGACCCGAAAAACTGGGCGGCGGTGCATCTCAGCCTTCAGCGGCACCGCGCCATGCAGAGCGCCTGGGCCTCGCCGTCCATGAGCGGCGCCCTCTTCGTGCCCCTCCCGCGTCTCTGCGCCTGGGCGCAGGGAGAGCTACTGCTGGCCGATAGCGAAAGCTTCGTCGCGGCGGGGCAGCAGGATCTTTTGGGTTTGCCCTTCGATCTCCGACCGGAGGACCTTCGCGCTTCGGAAACCTCCCAGACCTACCGCGTGGATCTGGACGGGAATCAGGTCAGCCTGGAATATGCAGACGAGAACCTGGATCTGGACCGAGTGGACGCCGGATGGAGTGAGGCGCATCTGGTGTTCTGGTTGCTGCACCAGACCCGGAATGCCCAATTGCCCGCAGCTAAGCAGATGGAGTTCATTCGGCGGCATCTGACCAGGCTCCAGGAAGGCGAAGGTATCGGCCTGCCGTTCCTCGTACGTCACCGCCATCAGTTGGGCCGTTTGATTGACCGGCGTATCAAGGCCTTCCTGGAAGGCACCCGAACCCGGGGCTTTCACGCCCTCCTCTTCGCGGAAGATGCCCGCCCCTTGGCGGATTTCGAACGGAGCTTTCAGTTCCAGCCCGGCGTCTATCCCGCGCCGAGCCTGTATAAGGGTGCCTTCAAATTCAATAAACACTACTATCCCGTGCCTGGAGTGATGGAGCCCAAGGGGGAGGAATTCCTTTGTGCCCTGGCACTGGAACGGTGCACTGAGGTGAAGCACTGGATCCGCAACATCTCAGGCCAGCCCCTGCATTCCTTCTGGCTCCCCACGAGCACGGACCGCTTTTACCCGGATTTCGTGGCGGAACTCCAGGATGGCCGGGTTCTGGCGGTCGAGTACAAGGGTGATCTGTACAAGACCACGGACGACTCCAAGGAAAAGGCCATGGTGGGGGCTCTCTGGGAGAGGCTCAGCAGGGGCAAGGGGCTTTTCCTCATGGTCGTGGCAGAGGATGAGGTGAAGCGGGGCATGGCGGAGCAGATCCAGCGGAAGATCGCCGCTTCCATATCCTGAGGCCTTGGCCAGGAATCCTCCTTGATCCTCCTCGCTTCCCTTGGGATTCTGGGGGAATGGAACGCTACACGCCCTCCCTCATCGAACCGAAATGGCAGGCCTACTGGGCCGAGCACCGGACCTTCAAGACCCCCGAAGATCCCACGCTCCCCAAGAAATAAGTGCTGGACATG
>CAIPUA010000353.1 GCA_903868115.1 uncultured Holophagaceae bacterium
AGCCGCAGGGCCAAGCTGGATCCCCGCTACGATTACCCCTTGTGGCTGGCGGCGCGGGCCACCAGTGCGGCACCCACCTATTTCGAACCCGTCCTGATCGCCTGGCCGGACCGGGACCGGGATGTGCTGGTGGATGGCCCGGCGTATGCTGGCCGCCCAGGGAGAGGAACTCTCCAGGCTGGCTATCCTCCTCCGACCGCCCACCGGCGAGTAGGCAGCACGAATCTGTATTTTGCATTTCAGCACTTGCAACAACCTGCTGAACCTCAGCACGGCCGGGGCCGCAACCCAATCGGAAGGTACGGAGGCCGCGCGGAAATCACTTGCGTGGTTTCGTTTCTCCCCGCACCACCAGCACATCGCAGGGCGCATGTTTGACCACGCGGGAGGCCGTCGAGCCGAAAAGGAGCCGTTCCAGGCCCGAATGCCCGACCTGGGCCACCACGAGCAAGGCTTCAGGCGTGGCCTCGCTCACTAGTTCCTCCGCCGGGCTGCCCCATTTCACGCAGACGGCCGCCCCCGGGATCGCCTGCACCATGGCTTCCAGGTGTTCGCGGGCATGCTCCTCCATGGCCTTCAGCCAGGCCGGGTCCGGCAGCGCGATCTGGGCTTCCGGCAGCATGGGCGCGGGTGGCTGGAGCACATGGATGGCCGTGAGCGGTACGCCGAGTTGCGCGGCCCACCCGGCGGCGCGTTCCAGGGCCACCCTCGAGGACTCGGAAAAATCCACACCAACAAGGACTCGCTGGATCATGGCAACGCTCCGGAAGGGACGCTACCAGCATAGGTCTGGGCGCCAGAAGTGCCAGACTCCAAGGATGGTGGTTTCTGCTGGGCAACGAGATACTTCCAGCCGAAGGTGCTTCCTCAGGAAGGCCCCGGCACCTCACCTTCGAGTTTTTCCCACTGGCACCCCGTACGAAAGTTGAGAGGAGACCCCATGAACGCCGCACCCCTCTTCCTGGCTGGGACGCTGTTGTGCGCATTCGAGAAGCCGCTCACGGCACCCGAGCGCAGTGGCTTCCAGACCACCAGTTCCACGGCCGACGTGCGCGCCTTCATGGGTGATCTCGCCCGGCGCTACCCGGCCCTGAAGCCCTATCGGCCCAAGGGTGCGCCGGACCGTGCCGAGGGCGGTGCGCCGCTGCTGGCTTGGCGCCTGCCCGCGACCTCGCCGGATGCGGTGCGCGTCTATGTCAATGCCAACATCCATGCGGGGGAAGTCGAAGGCAAGGAAGCTATCCAGATCCTGGTGCGCGAACTGCTAGAGGGCCAGCACCCTGAGCTCCGCAGACACTTGGATTTCGTCGTGATGCCCGCCTACAACGCGGATGCCACCGATGCTCTGGATCCCACGACCCGGAGGTGGCAGCCCAATCCCGCCAGCGGCGTGGGGCGCCGCGAGAATGCCCGGGGCCTGGACCTGAACCGCGACATGATGAAGGCCGAGGCCGCCTCCACGCGCTTCTTCCTGGCCATGGAGCGGAATTTTGATCCCCTGGTGGTCCTGGACCTCCACACCACCAACGGCAGTTCCCACGGCTTCCACCTCACCTATTCGTCTGCGGTTTCCATCGGCAACGATCCCGAACTGCAGCGCTTCAACCGACACCTGCTGACCGAAGTGCGCGACGGCCTCAAGGGCGCCGGGCTGCCGACCTACGACTACGGCGACTTCGAACCCGATGAACCCGGCCGGAAGGGCGGGACGCCCGAGAGATGGGGCGAGGTGCATCCCCTGCCGCGCTATCTGGTCAACAGCCAGGCCCTGCGCCACCGGATCGGCATCCTCACCGAATGCTATGTCTACCTCAGCTACCCCACGCGCATCGAGACCACCCGCCGCTTCGTGCTCGCCTGCTGCACGTGGATCGCCGCGCATCGCACCGAAGTCCGCGCGCAGACCCGCGCCGCGGAAGCGCGCTGGCAGGTAGCCTGGCAGGATCGGCGGCCTTCACTGCCCCTGGGTTTCGAGCCCATCGCCACGGAGAAATATCCCTTCGAAGTCATCACACCCATCCGCAACGCGGATCGCCAGATCATCGGCGAAAAGGCCCGGACGACCCTGGAACTGCCCGCCTACCTCACCTGGCAGGATCGGGATCTCGTGGCCCTTCCCGAGGGCTACCTCGTGGATCCCATCTGCGCCGACCTCGTGCGGCCTCGCCTGGAAGCCCACGGCATCAAGGTCCTGGCCGGGACCGCCCGCCCCAAGGGCTCGCCTGTCCTGCATTTCCACGAGGAAAGCCGAGTGCTATCTCCGGACTGTTTCCAGGGCGTCTTTCCCCTGAGTCTCAAGGGCCAGTGGCAGCCTGAGCCCCAACTCAAGCCGCGCATCCTCCCCTGGAAGGAAAACGATCTGGATCGCGCGCTGTGGATCCCCCTGGACCAGCCCCTGGGCCGCCTCGCCTTCTACCTGTTGGATCCCCGAAGCCCTGATGGCTTGGTCTACTGGGGCCTCCTCCAGTCCACCCTGGTGCGCTCGAAACTGATGTGGGGCGAACCGCCCCGCTTCCCGATCCTGGCGGTAGGCACGCTCGCAGGGACTGAGAGCAACCAGCCCCTGCCGACTGTTGGCGGGAAACAGGAGTGAGCGAACCTTTTTTGCATTTGTCGTTTTTTTCACATTTTATCAACTATTGACAGGACGCTACCCCATCTGTCGATGTATTCTCATTCAGGTCCTTCGGCCGATTGCCACACTGGTTTCCCGGCACCGTAGACCGCACCACGTTCTTTCCCATCCATTCCAAGGAGGCATCATGGCCATCTCTCCGGGTCGAGGGCTCGTCGCCGCACTGGTCGCAGCGGCACCCCTGTTGGCCCAAGACATCCCCGTCAAGGAACACACCCTCCCCAATGGGATGCGGCTTCTCATGGTGGAACGCCATGACCAGCCCACCATCGCCTGTGGCTGGGTGGCCCGGGTGGGCAGCGCCAACGAGGTCCCAGGCATCACGGGCATGGCGCACATGTTCGAACACATGATGTTCAAGGGCACGCGGGCTATCGGCACCAAGGACGCCAAGCGCGATGCCGAGCTCAACGAACTCCAGGACAAGGTGCAGATCGAGATTCGCAAGGAAGTCAGCCTCCTGCGCGAGAAGCAGCGCCGGGGGGAGATCATGGACCTCAATGACCCCAAGGTGCGCAGCCCTCGGCACCAGAAGCTGCTGGATGAGTTCGCCCAGCTGGTGAAGGAGCAACGGGAACTGATCATCAAGGACGAGTTCTCCAAGATTTTCGACAAAGAGGGCAGTACAGGCCTGAATGCAGGCACCAACAAGGACATGACGGTCTACCTCAATCAGCTCCCCTCCAACAAGCTCGAGCTGTGGGCCTGGATGGAATCCGACCGACTCATCAATTCCACCTTCCGGGAGTTCTATTCCGAGCGGGACGTGATCCTGGAGGAACGCCGCCAGCGCCTCGAGGCCACCCCCACCGGGAAGTTTGAAGAAGCCTTCAACGCCATGACCTGGATGGCTCATCCCTACCAGTGGCAAATTATTGGTTGGGCCAGTGACATCAGTCAAGTCACCCGCGAGCAGGCGAACGCGTTCTTCAACACCTACTATGCGCCCAACAACCTCACGGCCGTGCTGGTGGGTGACTTCAAGGTCAGCGAGGCTTCCGCGCTTATGGAACGCTATTTCGGGCGCCTCAAAACCAATCCCCGGGGCGTTCCAGAGATGGTCACCGCGGATCCGGTCCAGCCCGCTGAGCAGCGGATGTATGCCGAGGCGGAAACCACTCCAAGTGTCCGTGTTTCGTACAAGGCCGTGCCTGAAGTCCACAAAGACAGTCCCGCCCTTGACGTGCTGGGCTCTGTGTTGAACGGACGATCGGGGCGCCTCTACAAGGATCTCGTACTGAAACAAAAGGTCGCAACTAATGCCGGTGGCTACGCCGCAGGGCAGAAGTACGCGGGCACGTTCGTACTCACTGGCACCTCCGCCAGTGACAGGAAGCCTGAGGATGTGGAGAAGGCCCTCTACGCTGAGATCGAGAAGATCCAGAAGGACGGAATCTCCGAAACCGAACTCCAGAAGGTGAAAAACCAGAGCCTGGCCAGCTCCTATGCCCGCATCGAGAACAAC
>CAIPUA010000354.1 GCA_903868115.1 uncultured Holophagaceae bacterium
AACACGGACGAAGTCATCCGCGCGCTGCTGGGAGCCATCCCTCGCCCCTGAAGTCTCGCGTATCGGCACCGCCGATACCGAGCGGCTGAAGCCGACGGGATGAACACGGACGAAGTCATCCGCGCGTTGCTGGGAGCCATCCCTCGCCCCTGAAGTCTCGCGTATCGGCACCGCCGATACCGAGCGGCTGAAGCCGACGGGCCGTGGTGAAGCTCATCTTTTAAAGATTCACCCTTGCGCTGAGAGCCAACCCGGCAGGAGGCCCACGTGTTCCAGGGTGGTGAAACGGCTGGGGTCGACATCCTCCACATGCTCGTGGATCCAGGTGGTCGCGTAGGGCACGAAAACCGCGTGGGCACCCATGGCCACCACGGGCAGGATGTCGGACTTCAGCGAATTGCCCACCATGAGGAACTCGCTGGGCGCGATGCCGTGCCGGGCGAGGATGGCGCGGTAGACAAATTCGTCTTTTTCGCTCACCACCTCGATTCCTGAGAAAAAAGCGTCCAGCCCCGAGCGCGCCAGCTTGGCCTCCTGGTCCAACAGATCGCCCTTGGTGATGACCATCAGGCGGTACTGCCCCCGCAGGGTTGCCAGGGTTTCCAGCACATGCGGCAGCGGCTCCACGGGATGGGCCAGCATTTCCCTGCCGAGATCCACGATGGCCTGGATCTCGCGCCCCGTCACCTGGCCCTCGGTCAGTTCGATGGCGGTCTCGATCATGGAGAGCACGAAGCTCTTGATGCCGTAGCCGAAGTGGCCGAGGTTGCGCATCTCCGTGGCGAAAAGCCGCTCCTGGATCCAGGCTTCGTCATGGTAGGACGCGAGCATCCGCCGGAAGTTGGCCTCGGCGTCGCGGTAGTAGGTTTCGTTGTGCCAGAGCGTATCGTCGGCATCGAAGGCGATGACCTGAATCATGCCGGGTCTCCCTAGGTTCCAGAATACCCTCGGCCCGCCGCTGCCTGGCGGCTCAGCGGGCGATGCCCATCTCGGTCAGGGACTCCTGGAGCAGGGTGCGGGCCAGGCCGTAGTCCAGCCGCCGTCGCCGCTTGCCCGCCTTGTTGTTGCCTTTGAAGGGTGAGAGGAGAAGATCATGACTCACATCCCGCAGGCAGGCGAGGCGCCTGTTCGCAATCTCGATCAGTTCGAGGCGGCGGTCCGGTGGCAATCCTTGAATGCTGAGATAGGTCAGCAGGCGGCTCGATATCTTGATGTTCCCCCTTGCGTATGCGAAGCGCTCGGCCGGGAGGAAATTGATGGGGGCCGAAGGATCAGTGCTGTCCACCGCCCGAAGGGCGATGGTCCCCGTGGGGTCGTTGAACACCACGCGATCGTCGCGCGTGGCGGCGCCTCGGAGTCCGAATATTTCTCCGGAGATGCCGCAGTAGCGGTCTTCCACATACAGTTTTGCGACTTGCGCTCCGTCATTTCCGGCCGTGTCGAAGCAGGCGACGCAAACGGGATTTTCCGTATCCTCGAAGGGATTTCGCTCCAGCACGGACACCAGCACCAGGGCCCGCTTCTCAAAGGCGCTGTTCAGGAAAGTCTCGGGGATGATCGCCACCGTGAAGCGGGCGGCCTCCAGGCAGCGCCGGAGCGCAATCTGGTAGAGGTCGTCCAGTCCGGCTGCGCGGTAGTAGTGGGCCACCGTTTCCGCCACGCCTTTTCGGCTGGCGCTGTGCTTGGCGAGGTAGGGCGGGTTGGTGACGATGATCGCGTCCGTGCCCGGGATGTGCCGCAGGGAATCGTTGGCGGGCCACACCTTCGCGTGGAGATCGAGGCCAGCCGTGGGGCGCCGGAAGCGCCTCGCGCATGCCTCCAGAAGATGTCCGGCCCCCGCAAAGGGATCGAGGAAACCCGAAGCGTGGTGCAGGGAGTTCTCGATGAACGCGATCACCGGAG
>CAIPUA010000355.1 GCA_903868115.1 uncultured Holophagaceae bacterium
CCTGGAGGCCCTCGGCCGGCTGGCACCTTCCAACTGGGCCCGCCATGGAGGATGGGCCGAGTCCCTGCTGCTGGAAGCGGAGTGGCATCTGAGGCAAAGACTGGCCCCGGGGCCCCTCCTGGAGCGGGCCCTGGTCCATGCGCGGAAAGCGCTGGCTCTCAACAGCCGTAGGCCCGAACTATGGACCCTGGTGGCCAAGGTTCACCGTTTTCGTCTCGAGCGTCTGCACGGTGCTCCCGCCGAACGAAATCGGGCGCTTGCGGCCCTGGGCAAGGCCCTGGCCAGCGATTCCCGGCACCGAGAAGCCCTGAAGGAACGGGCCGCGCTCATGAGTGGGCCACCCTCTGACCAGCCACCGAAACGCTGAGTCATGCCTAATCCAGCTGCTCCGGGGTCATCACTGTGCAGAATGGTTTCACGAGGAAGGTCGGCAGTTCGCCCTGGGCGTTGGGCGTGTCCCAGAGGCTCTTGACCTTGGCTGCGGTGAAGCCCAGCTCGGGGTTCGCGTCGTAGAAGGGCGCCAGGATGTTCTCCACGGCGTGATCGCCCCAGAAGAGCACACCGGATTTGGGTTCCTGGATGACGTGACCCTCCAGGCGGCGCGTGGTGCCGTCCTCGAATTCCAGGGTGATGGCCTTGAGTTGCGTGCGGGGCATGGAACCTCCGAAGGTGGGACTTCGTCCCGGAAAGGTGTTGCCTGCCGTTCAGGCCTCACTGAACTGCAGCCTTACGAGCTTCGCGTAGTGGGCATCCTGCAGCATCAGGGCATCGTGGGTGCCGCGTTCGATCAGGCGGCCCTGATCCATCACCCAGATCTCGTCGGCATCCTTGATGGTGCTCAGGCGGTGGGCGATGGTGAAGGTGGTCAGGCGGTGGCTGACCCGCTCGATGACCCGCTGGATCTTGTGCTCCGTCTCGCTATCGATGTTCGCGGTGGCTTCGTCCAGCAGCAGGATCGCGGGTTCCTCGTAGAGCATCCGGGCGAAGGCCACCAGTTGCCGCTCGCCCGCCGAGAGCTTCTGCCCCCGCTCGCCGACCTGGGTCCCGAGCCCTTCGGGCAGGCGGTCCACCATGTCTTCCAGTTGGCTTTGTTCCAGCACGAGATGCAGGCGCCGTTCCTCCCGGGGTCGGCCCAGGAGAATGTTCTCCTCGAGGCTGCCGGAGAAGATGAACACATCCTGCAGCACCAGGCCGAAGAGCCCGCGCAACTCCTTCAGGCGCAGTTCGCGGAGATCCGTCCCGTCCAGCAGAATGCGCCCCTCGGCCACATCGTAGAAACGCATGAGCAGGTTGATGAGCGTGGTCTTCCCCGCCCCCGTGTGGCCCACCACCGCGATGCGACGGCCCTTGGGAATGGCCCCGGAAAGCTGCTGGACGACCCGCCGTCCCTTTTCCTCGTAGGCGAACGACACCTCCTCGAACCGGATCTCCTGCTCGAAGCGCGCCGGCTTGGGATCCGGGCGCTCGGTAATCTCGTCGCGGTTGTCGAGGAGACGGAAGATGCGCTCGCTCGAGGCCATGGCCGTCTGCATGACGTTGTAGCGTTCCGCCAGTTCCCGGATGGGCCGGAAGAAGCGGGCGGACTGCTGGATGAAGGCCAGGAGCAGCCCCAGCGTGAGCGCGCCGCTCTGAAGCTTGAAACCTGCGTAGAAGATGAGGGCCGCGAGGGTGGCGCTGGTGATGAATTCCACCACGGGGAAGAACACCGCGTAGGCAAAGATGGTGCGGATGAACGCAGCCAGATACTTCTGGTTCAGCCCCATGAAGGCCGAGCGACTGGGGCCCTCCTGGGCGTTGAGCTGCACCAGGCTCATGCCCGAGAGCTGCTCCTGCAGATAGGCCTGGATGGCCGCATAGCGCCCCTGGGTCTCCCGGAAGGCATCTCCCGCATGGCGCCGGAAGATCTCCGTGGCGATGAGGAGGAAGGGCAACACCCCAAGGGCCACCGCCGCGAGGCCCAGGTGCTTGCTGAACATCCAGATCACGATGGCCAGCAGCGAAAGCGCATCCCCCACGATGGCCACGAAGCCCGACGAGAACATATCGTTCAGGTTCTGCACATCGCTGATGACCCGCGTCATCAGGCGGCCCACGGGGTTCCGGTGGAAGAAGTGGGTGCTCCGGCGCATCAGGTGGGCGAACAGCTGCATCCGCAGATCGAGCATCGCCATCTGCCCCACCCAGCCCAACAGGATGTAGCGGGTGATGTGCACCAGGAAGGCCAGGGCCAGGAACCCGAAGAAGGCCCAGATCAGCGGCCCCGATCCAGCCAGCGTGCCCTTGGCCAGGTGGTGGTCGATGAGTCGCAGCGTGAATTCGCTGGGCATTACTTCCAGTACCGCGCCTCCGGCCATCAGCACCAGGAGCACAATAAGCGAGAACCAGTAGGGCCTGAGGTAGCCCACCAGCCGAAAGAGCAAGGTGTGGCGCATGGGCTGCTGGTCCACCTGATCGCTCTGGAAGAAGGTGTTCGCAGCATCGGCCATGCAGCCATTCTTCCACGGTTGCGGTGAGGATGCCTTCCCTGGGCAGTCTGACCATATCTGACCCAATTCCCCGCGTTCGCCGATTTCCCTCCGCCGTTCGCCGAATGGCGATAGCCCCCGCCCATCCTGTCCCGTAGCTTGAATCACAGGAGGCACCCGATGCCCGACATTCCCGAACGATCCACACGCTTCACCACCAAGCTGGTGATCGGAATCCTGTTCATGGCCTTCGGCGCGGCCTTCCTGCTCCACAACCTGGGCATCCTGGACGCGGATCGGACCCTTCGCTTCTGGCCCATCGCCCTGATGGTGCTCGGTCTCGAGCGCCTCTTCAGCCGGGGCTTCCTCCGGGCCACCGGGGGACACATCCTCATCCTGGTGGGAATCGGCTTGCAGCTGGGCTTCCTCGAAAAGGAATACCTGCTGGAGAAGTGGTGGCCCCTGGGTGTCGTCTGGATGGGGCTGATCCTCACCCTCCGTGCCCTCTGGCCCAGGCCCAAGCCCAAACCCATCCAACCCCCCGAACCTTTCTGTCAGGATTCCATCGAGAGGCCGTCATGAACCCCGAAACTGAACCCCGCACCAGCCGTCTTGTAACGCCCGCCCTGGTCGTCGGCATCGCCATCATCGTCTTCGGCCTCTTCCTCACCCTCGAGAATCTCGGCTTCGAATACAGCCACATGGTCTTCAAGTTCTGGCCCGTGATCCTGGTCATACTGGGCCTCCTCAAACTTCGGGCCTGCCAGGGCACCTGCGTGGGCGGCTACCTGCTCACGGGCGCCGGACTCGTACTCCTGCTCAAAACCCTCGGAGGCCATAGCGTAGATGTCCTCATCGGCCCCCTGATCCTCACCGGTGTCGGCATCTTCATCGTCCTCAAGGCCCTCAAGCAGCATCGGCAGGTCCCCGAGGAACTGCAGCAGAGCGAAGGTTTCCTGCGAGGCAACGCCATCTTCAGCGCCTTCAAGAACCGGCATCAGTCCCAGACCTTCCGGGGCGGTGAACTCACGGCCATCTTCGGCGGCTTCGAAGTGGACCTGCGGCAGGCGGTGATCGAAGGTTCCTCCGCCCGGCTCGATTCCTTCGTGATGTTCGGCGGCGGGGACATCCGGGTGCCCGAAGGCTGGGAGGTGGTGGTGCAGGCCACGGCCCTCTTCGGCGGGGTCAACGACAAGACCGCCCCCCTGCCCACCGGCACTGAAGTTCGACCCAGGCTCGTCATCACGGGGCTGGTACTCTTCGGAGGCATCGAGATCCGGCACTGAGGACAGACCCTGATGCATCCCATCTTCAAGAGCCACGCACGACTGGGGACCTACCTGCTGGGGTGGCTCCCCATCGCTGCGCTCTTCGCGGCCCAGGCGGCGGTCAAGCACACGCCCCTCCTGGCCGCGATGATCGTAGGCCTGGTGGGTGCCTACATCGCAGCCGGCCTCTTCCTGTCGTCCTTCTTCCTCTGCCGCTCCCTGCCCCTGGCAACCTCCAGGACCAGCACCCTGGTGACCACCTGGACCGCCGCATCGCTGGTCATGGGAACCCTCTGGACCGTCCTGATGTTCACCGTCCTGAGGCAGATGGGACGCGCCTACCCCGCACTCACCCCTTGGGGCGAGATGAACGGCCCCAACCTCCTGGTGGCGGGAACCACGGGGTGCATCCTCTACCTCCTCACCGTGGCCCTGCACTACCTGCTGATCACCCTGGAACAGCGTCAGGAGGCCGAGCGCACCGAACAGGAACTGCGGGTCCTGGCTCGCGAAGCCGAACTGAAGGCTCTGCGCGCCCAGCTCAACCCGCACTTTCTCTTCAACAGCCTGAACTCCATCAGCGCCCTGACCACCCTGGATGCCAAGCGCGCCCGGGAAATGTGCGTGCTGCTTTCGGATTTCCTCCGCAAGAGCCTGAAACTCGGAGAACGCGCCACAGTGAAGCTTTCCGAGGAACTGGATCTGGTGCGGAACTATCTCGCCATCGAGCAGATCCGCTTCGGCGAGCGCCTGAAGATCGAGTGGGAGGTGGATGCTTCCGTGGAGGGCGTGGAGATTCCTACGCTACTGCTGCAACCGCTGGTGGAGAACGCGATCAAGCACGGCATCGCCCAGGTGATGGAGGGCGGTACGATTCGCATCGCTGCGTCGGTGCGAGGCGCCTTCGCGGAGATTCATGTCGAGAACCCCATCGATGCGGATGCCGAAACGCCTCAGGGGCTTGGCCTTGGGCTGCGGCAGGTCAAGCAGCGCCTCCAGGGCCGCTATGGGGGCCGGACCTTCTTCGAAGCAAAAATCCGGGAGGGCCGGCATGAAGCGGTGCTGACCTTCCCCAAGGATCCTGACGAGGTGGAAGCATGACCGAACGCACCTTCACGGCCCTGATCGTGGATGACGAGGATCTGGCCCGGGCCGTCGTCCGGGAGCATCTGGCCGCCCACCCCGAGATCCAGATCGTGGCCGAGTGCTCCAACGGCTTCGACGCGGTGAAGGTCGCCACCGAGCTGAAACCGGACCTGATGTTCCTGGACATCCAGATGCCCAAGCTGGACGGCTTCGAGGTGCTGGAATTGCTGGAGCCCCAACCCACGGTCATCTTCGTGACCGCCTACGATCAGCACGCCCTCAAGGCCTTCGAGGTCCACGCCGTGGACTACCTGCTCAAGCCCTTCGGCGTCGAGCGCTTCGAGGAGGCCCTCCAGCGCGCCAAGATCCGGCTGGGTTCCGGTGAGCCGATGCGCGTTCAGGCCACGGACCTTTCCAGCGCCGCCAAGAGTGATTGGCCCCTGGACCGCATCGTGGTGCGGGACGGCACCAAGGTGACGCTCATCCCCCTGGCCAAGCTCGACTTCATCCAGGCCCAGGACGACTATGTCCTCCTGAAGACGCCCGAGAAGGGGCACCTCAAGCAGCAGACCCTGGCCAGCCTTGAATCCCGCCTGGATCCCAAGCGCTTCCTGCGCATCCACCGCAGCTTCATCATCCAGATGGATCGCTTAGCCCGCCTGGAGCAGAGCGAGACGGAAAGCTGGGCCGCCGTCCTGATCGACGGTACCCGGCTGCCCGTGAGCAAGAACGGCTATGCCCGACTGAAGGACCTGCTGGGCCAGGACTGAGTGGCTTCGGCATTTTCGCCTGGATCTTTTTTTTCTCAACAACTTGAGAAGCCTGCTCACCTTAGCGCCCAGGCTTGCGCCCTGGGCATTATTTGTTATTGTGAACATTCCTCAATCTTCCATAGGCTGGTATCAGCCAAGCCCCGGCGATCCGGGATAGGAGTGCTTCAGATATGACACCTCGCTTTCAGAACGCCCTCACCACCACCCTCGCCCTGCTCGTAGCGGGCGCCCTCGCACCCCAGGCCTTCGCCTCCGGCTTCCAGCTGCGCGAGCAGAGCCCCAGCGCCCAGGGCAACGC
>CAIPUA010000356.1 GCA_903868115.1 uncultured Holophagaceae bacterium
GGAATGGACGATTACACCACCGCAGGATCCTTCCAGTACTACGATGCCATCACCAAGGCCGGCGTCCCCGTTGCTGTCTACAACCCCTACGGCGAACTGTCGGGCTCCAGCCGGAACATGGTGAAGGCCTGGTTCACCTTCGATCACGGCACTCGCAAGGGCATCCGCAATACCTTCACCCTGCTGGGCAAATACGAAAGCGGGGCTCCACTCGGAAACCTGACGCGGGCCTACAACTACCCCACGGGCACTTTTACCTCCGGGGCCAGCGACATCCCAACCGAATTCACGGGCTATCTCAACGGGCGCGGTCAGCGAAAAGGTTCGGACTATGTGGCCTGCGACCTGACTTGGAACCTCACGATCCCCGTCAAGGGCAAGTTGCAGTTCTTCTCCATGCTCGTGATCAGCCAGGTCTTCAACACCCAGATTCCCAGCGGTGTCACCTACGGAACCACCTCTCCTACCACTGCCGCGTGGCCCGGCACAGCGACGACCAACAATGTGTACCTGTCAACCAGCATGCAGAACTGGGGAACCGTGAGCGGCTGGAATGGCGTGCGTTCGATCGCCACCTGGCACCTTGGCATCAAGTTCTAAGGAGGTATGAAAATGAGACGAGTGGGAGCATTGATACTGTCAGGTTTTGCCGGTTTGGCCCTCCAGGCCCAGACCGTGGCCGATTTCCCGGCCTATTTCAGGGCCAGTGCCGTCAAGCCCATGAGTGATCTCAGGGCCTACCTGGGCGGCCAGGACCTGGTCTACGCCTACGAGTTGGGCTATGACTTCCATGGACCTGACGCCTGGGCCGGGTTGGGCATCTATGTCACCTACCTGGTGGCCAACGGTTCGCCCATCAGCACCTATCAGGGGCTCACCCAGTCTGTCTACGGTTGGCGGGTGGGGGGAGATGTGCGCTTTCATACTCCGATCAAGGGCCTTACACCCTTCATTGGTTTCAGCGTCACTGCCTATGATGGCAAAGTGAACAGGGGTGGGGTCGTACCCAACTACGACACGCCCTCCCAGCCGTACGTCGTGCCAGCCGCGCCCTACCCCGAGGGCAAAGGCAAGTTCGGGGGGCGCGTGGGGGTGGAATACCGGATCAACAAGGAATGGGGCGTTGCGCTGGACTACAGCTTTTCTGAATGGAGAAGCGATTTCCAGCTGGGTGGATACACGCCGGTCACCGGGCAGCGTGTCGTGAACGGCCTGAACCCTGTCAACCCCAGCTGGATCGCCCTGAGCGCCCAGTACCGCTTCTCGATCTGGTAGGGATTTCTCTTCGCCATCGGGACGGACCCAAGGTCTGCCCCGATGGCGAAGGGACCAGCAACCTGCGAAGGGTATCGGAGACCTGGATCCCAACGGCTGTCTTGCCAGAGGGCTTCAGGGTTCGGATGCCCGGTCGCGGCGCTTTCACCCAAGGGGGGAATGAACCTCGGGTGAATTTTTTTTGGTAGGGGAATGTCATGCGTCTCTCGGCAAGCATCGCGTTTCTTGGAGTTCTTTTTGGTGTGGCCCAGGCCGCACCCCCAGTGGATCCTCCCAAGCGCACCCTGATCGCCCTCTACTCCGACGCAGGCACGAGCAGCAGCATCGAGAAGGTGAAGAAGGCCCTGGCCAACTTCCCCGATCTCGAAGTCAAGCCCGTCACTGCGGAGGAGATCCGCAACGGGGCCCTCAAAGGCGCCGATGTACTCCTGCACTCCGGTGGCAGCGGCGGCGGCCAAGGCAAGGCCTTGGGCGAGAAGGGCCGCAGCGCCGAAAGGGATTTCATCGCCGCTGGGGGCGGCTATGTGGGCATCTGCGCCGGAGCCTACCTCGCCACCTGTGCATACGACTGGTCGCTCCACATCCTTGATGCGAAGGTCATTGATCGGCAGCACTGGGCCCGCGGCACGGGCACGGTGGAAATCGCCCTGAGTGCCGAGGGCCGGAAGCTCCTAGGCACCGCGACTCCGGCCCAGGCCATCGAGTACCGACAGGGTCCCCTCCTGGCGCCCGCGGAGGATCCCGAGGTGCCGGACTTCACCTCCCTGGCGACCTATGCCACGGAGATCGCCAAAAAGGGAGCTCCCTCCGGGGTGATGGTTGGCACTACGGCCGTGGCATCCGGTGCCTTCCAGAAGGGCCGGGTCATCGTCTTCTCACCCCATCCGGAAATGACTGAAGCCCTTTGGCGGCAGCTCCACCGCGCCGTGCTCTGGGCGGCGAATCGTCTTCCAAATCGGGATTGAAACGTGATTCCCTTCCACTTCCGGAGTGCGCACATGAAACCCCTTCTCGCCATCATGCTCCTGGCACTGACCGCTCTGGGTCTGACCGCCCAGGAGCCCATCAACGCCCTGGGTCGGGGGGCCCAGGGCGCGAATGGGGTCGTGGCCACCGCCAAGCCAGAAGCCTCCCAGGTGGGCATCGACATCCTCAAGAAGGGCGGAAACGCCGTGGACGCGGCCATCGCGGCGGCCTTTGCCATGGGCGTCCTGGAACCGGACACGAACGGCCTCGGCGGTGGGGGTTTCATGATCATCCGACTCGCCTCCATGAAGGAGGCGGTGGTCATCGACTTCCGGGAAACGGCGCCGGGGGCCTCCAAACCCGATATGTTCAAGCTGGATGACCGGGGCCGCATCCTCGATCACGCGGGCACCGATGGGGGACTGTCGGTGGGAGTTCCCGGAGATGTGGCCGGTCTTCTGCACGCCCTGGACGCCTTCGGCTCGAAGAAACTCACCCGGGCCCAGATCCTCCAGCCTGCCATCCACTGGGCCTCCCAGGGCATCCCTGTCACCGCGAACCTGGACAAGAACATCAAGGACAGCCTGGAGAGGATCAACCACTTCCCGGCCTGTGCGGAGATTTTTCTGCAGGAAGGCCTTCCCTTCGAGGTAGGAGAGAAGATCAAGAACCCCGATCTCGCGAAGACGCTCGGACTCATAGCCACGAAGGGCGCTGAGGGTTTCTACAAGGGCGAGATCGCGGCCCGGATCGCCGGGGAGGTCCAGAAGCAGGGCGGCATCCTGACCGTTCAGGACCTGGCCGGTTACACGGTCAAGGTGCGCAAGCCCGTAGAAGGCACCTACCGGGGCTACACCATTCTGTCCGTTCCCCCTGCCTCTTCGGGGGGCACCCATCTCATCGAACTGCTGAATGTGATGGAGACCTTTGACCTCAAGACTCTGGGGCGCGACAGCGGGGCCACGGCCCATCTCTGGTCCGAGGCCATGAAGCTGGTGTTCGCCGATCGGGCGAAGTACATGGCCGATACGGATTTCGCCAAGGTCCCCCTGGCGGGCCTGGTGTCCAAAGCCTACGCCCGGGAACTGGCGGCCAGGATCTCCCCCAAGGAATCCATGTCCGCCCCCCAGGCAGGAAACCCCGCCCCGTTTGAATCGGGTTCCACGACCCATCTGTCGGTCATGGACAAGGAAGGGAACATGGTGTCCATCACCAAGTCCATCGGCCTGCTCTTCGGCTCAGGGGTGATGGTCCCCGGAACGGGCATCCTGTTGAACGATCACATGTCGGACTTCGTGGCCAAACCGGGCTCAGTGAATTCCATCCAGGCGGGCAAGCGCCCCCTTTCCTCCATCAGTCCCTCTCTCGTCCTGGACCCCAAGGGACGGTCCTTCATGACCATCGGTTCCCCCGGCGCCACCCGGATCTTCACTACCGTGGCCCAGGTCATCTCCCATGTCCTCGACTTCGGCATGCCCCTGCAGGAGGCGATCTCCGCTCCCCGGTTGTCTCAACCGAACACGGGGAGCCTGTCCCTGGAGACGCGGGTTCCTGCCGCCACGCAGAAGGCCCTGGGAACCCTCGGCCACAAGCTCACCCTGCGGGGCGATTGGGATCCCTACTTCGGCGGCGTCCAGGCCGTCCTCTACGATGCCAAGGCCAAGTTGCTCGTGGGCGGCGCGGATCCGCGCCGGGATGGCCAAGCGATCGCGTACTGAACAACCCGATTAAATCACTTAGAAAGGCGACACCATGCACCGTCCAGCCACATTCCTCGGCACCCTGCTCCTCGCAGGTTCCATCACGGCCGGAGCCCAGGGCTTCAACCTCAAAGCCCCCATCGCCAATCAACCGGCCCTGGTCACCGGCGTGGGACAGAGCGCCGACATCGAGATGGTGAAGGTACTCCTCAACCGCGGGAAGGTCGCCTTCAAGGCCGATCCCCAGGCCAAGGCCGGGGCGTTGGCGGCCTCCGGGTCCAAGTCCCTGGTGTTGGTGATCGGCGGCAGTTCCAAGGGCCTCGGTGCCGCTGGAATCTCGGCCGAAGTCGACGTCGAGCGGGCCAAGGGTTTGGTGGCAGAGGCCCGGAAACTGGGGTTCAAGATCATCGGCCTCCATGTGGGCGGCGAAGGGCGCCGCGGCCAGATGTCGGACAAGTTCATCACGGGGGCCGTTCCCCTTTGCGACTATGTCATCGTGGTGGCCGGGGGCAACAAGGACGGACTCTTCAACCAACTCTGCGGGAAGGGCAAGATCCCCTTGGACTCCGTGGAGAAGATCGCCAGTGCCGGCGGTCCTCTGTTGAAGGCCTTCAAGTGACAGTGGTCGCTCCCGGCCCAGACCGTACCGGATCCCCAAGGCACGCGCATGCCCGGTGAACTCCTCCTCCTGGTGCTCCTGGTGGCGTGCTTTGTCGCCCTGGTGCTCGCCGCCAAGCTGCCCGTCTCCCTGAGCCTGGTCATCACCGCCGCTGCTTTATCCCTGGCGGCAGGCAAGGGACTGCCCCTCGCCAAACTCGTGGAAGGCATGTTCGGCTACCTGGATGTCTGTCTGGTGCTTCTCTCGGCCATGGTCTTCATGAAAGTGATCCAGGCCAACGGACTCATGAGTGAGTTGACTCGCCGCATCATCCTCGTGTTCGGCCGTTCCCCTCTCCTGCTCCTGGTGGCCCTCACCCTCATCGTCATGTTCCCCGGCGCCATCACCGGTTCCTGCGCCGCCTCGGTGCTGGGGGCCGGCGTGCTGGTCTATCCCGTACTCACCCAGATGGGCATGCCCCGCACCGTAGCCGGGGCGATCATCGCCATGGCCGCGGACTTCGGGATGATCGCGCCGCCGGTGAACATCCCCGTGATGATCATCGGTGGCGGCATCGACCTGCCCTACATCGGCTTCGGACTCGTGCTGGCCTTGGTGACCATTCCCCTAGCCATCCTCACGACCCTCATCATCGGTTATCGCCATGTCAGGAAGGACAGCCTGAAGGAGATCATCGAGGCCAATCGCAAGTCGCAGGAGGTTGGAGGCTTCCTCCTGTACCTGCCGCTGCTGGTGGTCCTGGTGCTCATGATCGGGCCCAAGGCCTTTCCCCGCTGGTTCCCCGATCCCAGGCTGCCCTTGACCTTTCTCATCGGCAGCGCCTTGGCCCTTTTCGCCGGAAAGAAGTTCCGCGTCATCACGGAGGCACGCGCGGCGGTGAACCAGATCCTGCCGGTGGTGGGCATCCTGTTCGGCGTGGGAGTGCTCATCGAGGTCATGACCTACACCGGCCTGAGGGGCGCCATCGTCATCGGGGCACTCTCCCTGCCGCATTCCCTCCTCATCGCGGGGATCGCCGTGATCCTGCCCATCTTCGGCGGCATCTCGGTCTACGGCGGCGCCTCGGTGCTCGGCGTGCCTTTCGCTCTGGCGCTGCTGGGACAGAATCCGATCGTGGTCATCGCGGGGCTCTCCCTCATCGCCGCCATGGGCAGCTACATGCCCCCCCGTGGCCCTGACGCCCGTGGTCACCGCCCAGATCATCTGCGAGCCCCGCTACGGACGAATCACCCGGCACTGTCTGATTCCGGTGATCCTCACCATCCTCGTCGGCGTCCTCATGCTCGTCTTCGCCAATCCCCTGGCGAAGCTTCTGGGAGTCTGATCCCCGTGTCCGTCATCTACCAGATCCTCGTCATCCTCGCCGCCCTCGTGGTCCTGGCGGAATTGCTGAGTGAAAAGAGCGTCAAGTTCAAACTCCAGGCAGCTCTGGTGCTCATTCCCCTCGTCCTCAGGGCCCTCAAGATCGCCTAGGATCGGAGCCGAAAACCCACCATGGAATTGAAACGACAGCCCCTGTCCAATCGGAACCTGAATATCGTGTTGCTGGCGATCGTGGCCGCCATCTGCCTCTTTGTCACCCCGGGCTACCTAGCCATGCGCAGGCCCGATGCCCTCCGGAAGGGGCCGGGCCTGACCCGAGTCGCCCACCTCTCCGACTGGTTCGAGGGCATCAAAGGCACCCGTGGCGATACCGATGTCTACATCCTCGACTCGGGCAAGCCGGGCGGTTCGGCCCTCATCCTCGGCGGGACCCACGGCAATGAACCCTCGGGCTACATGGCCGCCATCCTCATGCTGGAGAACGCGCGCCCCACCCAGGGCAAGCTCTACATCATTCCCCACGCCAATGCCTCAGCCATGACCTACACCGACCCCATGGAAGGGGTGCCCCGCGCCTTCACCCTCCAGGCAGCCTCGGGCATGCGGGTCTTTCGTCACGGTTCGAGGGCCACAAGTCCCATGGATCAGTGGCCCGATCCCGACATCTATGTCCATGCCTCCTCCGGTCAGCAGCTTTCCGGTGCCGAGACCCGGAACCTGAACCGGGCCTATCCCGGGAGGCCCGATGGGAATTTCACCGAGAAGATCGCTTACGCCATCACGAGCCTCATCCGGAAGGATCGGATCGACCTCACCATCGACCTTCACGAGGCCGCGCCCGAATACCCGGTGATCAACGCCATCGTGGCCCACGACCGGGCCATGCCCACGGCCTCGGGCGCCATCCTGAACCTTGAGATTGAAGGCGTCGTCATGGGCCTGGAGCCTTCGCCCGCCAAACTGCGGGGTCTCTCCCATCGGGAACTGGGGGACAGCACCGCCACCCTGGCCCTCCTGATGGAGAGTCCCAACGCCACTCAGGGACGCTTGCGGGGTCGCACCGACGAGGCCCTGATCCTCACGGGGAAAGATCCCCAGTATGTGCGGGGCCAGAAACTGGGCCGTCTCTTTGTGCCCTACGATGAGAAGGGCTGGCCCCTCCAGCTCAGGGTGGCCCGCCATGTGGGGGGCCTCCAGGCCATTTTCGCCGCCCACTCCATGAACACTCCAGAACGCCCCATCACCCTGGGAGGCGTGCCTTCCTACGACGAACTGGCGGCCAAGGGCCTGGAGCCATTCCTCTGAGCCCCATGGTCGTCCAATCGGCCCCAGGCACCCACCTCCTCGGAATGACCGCGCTGGGCGCGGTATTCCTGTATTTTGTCTTTCTCGTGGCCGAGACTGCGCTCCTGACCTGGGCGCGCCGTTCCCTCCGCATCGTGGTGCATGTCAACGGCACCCGGGGGAAGACCGAAACGACCCGCCTCCTCGCCGCCGCATTCCGGGCTGCGGGCATTCGTACCCTGGCCAAGTCCACCGGGACCGAGCCCTGCCTCATCCTCCCCGACGGGCAGGAACGACGGATCCGGCGCCTGGGAGCCCCCAATGTGCGGGAGCAGCGCAATGTCCTCCTGCAGGCAGCCCTGCACCGCGCCGAGGCCCTGGTGGTGGAATGCATGGCCGTCACCCCCGAGGCCCAGGCCGCCTCCACCGCCTTCCTCCGACCCTCCATTCTGGTGATCACCAACGCCCGTCCTGATCACGGGGCCGAGCAGGGAACCCCAGAAGAAGCCCTGGCGGCCTTTGCCAATGGCATTCCCGAGGGGGGGATGGTGGTGACGGCCGATCCGTCGATTTTCGACCACCTGGCGGGAGTCGCCAGAGCTCGGGGAGCCCAGGCGATTCTGGCCGAACCGTTGTCAGGCACCGCCGCCCGGATTCCCGAAAACGCGGGCGTGGCCCTGGCCATCGCCCAGGGGGTGGGCGTCTCGCCCGGGACGGCCCTGGAAGCCATGCGCAATTTCCAGGCGGACCGTGGAGCCTTCACCATCCGGTGTCTGCGGCGGGATGATGGAGCAATCCTCATCGTGGATGCCTTGGCGGCCAACGACCCTGTATCCACGGCCCTGCTCTTCCGCAGGGCGGAGGCCAAGCTCACGGGACGAGGCCCCCGCATCCTGCTGTTCACTGACCGGGGGGACCGGGCCGACCGAGCCTGGATCTTCGCCTCGTGGATCGCCACCCAGGGTGACCGCTTCGAATCTCTGCTCGTAGCAGGCCGCTTTGCGCCGAGGGTACAGAGGCTCCTGAAGCGGGCCTTCCCGGGCACCGATGCGGGGGGCCGACCGCGGGTTCGGAACTTGGCGCGCATGGAAGACCTGGCCCTGGAACCCGCGGGAACAATCGTCTTCGCCGGGGGGAACTGGAAGGGGCATGGACCGGCCCTGGCGGCCCTGGCGCCGGCATTGGAAGGACCGGAAGCGGGAGCTGAAGCATGATCGAGCACTACATCCTCGTCATTGGGGCGGTCGTGAGCCTGCTGATGACGGAACTGCTGGCCATCTCCCCCGGCGGCATCCTGGTGCCGGGCTACGTGGCCCTCCATGCGGATTCCCTGCCCCGCCTGGCCGCCACCCTGCTGGATGCCGGACTGGCCTTGGGGCTCGTGCGGCTCCTGGGGCGTTTCGCCGTGCTGTTCGGGCGTCGAAGATATGCCTGTTTCGTGCTCGCAGGATTCCTGGCCCGGGTCCTCACGGAAAACCTCCTCCCGGCCCTGGCGCCCCAGGCCCCCATGCTGGTGGCGGTGGGTTGGCTGATTCCTGGCATCCTAGCCGCTGATGCCGATCGCCAGGGGCCTCTTCGCACCGTGGGTGCCCTGGCGGCAGCAGTGCTGCTGATCCGCATGGTCTGGGCGGCCCTGCGATGACCCGCAAAGGGGACCCAGCCGCCTTGGCCGTCCTGTTGGGAGTCCTCATCCTCTGGTACGGAGGCCTCAGCCTGTGGGAGGGCGGAGATCCCGCCACCCTGGCGGAAGA
>CAIPUA010000357.1 GCA_903868115.1 uncultured Holophagaceae bacterium
ATATCCTGAGGCCTTGGCCAGGAATCCTCCTTGATCCTCCTCGCTTCCCTTGGGATTCTGGGGGAATGGAACTCTACACGCCCTCCCTCATCGAACCGAAATGGCAGGCCTACTGGGCCGAGCACCGGACCTTCAAGACCCCCGAAGATCCCAAGCTCCCCAAGAAATACGTGCTGGACATGTTCCCGTATCCCAGCGGCGCGGGCCTGCACGTGGGCCATCCCGAGGGCTACACGGCCACGGACATCTACTGCCGCTACATGCGCGCCACGGGCCACGCGGTGCTGCACCCCATGGGCTGGGACGCTTTCGGCCTGCCCGCCGAGCAGTATGCCATCCAGACGGGCACCCACCCGGCTGTGACGACCCAGAAAAACATCGCCACCTTCAAGCGGCAGATTCAGGCTCTGGGCCTCTCCTACGACTGGGATCGGGAGGTGGACACCACCGATCCCGCCTATGTGAAGTGGACCCAGTGGATCTTCCTGCAGCTCTTCAGGCGCGGCCTGGCGTACCAGTCGGAGAAGCCCGTGAACTGGTGCCCGGCCCTGGGCACGGTGCTGGCGAACGAAGAGGTCATCGATGGCAAGAGTGAGCGGGGCAGCCATCCCGTGATCCGCCTGCCCCTGCGCCAGTGGATGCTGAGAATCACCGCCTACGCCGACCGCCTCGCCGACGACCTGGCGCTGGTGGAATGGCCGGACAGCACGAAGACCATGCAGGAGGAATGGATCGGCCGGAGCGAGGGCGCCGAGGTCAAGTTCCCCCTCACGGATGGCAATGGCGAGCTGGAGATCTTCACCACCCGCCCCGACACGCTCTTCGGCGTCACCTTCATGGTCATCGCCCCGGAGCACCCCTACGTTGAGCGTCTCACCACCCACGACCAGAAGGCCGCCGTGGAGGCCTATGCCCACCAGGCCATCAACCGTTCGGACCTCGACCGCCGCGCCGCCAAGGAGAAGACGGGCGTCTTCACGGGCGGCTTCGTCATCAATCCTCTCACCGGCGTTCAGGTGCCCGTGTGGGTCGCCGATTACGTGATGATGGGCTACGGCACCGGCGCCATCATGGCCGTTCCTGGCCACGATCAGCGGGACTTCGAGTTCGCCCGCAAGTTCGGAATCTCCGTGGTCCAGGTGGTGAGCCCGGACGGTTCGCGCATCCCAGGCGAGATGGCCGAAGCCATGACGGAAGAAGGCGTCGCGGTGAACTCCGGCGCCTACGATGGTCTCTCCACGGGGGACTTCAAGAAGCAGGTGACAGAGGATCTGGAGATGTCGGGCCAGGGCAAGTTGCGCGTGGAATTCCGCCTGCGTGACTGGGTGTTCAGTCGCCAGCGGTATTGGGGCGAGCCCATCCCGATCTACTTCCCGGTGGAATCCGATGGCGATCCGCGTACCGGCGCGCCGCACACCATTCGTTACGACCTGCCCATGCCCGTGGATGAATTCGAGCTTCCCCTGTGCTTACCGGAACTGGAGGACTTCAATCCCGGCGAGGACCCCGCGGGCACCCTGGCCCGGGCTGTGGACTGGCGCTTCTTCCAGAAGGATGGCCTCTGGTACGCCCGGGAGACCAACACCATGCCCCAGTGGGCGGGCTCCTGCTGGTACTACCTGCGCTTCATGGACCCCCAGAACCCTGAGGCCGCCTGGAGTCAGGAAGCCGCGAAGCGCTGGCTCCCCGTGGATCTCTACGTGGGCGGCGCCGAGCATGCGGTGCTGCACCTGCTCTACGCCCGCTTCTGGCACAAGGTCCTGCTCGACGCGGGCCATCTGAACGTAGCCGAACCCTTCGCCAAGCTCGTGCACCAGGGAATGATCCTGGGCGAGGTGGAGTACACGGGGTATCAATTCTCGGGGAACTTTGTTTCCAGAGAATTGATAGAGGCAAATCCGGAGGGGGGATTCCGGCACAAGGGCACAGGCGATGAGGTCGAGGTGGTGCGGGTTCCAGAAGATGCCACGGAAAAGAAGGGCGGCAATGTGGTGCTGAAGGCCGATTCTTCGATCGTGGTGGATGCGCGGGCCTTCAAGATGTCCAAGTCCCGGGGCAATGTCGTGAACCCCGACGAGGTCATCGCGGCCCACGGCGCGGATGCGCTGCGCCTCTACGAGATGTTCCTGGGCCCCCTGGAGGCGACCAAGCCCTGGAGCACCCATGGAATCCAGGGCGTGAGCCGCTTCCTGGAGCGCTGTTGGAATCTGGGTCAGAAGCCCGCTTGGGATGTGCGACCCGACGGTGAGTTGCTGCGCCTCATGCACAAGACGCTGCGCAAGGTGGGCGAGGATATCGAGGCTCTGCGCCTCAACACGGCCATCTCCGCGATGATGATCTACCTCAATGAACTGGCGAAGGCCGATCCGCTGCCACGGGAAGCCTTGGAAATGCTCGTCCGGATGCTGCACCCCTTCGCTCCCCACCTGGCGGAGGAACTCTGGGAAACGCTGGGGCACACGCCCTCGCTCCAGGCTGTGCCCTGGCCCGCCTTTGATCCTGCCCTCTGTGTGGACGAGGCGATCACGGTGGTCGTGCAGGTGAACGGCAAGGTGCGCGGCCGGGTCAGTCTCCCGGTCGATGCCTCTCCCGAGCAGCGCCGGGAGGCCGCCCTGGCCTGCCCCGAGGCCCAGAATTTCCTTGAAGGCAAGGAGATCGTCAAGGTTGTCGTGCCGGCCAACGGGACCCTGGTGAGCATCGTCGTGAAGTAGGCATCGCGGCCCGAGAAATATTTTTTCAATTCTTTGCATAATCGTAAACCCGCGTGGTTGCTCATCTTTAGTTGCGTTCAAGGTTTCCGCGCCCGCTAGAATGGAGGCCCGGAGCGCCGATGTCTGCACCTGCTGTGAACGATTCCATCCTGGAACTCGTCGGGAACACGCCGATGCTCCGACTGCGCCGCTTCGCGCCGGATCTCGAGATCTTCGGGAAGCTGGAGTATCTCAACCCCGGCGGCAGTATCAAGGACCGCATCGGCGTGGGGATGCTGCGCGCCGCGGAGGCCCGGGGCGAACTGGTTCCAGGGATCTCCTCGGTGATCGAGGCCACGGCAGGCAACACGGGCCTGGGCCTGGCACTGGCCTGCAAGGCCCTCGGGTACCGCTGCATCATCGTGATGACCACGAAGTACAGCCAGGAGAAGATGCAGCTCGTGAAGGCCCTGGGTGCAGAGCTGGTGGTGCTGCCCAAGGAACTCGGCATGGACGGTGCCGTAGCGCATACGGAGCAGCTCGCAGCGACCATTCCCCATGCCTGGCTCAGCCGTCAGTACGATAATTGGGACAACCCTGGCACGCACGCCACTACCACGGCCGAGGAAATCTGGGAACAAATGGACGGTCGCGTGGACGGCATTACCATCGCAGCGGGCAGCGGCGGCTCCTTCACGGGCATCGTGAAGCGTCTCAAGGAGCTGAATCCAAGGCTCGTAGCTTGGTGCGTGCAGCCTCAAGGTTCATGCTTCGGCGGCAAAGAAGTGCGCGAGTGGCAGGTGGAGGGCATCGGCAGCACCTCGGTGCCCGCCGTGCTGGATCTCACCCTGGCCGATCACATCCTGGATGTGACGGACGAGGACAGCCTCGCCACCGCGCGCAGGCTCATTTTCACCGAAGGTTGTCTGGTAGGGGGTTCCAGCGGCTGCAACGCGTCGGCCGCGCTCCAACTGGCTCGCACCCTTCCCCAGGGCAGCCGGGTTGTGACTCTGCTCTGCGATGGCGCCGAACGCTATCTGAGCAAGTTCCCGGTAGCAGATATTTCCCAGGAGTTGCCATGACGGCCCTCGACCTCGCATCCGGCCTGCTGGAGGCCGGTGCCGTGCGCCTTTCGCCCCGGGAGCCCTTCACCTGGGCCAGCGGCATGAAGGCCCCCATCTACTGCGACAACCGGCAGATGTTGGGCATGCCGGAACTTCGCTCGAAGATTGCGGATACCCTCGCCCACCGAGCCGCCGAGTCTAAACCCACGCTCATCGCGGGAACGAGCACGGCGGGCATTCCCTGGGCGGCACTCGTGGCGGATCGGCTGAGGTTGCCGATGTCCTATGTGCGTCCCGAGCCCAAGAAACACGGCATGGGACGCCAGGTCGAGGGACCGAGCACCCAGGGCCATCGCGTGGTGCTCCTGGAGGACCTCATCTCTACCGGTGGCTCGAGCCTCAAGTGCGCCGAGGGTCTGCGCGCTGAAGGGGCCGAGGTGCTGGAGATCCTGGCTCTCTTCAGCTACGGCCTGCCCGTGGCCGACGAGGCCTTTCGCGCCGCGCAGGTAATCCTTCGAGTCCTGGCCACCTTCGAGGAACTGGCCGCCCGCGCCGAACTTAAAGGCATCCTGCTGGGCGACGACCGCGCCTCCCTGATCGAGTGGCGGCAGGATACCGCCGCCTGGAGCAGAGCCCGGGGCGGGGTCTGAGGCGCTTCCGTCTTCCCTATAAAAAAGTCAGGTGAAAAATGATATTCAACTCTCCGGAAGATGTGCTCAAGACCTGGATGGCCTTCGTGAACCAGGGTGATATCGAGGGTCTTGTCTCGCTCTACGATGAAAATGCGATCCTCATTCCCACCTTCTCGAACCGCCAGCTCGACGCGCCTGAAAAGCTGCGCAAATATTTCGAAAACCTGGTTCATCGCGAGGACCTGAGCATCGCCCTTCATGAGAAGACCCTGGCCGTCCAGGCCATCCGGAACGGACTTTACTCGATGTGTGGCATCTACTGCTGGCGTTTCGCGGTGGATGGGGAGCTACTCAACTTCGAGGCCAGGTTCAGCTACATCCTGGATCTCGCGTTGCCGAACCCGATCATTCATCACCACACATCCCAGATCCCCCGCACACTCTGATCCAATTCCGTTCGAGCGTTGCCCGTGCCGCCCAGTCCGCTTTCCGCTTGCGAGGATCCATGAGCCGCCTCTACACACGCACCGGGGATGAAGGAACGACGGGCCTCTTCGGCGGCAGCCGGGTGTCCAAGGCCGATGCGCGCCTCGCGGCCTACGGCACCCTGGATGAATTGAACAGCGTCCTTGGCGTGCTGCGTCTCCATGTCTCCGAGCCTTCAGGTGCTCGGGAGCGGTTGCCCGAAGTGCAGCAGGACCTCTTCGTCATCGGCGCCGTGCTGGCCACCCCGACGGATCAACTGCCGAAGCTGGGCGCGAAGATGACACGGCCCACCTGGGAAATTGCGGAAATGGAAACCGACATTGACCGCCTCGGTGCGCTGGCGCCCCCCATGCGACATTTCGTGCTGCCCGGAGGCTGTCCGGCTGCCGCCTACGCCCACTGGGCGCGCACGCTTTGCCGCCGCGCCGAGCGGGAGGCCGTGGCTCTATCAGCGCTGGATCCGCTTCCGTCCGGGGTGCTCACCTACCTCAACCGCCTCAGTGACTGGCTCTTCGCCCTGGCCCGGGCCGAGAACGCCGTGGCCCAGGTTCCGGACGCGAAGTGGATTCCGAAGGGGTGAACCCTGTTTCACACGCGACGATGCGATCGGTACCGAAAAGAACAGATGAACCACAGAGGGCACCGGAGAGGAAAGAGAAAACGCAGAGGGAAATCCAGCAATATAGCGATTCCGATCTTCTCGGTGTCTCTCGTTTTTATCTGGTTGAAAAGGCGTTTGAACCGGCGGTCGGTGATGAAGACAGCCAGGAAAGCATCCTCTTGTTCGCTTTTCCGTGTGCTTCGTGTGTTCCGTGGTTGAAAAAGATGGGAACCACGGACCACACGGAGCACACGGATGCTGAACAGCACAGGCCTTCTTCATTGACGGATTGGATTGCCTCCGACCCTCTGGTTGTGGGACAGCTATCTCCGATAGGCCTGCCGTCCAATCCTTTTGGGGCCGCGCTCAGATGCCTCGTTCCGAGTGACGATCCCCCAGTTGTGCCTCCACTTCGGCCAGAAGGATCTTGGCGTTAGGAGCATTGACGGCGGCGGCGCGAAGCAACCAGGCCCTAGCCATGGCGAGATCCCGAGGACCGCCCCTGCCCTCGCGCAGATCCTGGGCCAGATCCACCATGGCCTCAGGCACGCCGGCGTGGGCAGCCTGACTCAGCCAAGCCCGGGCCGAGCCTGGATCCCTCCGCCGATAATGCTGCCCGAGGCGGTGGGCGGCGCTGGCGTCGCCCGCCTGGGCCGCCTTTAGGTCGGCATGGACGCTCATGGGCCGATTTCCGCGTCCGAAGTGCCACCAGAGATGGAACAGAGAAAGGGGCACGACGGAGAGCACGCCGAAGAGCCACCAGCGGGCAACAGAGAGGCCATGACTGAAATCGGCGGGCCCCTTGGCGACGAAGGCGGCCTCCCCTCCCAGGGTGCCGGCGCCATGGCGGGCCAAGGTCTCGACGAGGACGAGCAGGACCACCACCGAGAAAAGGGCGAAGAGCAGCAGCAGAACGACGCTGGCCAGCAGCAACCAGCCGATCCAGCGCCGATCTCGTCGGGCTTCTGCCGGGATGCACCAGTCGAGGAGGCGGCGGAATGCGGCGCGGGCTGAGGCAGAGTTCATTCTTCCCCGCGCAGCAGGCGTCTCTCGGCGAGGCGCATCCAGTGCTCGGCGGCCAGCACGCCTTCGCCGTGGTTCACGCGCTGGAAGTGGCCCAGAATATGGCGCAGGGTGCGGGGAATGGCGGAAGCGAAGTAGGCCTTTTTCTTGTGTAGCAGTTGGTGGCCGAAGGTGCCGAGGGCCTTGAAATTCCGCTGCAGGGCACTGAGGTTCAGTTCCTCCCAGAGCAGACGCTCGGACCAGCCCAGTTCCTCGCAGACGCGGTTGACCAGCAGGTTGCGGGCCTCCGGGGACCAGTCCCAGTAGCCGTCGAAGAGGATCGAGGCTAGGTCGTAGGTGGCGGCGCCCCGGCGGGCATCCTGGAAGTCCAGCATCACCAAGCGATCACCGTGGACCATCAGGTTGCGCACATGGAAGTCGCGGTGGGCCAGGAAGCGTGCCCGGGGCTCTAACCCTCCGTGGACCTCCCCCATCAGGCGCTCCAGCCAGTGGGGCGGTTCCTTCTGCAGGAAGTCCTGGAAGAAATTCTCCCGGCAGTAGGTCCATTCGAATTCAAATTTGGCTCGATCGAAGGCCCGCAGCATGAAAAAGGCCCGGCTGGGCGCGCCCTCGGTGAGCAGCCCGAGCCAGTTCGCCAGGAGCCTGGCCACTTCGCCGGCCCAGTGGGTTTCCTCATTTGGATGAAGGGTCAGCCGCTTCTCCAGAGAGACATCGCCCAGATCCTCCATTAGCATGCAGCGCGCCTCGTCCGCGCACTGGATGATGGTCGCCACGCGCACCACGGGATCGAGGAAGGCCTGCAGGGCGCGGAAATCGAAATAGGGGTCGTCGACTTTCTCCGGGTCCTTGGGTGGGTACAGCACGACGAGAGCTGTGCTCAGCTGGGGGTGCTGCACGCGGTAATACTGCCGCGCACCCGCGTCGCCGCTGAGGGCTTGGGGGTCTCGGCATTCCCAGCGTTCGAGCATGACCTGCAGGCGAGGTTCCATGGTTTCAGTCTAGTCCCAGTCGCACCTGCCGCCCGTTCTCTTGGAACCAGAGGGCGTTCGCGTCCCGCACGGCTGCGGGTGGGTGCGCGCCGGGACCCAGGACACAGCGTCGGAGCTCTCCGGAGGGAACGGCCTCGGGATGCACATAGCAGCCGGGAAGGCGGCCTTCCGCGTTCGGCGCGATGGCGGCGGCGGCGGCGAGGAGGTGCTCGGGACTGCTGATATCGAACCAGGGGAAGGGCTCCATTACGATGCCCGCATGGTGGCGAAGGCGCGGAAAAATATCCCGCTTTAGATCGGAAAAACCTTCCGGCAGATGCGCCAGCGCGGGCGAGCTCCAGAGGGCGGCGCCCGTGAAGTGGTAGGGGCCCTCGCCGGTTTCTCCCTCCGGCAAAATATGGCCTGACCGGTCGAGCCAGACCGGATTCCACGGGCCGCCCTCGTGGGGTACCAGCAGCCAGCTCAATTCGGCTTTTCGGCGCGTGTGCTCGGCCCGGAAGGCCCCCCAGGGCACCTTGGCGAGGGCGTCGCCGTTCCACACGGCCAGCGGATCTGCGGCCCGTCCCAGCGCATGGCGCAAGCCTCCGGCACTGCCGAGCAGGTGGGGTTCGAAGCAGACTTCGAGTTCCCCCCCTGCGGCTGCCTTCAGCTTTTCAGGCAGGTGGTGGGCGTTGCAGGCCAGGTTACGCAATCCCGCCTCGCGCATGCCGTCAGCTCCCCAAAGCAACAGGGGGCGGCCTCGCAGCGTCCAAGCGGGCTTGGGCAGCACGCACGACAGCGGCCCCATGCGGGTACCAAGGCCGGCGGCAAGGATGAAACCGTCGATCGCGTGTTCCATGGAGCCAACCCTCATCGCACCCGCCGTTTTGAAGGCTGGGCCTGGGCATGGCACGGAAGGGATAGCGCCAGGGAAGGAGGCGGGCCGGGGTGATTCATTCGCAGGTCTTTCGTAGTTGAGAAGTGGGAAGCATGGCTGGAGAAGGGTTCTTCATCAAGGATCAGCCTGCAGATGAGACAATGCCACCCTCCCCGGAGCAATCATGAGCCGAACCGCGCCAATTCTGACTGTTCTCGTCATCGGATGGGCCCTTCCCACGCAGGCTTCAGGCCCCATGGGCCACTTCATCAAGAGTGCCCACACGGTCCGCCAGATCAACGAAGGCAAGCTGGAGGTCCCGAACGAGCTGAAGCAGGCACTCAAGGACCCCGAATGCCAGCGGGCCTTCAACGGAGGTTCCATCGGACCCGACCTGGTGGAAACTAAGAGCCATTACGGCAAGACCGCCGACCTCTCACAGCGGATGCTGGAGACGGCCCGGGCCGATATGAAGAGGGCGGCCGGTGCGCGGAACCAGGAGGCTTTCAACGAAGCCAAGAAGGACCTTGCCTTCGCCTATGGCTGGTTGCACCACTGCGCGGCCGATCTCAACACACACCCCAAGGTGAACGAGCGAGTGGGGGATACCTACCGTTTCCTCGAGAAGGGCGGGAAGCTGGCCCACGGTGCCATGGAAGGCCAGGAGACCACCTACCTCAAGCAGACCCTATGGAATCCCGAGGACAAGTACGATGTCTATGTTCCGGCGAAGTTCCTGTCCAAGGTAACCGGCGTGCCCGCCGACGACATCGTCGAAGCGAACAAGACCCTCAAGCGCAAGGCTCTGGTGGAACTCTTCGAGACCGGCAAGGTGACCCTGAGCCACGAAGAGCTGAAGCGGCTGTGGGAAACCACCGTGCGAAACGGGCAGCACGATGCCGCCGATTTCCTGCGGGACCCTTCCAAGTTGAAGAACTGGGATCTGGACTGCGGGCGCATCACCACGGAGGATTTTGACTCCCTGCGCCGCACGGTGATGACGCTCAACGGGGGCAAGTTGCCCGAAGGCTGGGCCAAGAATTACCTCGCCTGGCATGAGGCCACGCAGGGGCTCTCCCGCGAACAGATGACCGCCAAGCTCAAGCAACTCGCGGGCATCGGACCCGCCGAGCCCCTCAAACCCAAAGGTGATACCAAGGCTGGGACCGGCAAAGCCAACCCCGTACTAACCTCCGGAGGGAACGATCGGAAGGCTCTGGAAGCACGGATGAATGCTTTGCGAGAGCGCCACCGCGACTTGAAGCGCGTGCTGGACGCGAGTGGTGGTCATGATGCTGCAACCTCCCGCGAAATGAGAGAGGTCTACCAGGAATACCTGGAGGCCAAGCAAAGGTTTGAATCCCTGAAAAAGTAGGCGCGGGTACCGGCCCCGACAGCTACGGTTCGTGCAACTCTGTTTCGGTAGCTGCGGGGCGAAGCAGGAATTTCCGCGGCGCCATGCCACGCATCTCCAGCACCCGGATGCGCCAGCCCTGGAGACGGAGTTCATCACCCACGCGCAGAATGCGGCCCAGTCTTTCCTGGAAGAAGCCGCCTAGACTCACGGAATCCGCATCGGTCTCCAACCGAAGACTCAGATGGTCCTCGAGCTGTTCGAGGGTGACGGTACCCTGGGCGAGCCAGGCGCCGCCGCGGGTGCGGCGCAGGTTGATGACCTCACGATCGAATTCATCCTGGATCTCACCAACGAGTTCCTCCAGGACATCCTCCAGGGTGACCAGGCCATCGGTGCCACCGTGCTCGTTCACCACCAGCGCCAAGTGCTGTTTCTGTTTCTGAAAATCCAGCAGAAGGTCCTGGATCAGCCGCATTTCAGGCACCAAAAAGGCGGGCCGTGCCAGGGCCCGTAGATCGAGAGCCTGCCCGTGATCGTGGAGGGCCCAGAGCAGTTCCTTGAGATGGATGACGCCCACCACATGATCGAGATCGCCCTCGGTCACGGGGATCCTTGTGTGAGGCGAGGATCGCGCCAGTTCGAGATTTTCCGCGAGCCCACGCCGAAGATCGAAGCAGACGATTGCGCTGCGCGGGATGGCGACTTCCTTCACAGTGCGTTTGGAAAAGGCGAAGATGTTCTCGATCAGTTCGGCCCTGGACAATTCCAGGGCGCCGCTGGCTTGGCTGCGAGTCAGCATCTGCCGGTACTCGTCCTCCGTGGGCAACAGATCCTCTGTGTGCCCCTCGGGCTGCGCGGGCAGGCCCAGGAGTCTCTCCACCCGCTGGCTGAGGGAGCCGAGGACCCAAGTCAGGGGATGCACGATACGGGACCAGAGCAACAACGGACTGGCCGTGCGGAGCGACCACACCGCAGCGCTGCGAATGGCGAAGGAACGGGGCACCATCTCGGTCAGCACCACATGCACGGTGGTCATGAACAGGAGTGCCAACGCGGAGGCCAACGGGTGGACGATCCAGGGCCAGGGCAGGCCCTTGAAAAGGATCTCTATGGGTCCCGCGAGCAGGTCCTCACCGATGGCCCCGAAGGCGATGGTGCAGACCGCGATGCCGACAAGCACGCTCGAAAGATGGTGGCTCAGGTTGCGCTGGACTTCGAGAGCCTTGCGGGCCCGGGGATCCTGGTCTGCGATGGACTCCAACTGGGTGGACCGCACGCGCACGATGGCGAACTCGGCCAGTACGAAAAAGGCCGAAAACAGCAGCAGGATGCCCGTGAGAATCAGGGCGGTCATGTGGGTCGCTAGACGGGCCGCGTGAGGTCAGAGGCGCGGCGAATGCCAGCCTCCAGATCTGAGACCGCTCCGCTGAGAGCCGCCAGTCGGCTGCTCTTTTCGTTCAGGTGGCCCTCGATCTCCCGCTTCTCCCGCTCGAGGTTGGCGATGCGCTCCCGCTGGGCGTCGATGCCGGCGTTGAGACGATTGAGGTGGGCCTCCCGCTCGTCGATGCCCTGCATCAGCTCCATCTGCTGCTTCTCGTGGTCAACCACGATGCGCGCCAGTTCCTTCTCCGCCTGGGCGAGGCGGGCTTCGAGATCCTGGCGGACCCGCCTGAGCTCCGCAGCCTCGGCGTTGGTGGACTGGAGCTGGGAATCCTTCTCGAGGAGGGAGGCCTCGAGTTCCAGGCGGCGGGACTCATGCTCTGCCAGCCGGGTCTGCATGGTTTCGCATTCGCGGGAAAGACTACCCAGGCGGCCGCTCTGGTCCGCGAGTTCGCGGCGCTGGCCCCGGAGGGTGGCCTCCAGGCCCGCGATGTCCACTTTCAGGGCATCGCCCTCCTGTGCACGCTCAGCCAGGTCGCTATTCCGTGTCTCCAGTTGGCTCTGGAGTTCCTGTACCCGGGCCTCATACCCGTTGATCTGGTCTTCCAGAGCGCGGAGCTTCTCTGCGGTTGCCTGGTGCGTGGCTGCATGCTCCCGAAACCGGCCGATCTCCTCTTCTAACTCCGCGCACCGTCGATCAGCGGAGGCTGTGGTGGCTTGAAGTTCAGCGACCTGACGCTCGCCTTTCTCGACCCGACTTCGGAGGTCTCCCCCTGCCTTTTCTGTGTCATCGAGCTTTTCCTGAAGGTGCGTGCCCTCGGTTTCGGCCCGCGTGGCGCGGCCTTCCTGGGCCAGCAGGGCCTCTTCCGTGTCCTTGAGCTTTTGCTGCAGTTCGCCGAGTTCAGCCTGACGCTGCTCGGCCTCGTCCAGGTTGCGGGTGGCCCGCTCATGCTCAGAGCGGAGCCCTTCGACTTCCTGATCCTTCTTCACGAGCAGTTCGCCCAAGTCCTGGAGCTTGGCCTCCAGGTCCTGGACTCGGGCCTCGAGAAACTCGACTCTGCCAGCGTCTCGGGTGATCTGGGGCAGCGGCAACGTGGAGGGAAGGGCGATCGCCTGCGAGGCCATGGAGGGTGCCAGGTGGCTCTTGCTGGGCTCGGGCGGCACGGGGGGCGTGGGGGTGAAGAGCGGTGGGGCGGGAGATTCCTCGGTCTCCAATTCGGTTTTGAGGCTCTCCAGCCATTCCTCGCCGAGATCCGAGCCATCGAGATCCCCCAGCGGATTGTCGGGATCGACACCCCGTAGGGGGAGCAGGGGTGTAAGAGCAGCCACCAGGGTCTTCGGGTCAATGGGCTTGTGAAGGTAGAGGTCTGCCTTCCCCTTGAGGCTCTGGTGCCGACCGTACTCTTCACCGGTGGCCTTGGCGCTGATGAGGATGACCCTGACGGCCGTCAGCAGTGGGTTCTTTCGGATGGCGGAACAGAGGGCGTAGCCCTTGTTCTCGGAGACTTCGACGCAGATCAGGACCGCCGCATACTGGCCGCTCTCCAGGCGCTGGGGAACGCCGTCGGTACCGTAGAGGAAATCGACATCGAAAGCCGATTCAAGCGCGACCTGGTGATCCTGAACGAATCTCCTGTCGCTATCCACGAAGAGGAGACGTTGGCCCATGATGAGTTCCTTGAATGGATTTGTAGTCTAAACCCAATCCCCCCAAAAAACACACCCCCGACGCGAACCGGGCGGTGTGTGTTCAGAGATGTCCGGTTTGGGTCCTTTCAAAAATAACCTCGACGATTGTTAATTTTTGAACGGACCCTTAGCGGGGTGGGATGGCCACCGTGATCTGCTGGTTCCCTTGCTGGGCGCGCACAAGCAGCAGGAGGGGTTTGCCGCTGTGTTTGCGAACTTCGGCGTAGAACTCCTGGAGCGTGTCCACGTTCTTGGTGCCCACGGCGCTGATCACGTTGCCCACGGCGAGTTTGTCGGCGGTGGCAGCGCGGGCCGATACGAAGGTGACGACCACGCCCTTGCGGTCCATGGCGATGCGGTACTGGTGTCGCGTGGCCGCATCGAGGGGTGCCACTTCGAAACCATAGAGCTTATCAAGATTCAGCTTCTTTCCTTCAGGGGTGCTGTCCTTGGAACCGGAGGAATCCTTCTCTTCCTCCTCCGCGCTTCCGTCCGCCTTCTGGATCTCCTTGCGGTCGCCCAGCGTGACGGTGAGTTCTCTGGCTTTGCCATCGCGGATGATGGAGAGTTTCACCACATCGCCGGCCCGGCGGTTGGCGATGAGGCTGACCAGTTCGTCCGGACTGTTGAGCCGCTGGCCGTCGATGGCCGTGATCACATCCAGGCGCTGGAGATTGGCCTTGTCGGCGGCCTGGCCCCGGACCACATCGCCTACCACTACGCCCTGCTTGATGTTGAGGGCCGCTTGGTAATCCTTGTCCAACTCGGCGGTGCTGATGCCAAGGTAGCCGCGGCTCACGGGGCGACCCGAACGGAGATCGCGCAAGATCCGCTTCACCATATCGATGGGCACGGCGAAGCCGATGTTCTGGCCATCGGCCCGGATGGCGGTGTTGATGCCGATGACCTCGCCCCGGAGGTTGAGCAGGGGGCCACCGGACTTGCCTCGGTTGATGGCAGCATCGGTTTGCAGGAAGGATTCTAGACCGTTGGGACCGCCCAGGGCCCTCGCGCTGCGCCCCTTGGCGCTGATGATGCCCTGCGTCACGGTGTGGTCGAGGCCCAGCGGATTGCCGATGGCCACGACCCATTCGCCCACTTTGGCCTTGTCCGAATCACCGAGAGCAGCGAAGGGCAAATGACCCGCCTCAATGCGGATGAGGGCGATATCCAGTTCCTTGTCCTTGCCAAGGACCTTGGCCTTGAAGGTGCGGCCGTCCGACAGCTTGACCTCAATCTCCGCCTCGCCGCCGCGGATGCCTTCAATGACGTGATAGTTGGTGAGAATCTCGCCGTCGCCACTGATGACGACGCCGCTGCCGCCCGCCTGGATCTTCTGCTCCTCTTCGCCACGGGGTTGCCGGGGCGAACCCTGGCCGGGGTTCCTTGGGCTGAAGAAGAAGTCGAAGAACTCATCCCCCCCGAAGGGGCTGCCCGAGTTGGGGCGCGCCTTCACGAAACTAGTGTTCTTGATCGAGACCACCGTAGGATTGAGCTTCTCCGCCACCTCGGCGATGGGGGGCAGGCGATCCAGACCCTTGGCGTCCACCGCGACGGGTTTCTCTTCCTGCGCCTGGGCGACCCAGTGGTAGCTGAGCCCCATCCCAAGGGCCAAGCAGCCCGCCGCGAAGACCGAGAGCCCGAGTGTTTGTTTGACCATGCGCTTCATGCTGCAACCTCGTAAAGAAAGACCCGAGGCACCGGGTCAGACCCAACATGATGCCAGCACTTCAAAGGTTTCACTCTGGCAAGAGAGGGGCATCTGAGCTAATCTGATCAGCTCCAACGGCGGCTGTAGTTCAGTTGGTTAGAGCACTGGATTGTGATTCCAGGTGTCGGGGGTTCGAGTCCCCTCAGCCGCCCCAGATCAGCGCCCCGCGAACGCGGGGCGCACTTGTTTGCGGCTGACGGGACTCGAAATCGCTGAAATGCTGGGCAGTAGGCGCCCGCTATGGCTGTCCAGTGGAC
>CAIPUA010000358.1 GCA_903868115.1 uncultured Holophagaceae bacterium
ACGAGGATCGCGGTGATTTCTTGCGCGCCTATGCCCATGGCTATCTGCGGGAGGAGATCCGGGCCGAGCAGGTGGTGCGGAACCTGGAACCTTTTCGCCGTTTTCTAGAAGTCGCCGCGCAGGGTTCCGGCAAGATCCTGAACTATGCCCGCATCGCCCGGGACGTGGGCAGCGATCCCAAGACCATCCAGGCCTGGTATGGCGTGCTGGAGGACACCCTGCTGGGCTTCCATCTGGACGCCTTCAGCAGTTCGGTGCGCAAACAGTTGCGGCAGGCCCCAAAGTTCTACCTCTTCGACCCGGGGGCGACCCGGGCCATGGCGCACCTGTTGAACGTCCCCCCCACGCCCGGCACCAGCTACTACGGGGAAGTGTTCGAACAGCTCGTCGTGTGCGAATGCCAGGCCCGGAACGCCTATGAGCAACTCGATTGGCGGTTCTCGTACCTGCTCACCAAGGCGGGTCAGGAGATCGATCTGGTGATCCAGCGCCCCGGAAAGCCGCTGGCCCTGGTGGAGATCAAGAGTACGCAGCAGGTCCGGGAGGACCATGTCGCCAGCCTGCGCGCCTTCCTCGCCGACTTTCCCGAGGCCGAGTTTTATCTTCTGTCCCGAGACCCGCATCCCCAGAGCTTTGGCCGCATCCAGGCCCTGCCATGGGACAAGGGGATCCAGGCACTTTGAATCGATCTGGTTTCCCAACCTTCCAAAATGCCACCTGCAACGGGGCCGATAATCGAGCAAGGAAGCACCCATGACCTGGATCGGCCTCACCAGCGAGAACGAGTTCTACTCCGCGCACTACCTCTCGGAGATCTTCACCAACGATGTGCGTGGCGTGCTGGAGGCCTGGACGGCCCGGGAAGCCGAAACCAAGGAATCCGCGAAACAGCAGGGCCATCGCGAAGCCGCCTGGCGCACGCCCTGGGCGCGGCTCTCGGGCCTTTCCCGCGAAGGGCTGCAAACCCTGGATGGTCTCAGGCGCAGCCAGTCACCCCAGCACCGTCTCAAGGCCGGTCGCGAACTCACCCGCCAACTCCTGGAAATCTTCGAACTGCCCTATGCGCCGCAGCGGGTCTGCCTTCAGGAGCGTCTCGATAGTCCCGATCTGCCCTTGCTCGGTGAACTGAAAAACCGTCAAGGCGAGCCCCTGCTGTGGGTGCTGGAAGCCGCCACCTTGGAGGATGGCCAGGATCTCGATGCCGATCCCCTGGGCATGCAAATCCAGGGCGACCAGCTCAAGAGTCTCCAGGATCTGCCCATTCCGAAATCTCTGCTGAAAGACGACGCCCCGGACTGGCAGAAACTCCTGGCCACCTCGGTCTTCACCCAGGCCAATCCGCCCCGCTGGGTGCTGCTGGTGAGCCCCTTCCAGTGGCTGCTGCTGGACCGCGCCAAGTTCGCCCAGCACCGGCTGCTGCGCTTCGATTGGGCGGAGCTCTTCGCCCGCCGCGAGCTTGACACCCTCAAGGCCGTCTCCGTCCTGCTGCACCGGGATTCCCTCCTGGACGCCCAGGGCGTGTGCCTGCTGGATAGCCTGGAGGAGAACGCCCACAAGCATGCCTACGGCGTTTCCGAGGATCTTAAATACGCCCTGCGAGAGTGCATCGAAGTGCTGGGCAACGAAGCCGCCAGCCAGCTTGTGGAGCAGGCCAAGGAGGCCAAGAAGGCCGC
>CAIPUA010000359.1 GCA_903868115.1 uncultured Holophagaceae bacterium
CACAAGGGCCAGGGCTCCGAATACACGCGCATCGCGATCGTCTTGCCCAAGACCAACCACCGAGCCCTGACCCGGGAACTCCTCTACACCGGTCTAACCCGCGCCAAGGAAGCCGTCGTTCTGCTGGCCGAAAAGGAGCGCATTACCTTCGCCTCGGGAAACCCAACCGAGCGGAATTCGGGACTGGGGGAACGGCTGAGGGAAAGGTTCAGACCTCCTGACCTGTCCACTCCACCTTCTTGAGTTCCTTGGATTGGACTTAGGGGCTGTCACGGAATCACTATAGTTATTTCGTGACAGCCCCTTAGGGCAGTGGCACCGGGACGAAACCCGCCTTCCAGATATCCCGGGCGTATTCCCGCACGGTGCGGTCGATGGAGAACTTGCCCATGCCCGCCACATTGAGAATGGACCGACGGGTCCATTCCGCGGCATTCGCGTAGGTGGCCGATACGCGCTCCTGGGTCTCCAGGTAGGAGGCGAAGTCGGCGCAGTGGAAATAGTGATCCGAATTCATCAGGGCGCTGCCGAGAGACTGGAAGATTCCACCCTCCAAGGTGGAGATGGTTTCAATGGCGCGCCGCAGTTCCGGGTTGCCCAAAGCCCATTCCCAGGGCTGGTAGCCGGAATCCCGCAGTCGGACGATGTCCTCCGCCGTGTGTCCGAAAATGAAGATATTGGCGTCGCCCACCTCTTCCTTGATCTCGACATTGGCGCCGTCCAGAGTGCCGATGGTGAGGGCGCCGTTGAGGGCAGCCTTCATGTTGCCGGTGCCTGAAGCCTCGGTGCCTGCGGTGGAAATCTGCTCCGAGAGTTCAGAGGCTGGGAAGACCAACTCCGCCAGGGATACCCGGTAGTTCGGCAGGAAGGCCACTTGAAGGCGGCCCTTGGCGGCGGGATCTGCACCGATGGCGCGGGACAGGGCCGTGGTGAGGCGGATGATCTGTTTGGCTACCCAGTAGGCTGGGGCGGCTTTTCCCCCGATGAGAACGGCGCGGGGCACACCCGTGTCCACGCCATCCCGCAGCCGGTTCCAGAGCGTGGCGACATGCAGCAGGTTTAACAACTGCCGCTTGTATTCGTGGATCCGCTTCACCTGGACATCGAAGAGGAAACTCGGATCGAGCGTGAAATCCTGGGTCTGCCGAGCCCAGGTGGCCAATCCCTCCTTGTTGGCTTGCTTGATCTCGGTCCAGCGTTCCTGAAAGGCGGAGTCCTGGGCGAAACCCTCGAGGCCGTGCAAGGCGTCGAGATCCCGGGTCCATTCCTCCCCGATGGCCTCGGTCACCAGCCTGGCGAGGCCCGGGTTGCACTTGAGGAGCCAGCGCCGGGGCGTGATGCCATTGGTCTTGTTGTTGATGCGGCCCGGGAAGAGTTCGTTCATCTCGGCGAAGGTGGAGGCCTTCAAGATATCCGTGTGGAGCTGGGCCACGCCGTTAACGGAGTGGCTGCCCACAATGGCCAGGTTGGCCATGCGCACGCTGTGACCATGGTCGATGATGGCGAGGCGCTGGAGTTTGGCGTCGTCGAAGGGATAGCGTTGCCGCACGGTGGTCCTGAAGCGGCGATCGATCTCCTCCACGATCTCCACATGGCGGGGCAGCAGGCGGCGCCAGAGCTCCATGGGCCAGATCTCCATGGCTTCCGGCAGGATCGTGTGGTTGGTGTAAGCGCAGACCTTCTGGGTCAGGGACCAAGCCATGTCCCACTCAAGTGATTCCTGATCCACAAGCACCCGCATCAATTCGGGAACTGACAGCGCCGGATGGGTGTCGTTCATCTGGATCGCGACTTTGTCCGGCAGTTCTTCCCAGCGCCAACTGGGGCGCTTCTTGAAACGCCGGACCACATCCTGGAGGGTGGCCGAGACGAAGAAATACTGCTGTTTGAGACGCAGTTCCTTGCCCGCGCTCTGATCGTCCGCGGGATAGAGAACCTTCGAGATGTTCTCGGAGATGGTTTTGTCCTCGACTGCGGCGACATACTCGCCTGAGTTGAAATGGGCGAGATCGAATTCGCGGCTCGATTTGGCCGACCATAAACGCAGCGTGTTCACAGTGCCGTTGCGAAAGCCCGCCACGGGCGTGTCGTAGGCCATGGCCCAGACTTCCTGGGTATCCCGCCACTCCACGCGGTAGCGCCCCTCGGCGTCCAGGTGGCCGTGGGTATGACCATAGAAACGTACCGGGAAGGTGGCATCGGGGCGCTGGATCTCCCATGGATTTCCGTAGCGAAGCCAAGCATCGGGGTACTCCACCTGCTGGCCTTCGATGATCTTCTGCTGGAAAATTCCGTACTCATAGCGGATGCCGTAGCCGTAGAAGGGCAACTCCAGCGTGGCGGCCGCATCCAGAATGCACGCGGCGAGACGGCCGAGCCCACCATTGCCGAGGCCGGCATCCCATTCCTGTTCGCCGATATCCTCCAGCCGGAAACCGATCTCCTCCATGGCCTGGGTATAGACATCCTCGGCACCTAGGTTCAGCACATTGTTGCGCAGCGCGCGTCCCATCAGGAATTCCAGGGAGAGGTAATAGACCCGCTTCGTGTCCTTGTGGTAGTAGGTGTTCTGGGTCTTGAACCAGCGTTCCATGAGCCGGTCGCGCACCGCGAAGGCCAAGGCCTGATAGACATCGAACTCGCTGGCGGTGTACTGATCCTTGGCAATGGAGTACATCATCCGGTGGGCAAAGTCATCGATGATGCTTGGCACATCCATTCCACTGGCATCCGGCGTGGGGATGTTGCGGGTTCCGACATTCATCGAATTACTCCCTCGGGGCATAGGCGCGGATTGTTCAGGACGGGTCCAGTAACGCAATAAATGTGAAGGTGACATTCATCAGCGAATTTGGCAAAGTCTCAAGCACGCTTGCCTGCAGGACCTTCGGAAATCAGTCCGCGAATGAAGTGTTGAAGACGCTCTCTCTCGCCGCTTTCGAACCGAAGAAATTCCACACTCGCCTGACTCGAGCAGATACTGCGCAAGACAGCCACTTCCACATCAACATGGTTAGCCAGGTTGGGGAGTTGCAATTTCAGGTACAAAATGTTGCCCTCCTCGAGCCGAGCTTCCGTGCTGAGTGAGCAGCCTGCTACGGAAATGTCCTTGATGGTCCCTTGACCACGGACGGCTCCAGCGGCGAAGGTGGCCGTGAGATTTACGGGCAGGCGCCCATATTCACGCCGATCTTCATCGACCCTTATATATTTTACGCCCCTCTGAAAATGGTGAAATCGGCATTGGCAAAGCTGGCACCGGTAAGGATAAACCGAGAACAAACTGATCAGATGCCCAACGAGGCCTCTTCGGCGAGAGCGCCTTACGAATCCGTTGAAACACTTGGGACAAATCGGCAGGGGCATTGGACTATCACCGTGGTGGGTAGAGGCAAGAATAACATTAGTCGAGCAGACCGTTATTGCGAGCCTACGCACTTCCTCCAGCATCTGCCGCTGCACCGTCGGGTTGCAATCGCGGGCCCTGCGGATGGCCTCGCCTGAGAGTTCCAGGCATTGGGCGTTCCCATCGGAACTGGCCAGAGCCACCCGCACCCGGGGACCCGCCTCGGCTTCTGCTTTCAGTCGCCCAGCCTCGTGGCGCAGACCCGAACGCTGCACAGCCCAGAGCGCACCGATGGAGGTTGCTGCGACCAGCAGGAAGACGCTGCCTCCGAGGCGGAAGCGGGAAAAATTCGGATCCGCGTGGCTGGTGGAAGCTGGCCGAGTAACTGCACCTGCTTCTGGATGTCGCCCACCCGCACGGCCTTGCGCTTCTCATCGTCGAGCCCCTGTTCCAGGCCTTCCCGGATGGTCTTGCGGAAGGCCAACAGGCGAGCGACCAGGGCCTGCCCTTCGTGACTCAATCCCAGGCGCAGCTTGCGACCGTGGTCGGGGTAAGGCAGCATCTCCACCCAGCCCTTGCGCTGGAGTGCCTGCAGGATGCGAGTGGCCGTGGGCTTGTCGAGCCCCAAGGCCCTCGCCAGATCCCCATGGCAAAGTCCAGGCTTGTCCGCCAGGGCCCGCAGCACCTGGTGCGGCTGCGGGGTGACACCGAAGGGTGCCAGCAGACGCTAGGAAACCTGCCGCAGGCGACTGCGCAGAACGGCAAGCCCCGGACATGGTGGGAGACCAGGAAAGGAACAGAACCACTGTCGATGGTGTTTTCGGTTTTTTTTGCCCAATCAGCCGATCGAATTTACCTCGAGCAAGCTGGGATCGGGGGCTCGGTGGTTCCTATTCGAGTAAAAATCGGCTGACCAGCATTGGGAAAGGTTCATTTCGGATAAGAGATCACTGCAGGCGGCAAATTTCGCTTTTGTTTTGGCTTGTGGACGAATGATCAATTTCTAGACTTGTAAGTGGACTTCAGTGGCACAAAGTGGATTGTATTGGATCAAAGTGGTTCAAGCCGTCTCTCCTTGATCTCCTGCGGTTTCGTTCTTGAGAGGAATTACAGTTGCTGCGTCTTCGCGGGAATTCCCCGGCCACGGTGGATGAGAAGGGACGCCTCAAGCTTCCCACCACCTTCAAAGCCGACCTCGACACCCTCGCCACCGGCGAGGGGAAGGGGAATGTCCGCCACTACCTGACTTCCCTCGACGGCAAGAGCGCTCGGCTCTATCCCATGCCGATATGGGAGGCCTTCGAGGCCCGGCTGGCCCTGTTGCCCAGCACCAACCCGGCCCGACGGAAGCTGCTGGAATTCACCGCCTACTTCGGCAGCGAGGTGGAGCCGGACGCCCAGGGGCGATTTGTCATCCCGCCCATTCTGCGTGAGGCCGCCCAGTTGACGGGTGAGGTGGCCATTCTCGGTCAGCTGGAGCACTTGGCCATCTGGAATCGCGGTCACTTCGAGCGCCGTCTGGCGGCCGAACCGCTGACGACGGACGATCTGGCCCAACTCGCGGATTTGGGGATCTGATGGCCACCCACATCGTCCATGTCCCCGTCCTGCTCACCGAAGTCCTGGAGCATCTGCCTGTGCCCTTGCGGGGCCGCGTGCTCGACCTGACGCTCGGTCTTGGCGGCCATGCCCAGGCGATTCTGGCGCAAGTGGGCCCCGAAATCCGGTACCTCGGGGTGGATCGAGATCCCCACGCTCGCGAAATGACCAAGGGGCGCCTGGGTTCCGATGCCCGCCTGACCATCATGGCTGGCACCTACGAGGAGGTCTGGGACGACCCAGCCTTCCAGGCTTGGTGCCACTTGCAGGCTCCCAAGGGCTTCGATGTCGTCCTGATGGACCTGGGCATTTCCACGCTTCATCTGAAGGATGTCTCCCGGGGTTTCAGCTTCATGGACGAAGGTCCCCTGGACATGCGGATGGACACTGACCATGGCCTCACGGCGCTCGAGTGGATCCAGGAACAGACGGAGGAAACCCTCGCCGATGCCATCTTCCGCTTCGGCGAAGAGCGGGCTTCTCGGCCCATCGCCCGGGCCATCCTCAAGGCTCTGGAGGCGGGGCGACTCAGCACGACGCGCGATTTAGCCGCCGCCGTCTACGCCGTCATCCCCCGGGAACCCGCCAAGCGCAAGGGTCTTTCGGACCCCGCCACCCGCACCTTCCAGGGCATCCGCATCGCCGTCAATGGTGAGTTGGAGGGCCTCGGGGCTGCGATCAATGCGGCGATATCCCACCTCCGTCCTGAAGGAAGGATCGGCGTCATCAGCTTCCACAGCCTGGAGGACCGTATCGTCAAGCAGACTCTGCGGCGCCTGGCGGGTATCCACGATGGGCCGGGGCGCATCCCGCCCAGCCCCCTTCCCAAGCTTCTCCGGCTCATCTACGGGGGTGGCATCGCCCCAACCGAGGACGAGATCCGGGCCAATCCTCCTTCCCGCTCCGCCCGCCTTCGCATCGGCGAGCGCCTGCAGGCCGAAGCTCCGAGGGTCCCATGAAAATCACCCAGACCCCTGTCCGCCGAACTCCCATGTTGCCCTCCCGCCAAGTGGAAGGTGAAGGCGTCCTGCGGATGATCCTGCTGGCCCTGGCCCTGGCGATGCCGCTGGCCTCCATGGCCTACCTGAAAATCCAGCAGACGCGACTCAGCTACGAGATGAGCGATATTCGCGACCGCATCAAGCAGGAGGAGGAGTTGAACCGTAAGCTCTTGTTGGAACGTTCCCGCTTCCAGCGGAATGAAGAGATCCAGGCCTTCGCCGTGCAGACAGGCATGCAGCCCCGCCGCCAGAGCCATCTGATCCACCGCTCCTTTACGGCGGATGACCAGCGTCTGGCCAAGTTGCGGCCGGTGTCCTCGGCCGAGAACTGACAAGCTAGGATGGGAGGGGGCCAGGGCCCCGGGGTGGAAGACGCGTGGGAATTGCGGGGTTGATGAGCGGCAAGGCGCCGCCTCGGCGACTGCTGGGGAAGCCGGAGGCCCAGGATTTGGCTGCACCACGCCTGCCGTGGATTCTTGGGCTGATGCTGCTCTGGGCCTTGGCGATCCTGCTACGCCTGCTGTGGCTCCAGGTCATTGCCCACGAGCGCTACCATCAGCGGGCCGAACACCAGCACTTCATCCGCTTGCCCAGGCCCTCCATCCGGGGTGAACTGCGCGATCGTCGCGGCGCCTCTCTGGCACTTTCCACCAAGACGGAGAGTCTCTTTTGCACGCCCACCAGCTTTTTCCCGGATTTCAAGGGCGGGCGTGGGGAACAGGACAGCACCTGGGGTGAACCCGACCGCAGGAGCGCCCAAAAGGTGGCCGCGGCCCTGGCACCCCTGCTGGAAACCAGTGCCCGCAACATTCTGGAGAAGCTGCTCCGCAAGAAGACCTTCGTCTTTATCGAGCGCCAGCTTTCATCGGAGAAGGCAGTGATCATCAAGGCCCTGAGGCTCGATGGCGTGGATTTCCTGCCGGAGAGCAAGCGCCAGTACCCGCGCGGAAGCCTTGCCTGCCAGCTGCTAGGCTTCACCAACATCGACGGCGTTGGCCAGTTGGGTGTGGAGCGCAGCTTCGACCAGCAGTTGGCTGGCAAGAACGGCGAACTCGTTGCCCCCAAGGACGCCAGGGGCCATCTACTCATCCTGCAGGAGAACTTCTCGAAGGTGCCGGTAAACGGTTCCACGCTGCAGCTCACGCTGGACGCCACCATCCAACACATCGTGGAAGAGGCCCTGGAAGAGGGCGTGAAAACCTATCATCCCCTCACAGCCTACGCCGTGGTGGTGGACCCCAACACGGGCGAGATCCTGGCCATGGCGGGCACTCCCACCTTCGATCCCAACTATCCAGTGTCGAAGAAATTCCGGAACCGCCCCGAGTCGGAGTTCAGCGCTGCCGAGAGGGTGGAGTACCACCAGGAACTGGAGCGCCAGAAGGCCGCCCGCAAGGTACACCCTGCGGAGGATGCCTACGAGCCAGGCTCCACCATGAAAATCTTTACGGCGGCCATCGCCCTGGAGGAGCGCAAGGTGCGACTGGGCGAGAAGATCGACTGCGGAGGCGGACGCTGGATTTTTTCCAACAAGCTCACCATCACGGACACGCACTCCAATGGCCTGATCAGTTTTGAGGAAGTGCTGTGGCAGAGTTCGAATGTGGGTGCCGCCAAGATCGGCCTTCGGCTGGATCCTGCGGTGCATTACCAGTACCTTCGGAAGTTTGGATTTGGTGATCGCACGGGCCTGAACTTTCCGGGCGAGACGGCTGGGCGCCTTCCGAGTCCAGACCAGTGGAGCGGCGTCACGCAGCCCACCCTCTGCTATGGCTACGGACTGTCCACCTCGCCGCTCCAGATCCTCATGGCCGGCTGCGCCCTCGCCAACGGCGGGAAGCTCATGCAGCCCTACCTAGTGCAGCGCGTGTACAACGACCAGGGGACGATGCTCCAGGAGCACAAGCCCAAAATTCGCGGGCAGGTCATCAGCGAGGAAACCAGCGCCCTCATGCGCGAGACGCTGAAGGGAGTCATCACCCGGGGTACGGCACGAAAGGCTCAGCTCGAAGGCGGCGTGGAGGCCTTTGGAAAGACGGGTACGGCGCGCAAACTGACGGGTGGGCAGTACGATCCAAGGCGCCACTACGCCTCCTTCATGGGGTTCTTTCCCGCAGACAAGCCTGAGTACGGCATGTTCTTCATGCTCGACGAGCCCACCAGCGGACTCACGGGCGGTGATGTGGCGGCGCCTCTCTTTAAGAAAATTGGTGATGCCATCATGCGCTACCGCGCCACGGGGCGTGGGCAGGACCAGGAACCGGACCTGCGGCTGTCCCTGCATGACTGGCCCGTGAGCGAGACCGACGAGGCCACGGTGCATGTGGAGATCGGCAAGGTGCCCGACCTTCAGGGCCTGCCGCTGAAGGCGGCGGTTCATCGTGTGGTGATGGCGGGCGGAGTGCCAAGAATCGAGGGGATCGGTGGGGCTTCCGAAGGCGCCTATGCGGTTCAGGGCCAGAGTCCCGCCGCCGGCAGTAATCTGGTTTTTGGTGGAGTCGTGAAGATCATGCTGAGGGAACCATGACATTCGGTGAACTGCTCGAGGGCCTGGGTCAGCATGATTTCGAAGCGGCCCGTGGCCCCCTGGATGCCGAAATCCTGGACCTGAGCTGTGACAGTCGGGAAGTCCAGCACGGGTGGGCCTTCGTGGCGCTGTGCGGGGAGAAGATCGACGGCAGCACCTTCGTGCCTGCGGCTCTGGAACGGGGTGCGGCGGCAATTTTCCACCAGTCGCAGGTCACCGTTCCCACCGATGTTGCTTCGGCCCGGCTCAGCAACGCGGATCAGGTCGGAACTCCGAACGATGCCCTTGCCCGGGAGAACATGGCGCGCCTGGCCCGACGCCTTCATCATGCTCCTGACGAGGCGCTCGCGCTGATCGGTGTGACGGGCACGAATGGCAAGACCACCACCACCATGCTCATCCGACAGCTGCTGCGGGGCGCGGGTATGGGCTGCGGTCTGGTGGGTACCGTCTCCATCGCGGCTGGAGACGAGGAACGGGAGGCCGAGCGCACCTCGCCTGAGAGCCCGGTCTTCTTCCGTTGGTTGCGGAAGGCCGTCGAGGCGGGCGATGTGGCCCTGGCTGCGGAAGTATCCAGCCACGCTCTCTGTCTGGCGCGGGTCCACGGTGCGCGTTTCAAGGTGGGTGTGTTCACCAACCTGACCCAGGATCATCTCGATTATCATGGCACCATGGAGGCCTACTTCGAGGCCAAGAGTCGGCTTTTCGCCCAGTCGGAGCGCGTGCTCGTGAATGGGGACGATCCCTACGGCCAGCGCCTCCTGGCTTCGAATCGCGGGTTTCGGAGTTACGGTGTGGATCGCGACGCTGATTACCGGGCGCTGGATGTGCGTCTGAGTCCTACAGGGACTGTATTTCAACTCCAGACTTCTGGGGGTGCCTGGAGTGTGGAGAGCCCGCTCCTGGGTCGCTTCAACGCCTACAACCTGCTCGCCGCCTTGGCGGCCTGCGGAGAAGCGGGTTTCGATCTGAACACAATCCTGCGTGCCGTATCCTCCGTGAAAGGCGCGCCGGGTCGCCTGGATCGCGTGGATTGCGGCCAGTCCTTTGGCGTGATGGTGGACTACGCTCACACGCCGGATGCCCTGGAGAAACTGTTGGCGGCAGGCAAGGATCTTCTTCCGCCGGGAGGTCGCCTGCATGTGCTGTTCGGCTGTGGCGGCGACCGCGACCGCACCAAGCGCCCCCTCATGGCCGCAGCCGTGGCGGCGGGCGCCGATGTCATCTGGCATTGCAGCGACAACACGCGCACCGAGGAACCCCAGCGCATCCTGGACGACGCCGCGGTGGGTATTCCGGCTGAAATCCTGGCCGACGCTGGCCGCTACCATCGCATCCCCGATCGCGCCATGGCCGTACAGGCGGCGTTGAAGGATTGTCGTCCCGGCGACCTGCTGTTGCTGGCAGGGAAGGGCCACGAACCCTACCAGGATGTCATGGGTGTGAAGCACCCCTACAGCGACCGGTTGGCCGTAGAGGCCGTGCTGCGCGGCGCGATGCTGCTGAGGCCTTGGAAATATTTAATGAAGTCCACGGATGAACACGGATGAACACGGATAAAAAACAGAGCAGGATGGTTGCACCGCAGAGGTTGCAGGGAAAAGCCGTGAAACGCGTGCTCGGTGGTTTCCTACGCGCACTCTGCGCACTCTGCGCTCCCTGCAGGGATGACGACTGATGACACTCCTGCGAAGCCGGTCCCGCCCCCATCCGTGTTCATCCGTGTTCATCCGTGGACCACAGTATTTTCTTTTCCTGTCATCGGTGGTCGCATGAGCCTCTGGTCCCTGGCGGAAGTGGCTCAGCATATAGGCGCGCGTATCGTGGGTGATGCCGCCGTCATCCCGGTTTCGCTTTCCATGGATACGCGCACGATCGAGTCGGGAGCCTGCTTCGTGGCCATCCGGGCAGAGCGTGACGGGCACGCGTTCGCCTCGCAGGCCTTGGCGAACGGGGCCTCGTGCCTGCTGGTGGATCACGAGCTGGACATCGCGTGTCCACAGCTTGTCGCGGGAGATACGCTTGAGGCTCTGCAGCGTTGGGGGCAGGCTCGGCTTGCCGCCGTGGCACCTCGGGAAGTGTTTGGTGTTACGGGCTCCGTGGGCAAGACCAGTACCAAGGAACTGCTCGCAGCGGCCACTGGCGCCTGGAAGACCCCGGGCAATCGCAACAATACCTTGGGCCTGCCGGAGGCCCTGGCCACGCTGCCTGCGGCTACCCGGACGGTGGTGCTGGAGATGGGCATGAGCACGCCGGGCGAGATCAGGCGCCTCACGGAAATCGCCCCCCTGGATTTTGGCCTGATCACGAAGGTCGGAGGTTCCCACCTCGAGAACTTCCAGGAGGGACCGCGCGGGATCGCGCAGGCCAAGGGCGAACTGGTGGCGGGCCTCAGGCCGGGGGGCGTGTGGGTGCATCTGGCGACGGATGACTGGTGCCGCTGGATCAGCCTCCAGCCCTGGGCGGCCCACGCGAAGCCTGTAGCGGTGGGCGAAGGTTGCGCTTACGGCTGGGAAGCCTGGGAATCCCTGGGCGCCCAGGGTGAGCGTTTCCATCTCCGCCTACCGGAGGGGCGCTTTGAGGCGGAGCTGAAGCTGCGAGGGGCCCACCAGGTGCGGAATGCGGCTCTCGCGGGAGTGCTGGCGGTGCTTGCGGGCTTCGACCCCGAGGCCGTGGTGCGGGGGCTTGGAGAGGTGGCGCCCGAACCTGGTCGCGGTCGGTTGGACGGACTGCAGGGCGGCGGATGGCTTCTCGATGAGACCTACAATGCGAGCCCCGATTCCATTCTGGCCTGTGCGGCGGCTCTGCTGGCTCTCAAGGGTGGCGAACCAGTGGCTGTGCTCGGGTGCATGCGAGAGCTGGGCCGCGATTCCGAACGGCTGCACCAGGAAACGGGTGAGGCGCTGCGGGCTCTGGGGCTCCAGCGTCTGTGGGCCTTCGGGGACCAGGCCCAGAGGCTCGCCAAGGGTTTCGGCGTCGGGGGCAGGGCCTTTCCAGATTTCGAATCGTTGCGCGATGATCCCATGGGACTCGGCGCCATCCCCGAGGGGGCGCGGATTCTCGTCAAGGGCAGCCGTTTCTGGCGCACGGAGCGGGTCGTGGAATGGATCCTGGCGCACTGCGGGACTGAGGGAAAAGGTTGATTTACCACAAAGGCACAAAAGGGCACGAAGAAAACATGAAAAAAAGGAAGGCACGAAGATGAAAAGAGAGGCAAAAAGCAAATGATTCCATGGCTCTTCCATCCGTTTCGGGATTCGCTTCCAGGCGTCTCGGTCTTTCGCTATGTGACGTTTCGCACAGGCCTAGCGGCGGCGACGGCCTTCATTCTGTCGCTCCTGCTGGGGCCGCTCGTGATCCGGGCACTCACGCGCCTGAAAATGGGGCAGCACATTCGGGAGGAGGGGCCCGAGCACCACCAGGTCAAGGCCGGAACGCCTACCATGGGGGGCATCCTCATTCTCAGTGTGATCCTGCTTTCCACGCTGCTGTGGTGCGAACTGAAGAGTGGTGCCATCTGGGTGGCGCTCTTGTCACTGCTCGGCTTTGGTCTTGTGGGAGCCTTTGACGATGCTCGGAAGCTCGCCAAACAGCAGAATCAGGGACTGAGGAGCTGGCAGAAGCTGGCGCTGCTCACGGGGATCGCACTACTGGTGGCCTTCTTCATCCTCCATTTCGGCCTGCGCGGCACCCATACGAGCCAACTGTCCGTGCCCTTCTTCAAGAACTTTCGGCCCGATGTGGGCATCCTGCTGGTGCCCTGGATCTGGCTGGTGATGGTGGGCACGAGCAACGCCGTCAATCTCACGGATGGTCTCGATGGGCTGGCCATAGGAGGCATTCTCATCGTGTCCGTAACCTTTGCGATTCTGGCCTATGTTGCGGGCAATGTAAAAATGGCGGTCTACCTCTTCGTCCCCTACGTCTCCGGCGGAGCGGAACTCAGCGTCTTCCTGGGGGCCATGGCCGGGGCGAGTCTGGGCTTCCTCTGGTACAACGCGCACCCGGCC
>CAIPUA010000360.1 GCA_903868115.1 uncultured Holophagaceae bacterium
AGCTGGGTGGAGTTGCTTGACCGTGAGCAGGTCCCCGGCTTCCGCCTGCACCAGGTGCTGTGCGAGGAAGGTGCGTTCTTCTTCGAGCGTCATCAACCCCCAGCGTCTACCCCCACGGCCCTTCCGGTCCAGACCCGAGGGTCCAAGCGTGTTGTATTCTCCGACCCACTTCCAAACCGCCTGTGTGGACACCACCAGCAGATCGGCCACGCGATGCGCGGGAAACGGGCCTGCATGTGTCAACCAGATCGCCAGCCGACGCTGATAGGCGGCCTTATCTGGTGCCTCCTGGACCCAAGCCATGAGCTGGTCAGTTGTGAACCAAGGAGTCAGGGAAGACGGTTTTCGCATGAGATCACCCTGGTTAAACAGGGTGACATTACTCTATGTTTGTTGTCAATTTTGTATGAACGTGCTATCTGTCCATCGGAATCCACCTAAGCGCGGGTAGGGCTTTTGTACGCGTGGTGGACACAGCCCAAAAACGAAGAAAGGCCAGAACCGTAAGATTCTGACCTTTCTTGTCTTACTTGGTCGGCGCGAGAAGATTCGAACTTCCGACCCCTACCACCCCAAGGTAGTGCGCTACCAGGCTGCGCCACGCGCCGTGAACCCTCGAGTCTAGGGGAATCGGTGGGCGGGGTCAAGGCTCGCCGAGGATCGGAGCGGCGGTTATTCCTCCTCGCACTCCAGGGGTAGCCGCCCTCCTGACCACATGGGGTCAGGGACACCCCCGGCAGGCTTGGGTGGTCGAGCCCGTTTCGGTGAAGGGGCAGGCGCTTCAACGGCGGTGTCCGGCACTTCCGGTTCCAGGAGGAGCCCTTCTGCAATCGGCGACCCGGAAGCTCGGGGCTTCCGAATGAACGCCTTCCGCACTTTGGGTCGATGCACCGGAGGCGGTGGACTTTCGCGATTTGCATCGGCCCAGGCTGCACCGGGGGGCATGCCAAGTCGTCCATGCAGGGACCGCAGCGCGTCCAGCACAACCTGAAGGCAAGGCTGCCCCGAAAGGCGCGATTCCGTAAGCCCAGGGCGTGCCTGATTCATCGAGCGAGCTTCCGGCGAGCCCTGCAGCAACCCGACGCAATCCGACACCGTGAAGCCCTCGGCCAGCCAGCGGCGAATGCGCTGAAGCCGGGGAAGTTCGTCCTTGTGGTAGTAGCGGAAATTACCCTTGGAGCGCCGGGGTTTGAGATCGGGAATCACCTTTTCCCAATAGCGCAATTCCTTGGGCGTGGCGCCGACCTGCAGGGCTGCCGCTCCGATCTTGAACCAGACTTTATCGGGCATGTTCGCCCCCTCCTGAGCAGCATTCGCTCTCTGTGGGGAGCCGCTTCAGGCGTGCATCTACGAGGCGAGTCACGGTTCCCTCGTCTCCACGCCGAGGGCCTTCAGGCGCTTGTAGAGGTTGGACCGATCCAGGCCCAGCTTATCGGCCACGCGGGTCATGTTGCCATTCTGGAGCTTGAGTTCGCGCTGAATATAGACGGACTCAAACCAGTCGCGGGCCTCCTTGAGGCTCGGGAATTCAGGGAAGGCGAAGGGATCGGGTTCCGCAAGGTGACGCATGGCCAAAGGCCCAAGATCCCGAGTCGTAATCTCCGGCCCGCGCCCGAGAATCAGGGCTCGTTCCATCAGGTTCTTCAGTTCGCGCACATTGCCAGGCCAGTCATGGCGCAGCAACGTCTCCCGGGCCTCCGGGGCGAGGCGCTTCATGGGACGTCCGTAGCTGCGGGCGAAGCGGGCCAGGAAAGCCTCGGCCATGGTGATGAGTTCTTCGCCCCGCTCCCGCAGCGGCGGCACCCGCAGCGGCACCACGGCCAAGCGGAAGAAGAGATCCTCTCGAAAACGCAAGCTCTTGATTTCTTCGGTGAGGTCCTTGTTGGTGGCAGCGAGGACGCGGACATCCACGGTAATTGCCCCGCCTCCGCCGACTGGCTCGATGCGGCCTTCCTGGAGCGCTCGCAGCACCTTTGCCTGGGTCTTGAGGGACATGTCCCCGACTTCGTCCAGGAAAAGAGTTCCTCCGTGGGCTTCCCGGAACTTGCCCTTCTGGTCGCGGATCGCACCGGTGAAGGCGCCCTTCACATGGCCGAAGAGCTCCGACTCAATGAGCTCCTCGGGAATCGCCGCGCAGTTCACCTCCACGAAGGGCCCCTTCGCACGAAGGCTCTGGACATGGAGAAGTCGGGCGATTTCTTCCTTGCCACTGCCGTTCTCGCCCGTCAGCAGCACACGCCCCTCAGTGGGCGCCACAAGCTTCAGATCGGCCAGGAGACGCTTCATGGCGGAACTCTCGGCCATGAAAAAGTGATCCTGTTCGACCTCTTGTTGCAGCCGCAGGTTCTCCTGCTCGAGATGCCGCTGCTTGAGGGCATTGCTCACGACCAGCAGCAGGCGGTCCAGGTCCACGGGTTTTTCGAGGAAATCGAAGGCACCAAGGCGCGTGGATTGGAGTGCCGTGTCGATGCTGCCGTGGCCACTGATCATCACTACCGGCAGGTCGGGCCGCAGTACCTTCGCACGCTGCAGCGTTTCCAAACCATCGATGCCGGGCAACCAGACGTCGAGCAGCATGAGGTGGACAGCATCGGGGTCCGAATTTTCCAATAGTTCCAGGGCTTGCTCACCCCGTTCCGCTTTGAGCACCGCATAGCCCTCTTCCGAGAGCGACTCGCCCAGAGACCGCCGGATACCCGGTTCGTCGTCCACGATGAGGATGGTCAGCAGAGAACGCATAGTTAGAGGGTATGCCCTCGGAGGGCCAGCGTCAGCCAACACCTTTCATCAAGTCGTGCGCCTCCGCGTGTCAACATGGTCAGGGAGTCGCTCATGCTCGTGGATGCCCACTGCCATCTGCTTGGCAGCCACCTGGAAGAACAAAGGCTGCAAGCCACCTTGGACCGTGCCCGCGCGGCTGGCGTGAGTGGATTCGTGGCTGTGGGAACGGATCTCGAGGATTCACGCGAGGTGTTGGAACTAGCCCGCGCCACGCCGGATATCCGGGCCTGCCTGGGTGTCCACCCCCACGCAGCCAAGACCTGGGAGGCCGGAACGAGTCCGGCCCTGGAAGAACTTCTGCGGGACCCGTCCGCGCGCTTCGTGGGCGAGACCGGGCTGGACTGGCACTACGACTTCAGTTCGCGGGAGGCTCAGGAACTCGCCTTTCGCGAACAGATTCGCCTCGCCAGGCGAGTCTGCAAACCCCTGATGGTGCACACCCGCGAGGCCCCCGAAGATACTTTGCGGATTCTCGAGGAAGAAGGGGCCGAGGAAGTCCGGGGCATCATTCATTGTTTCTCCGAGGATTTGCCTTTCGCCCGGCGGGCCCTGGACCTGGGCTTCTACCTCAGCTTTTCCGGCATCCTGACCTTCAAGAAAACCGAGGCGATACAGGAAGCCGCAGTCTGGGCGCCCTTAAACCGCATTCTGGTGGAGACGGATGCCCCTTATCTGGCCCCCTTCCCTCATCGAGGCAAGACCAACGAGCCGGCTTTCGTCACCTTCGTGGCCGCCCAGCTGGCCCGACTGCGGGGCATCAGCCCCACCGCCCTGGCCGCAGCGACCACCCGAAATCTGGAGGAACTGTGCGGCTGGGCTCCTTCTTTCTGATTGCCGCCACCCTGGCGGCCCAGTCGACCCGGGGCCTACCCTGGGACGGGACTCCGAATCTGCCCTGGCGAGCCGCGCCTGCGGGGGAACGCCCTGGCACACCGCCCCTTCTGGCCGCTCCCGCCACGGGACCACTCCGGGTGAGGCTCGATCCGGACGGGGCGCTGAAGGTCATGGACGCCAAGGGCATCATTTTGCTCCGTACGGGTCTGCCCGGACGCCCCCAGAAGCTCTGGCGGGATGGAGGACATCCGCTTCTTGGCACTTCAGGCACCTGGAACTTTCCCGCTCAGACCCCCCTCCGCAACGGCATCGGGGCCCTTCCTCTGGGTCTGCCCGACTTCAGACCTGGCCTCGCGGGAATTCTCTGGGTGCTTGATGATGAGGAACGCCTCCTCACGGTGGTGCATCCTGCCACATCCCGCGTGGTGTACCTGGCGCTGCCGGGAGGAACGGGGCTCGATCTTGAGTTCCTACCCGACCAGCTGATCCTCCACCAGGGACTTGCGGTGGCTGGGATCGGTCGACCCCGGCATTACTGGTCTCTGCCCTGGCTGAATCTCCTGCCTCAGTTCATTCTCCTAGGCACACCCGCCCCCTCCCCAAAACCGGGCACCGCCTTGCAGCCTTTTCCCAAGGAGTAGCCTGGGGGCACGGGTTGGCACGGGCCTAGCGTTGGTTCCCGAGGAAACCCATCTTGAACTCGGATCCTGCGGTATCCGGTGCACGAACATACTTGGAGGGATGCCATGTTCCGCGACCCATTCTCCAGCAAGCTCACCCTGGCCCTGCTCCTGGTCCCTGCTGCCATGCTCGCCCCCGCGCCGACACTGCGCGCTGAGACCCCGGACGAGGACCTCTATCTGGGTGAAAGCCCGGAGCGCTACGCCCAGGTAAAAATCGTTGAGGGCGATGTTCGCATCCAGAAGGGTGAGGGCGAAGAGGCCCTGACCCGCGGAACTCCTATCGCCGAGGGCGATGTGGTGGAAAGCCGCGGTCGTGGTGTCCTGCAACTGGGTGATGGAACGCGCATCGCCTTCGGACCGGGCACCCGCTTCCAGGTAGCCGCCCTCTTCGCTGACAAGAAGGGTGAGCGGCAGGTCCTCCTGCGCCTGGACTATGGGCGCATCCGGATCGCGCTGGGCGCCCAAAGCGGTGCCCGCATCCGGGTGGACACCCTTTCCGGCACGGCCACCCTGGCCGACAAGGCGAGCGCCACCTGCGAGGTCGAGCGAGATCGTACCGTGAGACTCAGGGTCCACAGTGGCCGCATCAGCTTCGCCAACGACGCCCACCAGAACATCCTCGCCGCAGGTGAACGGCTTACGGTCTACGGCAGTCAGGACCGCCTGGACCGCGTGCGCAGCTTCAACACCTGCGAGTCCGATGATTTCGACGGGTGGTGCGAAGATTCCTTCGCCATCCGCCGCCGGGCTAGCTGGGACCGGGTGCCCCGCGAAATCCGCTACTACGCAGATGACCTGGACGATAACGGCGAATGGATCTATGTGGACGAGACGAGCAGCTGGTGCTGGCGACCCACGGGGGTTAGCGCGGAGTGGCGCCCCTACTGGCATGGCCGCTGGGGTGCCTACGCGGGCGGCATGACCTGGGTCAGCGACGAACCCTGGGGCTATGTGACCTACCACCACGGCCGCTGGGGCTGGGGCACAAGCTTCGGCTGGTATTGGATCCCAGGCGTCCACTACAGCCCTGCCTGGGTGGCCTGGAACACCTTCGACAGCTACTTTGGCTGGGCCCCGCTGGGCTACTGGAATGCCCCCTGCACCTGGGGCTATGGCGCCTGGGGCGGTGGCCATTGTTGGAACGTGGTGAATATGGGCCACATCGGCCGCTCACACCTGCACACCCACACCCACTCAGACATGAACATCATCCGCACCTTCAACCACACTACGGGCGGGGGGCCGCGCCCCCTCACTCCGCCTTGGCAGCGCGGCCCCCTCGTCGTCACCCGCAACGAGATTAACAACCCCGCCCAGTTTCAGCGGGTGGTTGTCCAGCGGCCACTGCTGCGAGAACGCGTGCAGACCTATGATCGCCTGGCCCAGACGACCACGGGCCGGAGTATCCTCCGCCGCGACCTTGTCCAGCCTGGTACGGGGACTCATGGAACCGCCGCCACCCCCGCAGGACCTGGACGGGATGGGACTGGAGCCAGCTCTGGCTTCCGCCGCGCCGAGGAACGCCGGTCGGTAAATTCCCGTCCGCTGATCCGCGAAAACGCCCGCCCCGTGCAGTCCGCCGAACCTGGCCGGCGCGAATCCCAGCCCGACCGAGGCCGAGAACCCCGTGCTGCGGATCCTGGCCGAGCGACCTCACTACGGGATCGCGCCCAGGAATACCGGACCCGGGACCCGGAGCGACCGGCGCCCCGGGAAACAACCCGAGAGCGTTCCCGGGAGTTCGAGCGCCCCGCGTCCCGGGAAATTCCCCGCGAAACACGGGAGGCCCCGGCTCCGCGGGAACCCTCTCGATCCGAGCCTTCCCGCGAATTCCGCCAAGAGCGTCCCTCCGCCCCGGCCCCCAGCCCGAGCTCAAGTCCCGCGCCCAGGCCCTCGACTCCGGATCGGCCCTCCTCCGACCGCCCAAGGGGGCGCTAGCGAACCATGAAACACCCGCTCAGTAATGTTCGATCGGGTAGGCGCCCTTCTCGATGAGCTGCGCGGCCACGCGATCCCGGAGCTTGGCCCCGGCCACGGGCACGTAGAGATCGAAGGCCCTCAGATCGGCCATAGCCTGATCCAGCGCCCCGGCTTCGAGCACTTCCGCCAGCAGCAGGCGGGCGAGATTTTGCACCTTGCCGCACCCCTCGTTCACATGGATCTCGGCACAATCCCGAGCCAGTTCGGCCCAACGATGCCCAGCGGCACTCATCTTGGCGGCCCGCACCACGGCGGATTCCATGGTGTAGATCTCGGTGACCATATCGGCGACCCGGGCAGCGGCCTCCTGGTTCTCGATGAGCTTCTGGCCCGCGATCTCGAGACAGGCCGCCGTGGCGTACTGAGCCTGCCGCTTGGCCAGTTCCACGGCCTGTTCGGCGCGGGCGAGAGGCCCAGTTCCCAGCTTGGGCAATTCGGCGGTGTCCTTGCGGAGCGGCAGGGTGTGATTGCTGAACTTCTTGAAGACCTGGCCCGCGATGATGAGGCGGTTGATCTCGTTGGTGCCTTCGAAGAGACGGTTGATGCGGTTGTCGCGGTAGATTTTTTCGGGCGGATACTCGGCGGAAAAGCCGTAGCCGCCGAAGCACTGCACGGAATCGTCGGCGATGAAGCCCAGGGCCTCGCTATCCCAGACCTTCATGATGGAGGCCTCCATCTGGAACTCGTCCATGATGTCCATCTTCTGCTTGGCGGCATCTGGCTGATCCCAGGTGGCGGCGCGCATGCCTTCGTTGAGGTAGCCGATGGTGCGGAAATTCATGCTCTCGGCCACGAAGATGCGCGTGGCCATGTCGGCCAGATATTTGCGGATGAGGCCGAAATTATTGATGGTCTTGCCGAATTGCGTCCGCTCGCCGGTGTACTTCAGGGTGTACTTCAGCACTTCCTTGGCGATGCCGTTGCAGCCCGCGCCCAGCTTGAAGCGACCGATGGCCAGGATGCCGAAGGCAATGCGATGGCCCCTGCCGATCTCACCCAGTAGGCGGTCCTTGGGGATGCGGCAGTTATCGAAGCTGAGGGCGCGGGTAGAGGAACCCTTGATGCCGAGCTTGTGCTCCTCGGTGGCGGTGCTGAAGCCGGGGTCGTCCTTTTCCACGATGAAGGCGGTGAACTTGCGGCCATCCACCTTGGCGAAAACCACGAAGACCTCCGCGAAGCCCGCATTGGTGATCCACATCTTGGAACCGTTGAGCACCCAGGTTTCGCCCTCCAGGGTGGCCACGGTCTTGGAGTTCATGGCGTCGGAGCCCGCACCGGGTTCCGTGAGGGCATAGGCCGCCCCCCATTCGCCGCTGCCAAGCTTGGGCAGGTACTTCGCCTTCTGTTGTTCATTGCCAAAATAGACGATGGGCAGCGTGCCGATGCCGGTATGGGCACCATAGGTGACGGAGAAGCTCGCCTGGCGGCCCAATTCTTCGAGCACCAGCAGCCCCGAGAGCTTGTCAAGATCCATGCCATCGTAGGCCTCGGGAATTTCCAAACCCAGGAGGCCTAGTTGGCCGGCCTTGCGCAGCAGTTCCTTGGTGAGGTCCAAGTCCAGTTTGTCGATCTCGGCATCCTTGGGCATGATTTCGCCGTCCACGAATTCCCGAGCGGCTTGGCCGACGGCTCGGGCATCCTCGCTCAATTCCTCGGGCGTGAACTGCGGCTGGCTGCCAATGGGAGTCAGCAGAAAGCTGCCTCCGAAGATCGTCTCGTGCGTCATGTCCATGAAACCTCCAACAGGTATTTGAGTCCGGGTTTGGGCCAAGGGTCCATTGTACCTGAGCCCCCCCGCATCTTCCCTCGGCGCTTTTTTCCGGGATCATGGAACCCGGAGGCCCCATGCCCGAAGGTTCCCAGGTCCAGTCCATGTTCAGCGGCATCGCGCCCCGCTACGACCTGCTGAACCATGTCCTGAGCCTGGGCCTGGATTTCTACTGGTGGCGGCGCATGGCGAAGGCCTCGGGAGCCGCCCCAGGGTTGCGCATGCTGGATGTGGCTGCGGGCACCGGTGATTCCAGCCTAGCCCTGGCGCGCCAAGGCGCAGAGGTCATCAGCACGGATTTCACCCTGGCCATGCTGGCCCTCGGCCCCGCCAAGTTCCATCGGAAGGGCCTGGCCCATCGCGTCTGGGCCAGCCTGGGTGCGGACGCTCAATGTCTGCCCTTTGCCGACCAGAGTTTCGACGGTGTTGCGATCTGCTACGGCATCCGCAATGTTGAGCAGCGCCCCAGGGCCTTCGCGGAATTCCTTCGGGTGCTCCGCCCCGGCGGGCGCCTCACGATCCTGGAATTCAGCCGCCCCCGCTGGGCCTGGCTGCGCGGCCTATACGATTTCTACAGCCTGAAGATCCTGTCCCGCATCGGCGGCTGGATCAGCGGCGATGCCCGTGCCTACACCTATTTGCCCGAGAGCATCCGGACCTTCCCAGACCAGACAGCCCTGGCTGCGGAACTCGGGAGCGCGGGGTTCTCAGATGTGGTGTGGACGAACCTCACGGGCGGCATTGTGGCGTTGCATGTGGGGGAAAAGGCCCGCTGAAACGGCCGGACCGGGAGAATGGACTACAATGGGGAGAACCCACTCAGGCGTCCTTTGCTCGCCTCCGCCGCATCCCGAGGTGCCGCCATGTCCAAGCCCGACCCTTCGATCACCGCGAACCTTCTGGGCAGCCTGACCAGCAAGCCTGGACCAGAAAGCACCGTAGTCAACGCGCAGCCGGGAAAGCCCAGCCACGCCGAGCGCCACCCCGCGCCCTCCGCGCACAAGACGACCAAGCCGGCGCCATCCAAGCAGGCCACGGGGCGCACCCGCACCAGCAACCGTGGCAAATAGGCCCGCTTCGCAGGCCGGTTTGGGGCCACAGAGGATTGGCGCTCCGAAGGTTGGGGCCCTGGGGATCTCCATGCCATTCCTTACCTCATCCAGGCAAGACTGAACCGTTATGGGAGCACCCATGGACACCCGCAATCTCGGATTCGATAGCAAGCTCGTGCACGCCGGCATACCGGATGACCCTATGGGCAGCGCCGTCACGCCCATTTACCAGACCTCCACCTTCGCGTTCCGCAATGCCCAGGAGGGCGCGGATCGTTTTGCGGGGAAGGCCGAGGGCTACATCTACACGCGCATCGGAAATCCCACGATCAACGCCCTGGAAGTGGCCATGGCCCAGTTGGAGAATGGCGCCGGCGGCGTGGCCACCTCCTCGGGCATGAGCGCCGTGGCCACGGTCTACCTCGCCCTGCTCAGCTCCGGCGATCACGTGGTCAGCCAAGCATCGGTCTACGGCCCCTCGCGCATCCTGATGGAAAAGCACATGGTCCGCTTCGGCGTGGCGTCCACCTTCCTGGACACCACCGATCTGGGCGCCGTGAAGGCCGCGATCAAGCCCAATACCAAAATCATCTACGTTGAATCCCCGGGCAACCCCGGCATGCAGGTGACTGACCTGGCGGCCATTGCGGAACTGGCCCACGCCCACGGTGCGTGGGTCGTCGTGGATAACACCTTCGCCAGCCCCTACCTCCAGCGGCCCCTGGACCTGGGTTGCGATGTGGTGCTGCATTCCATCACCAAGTTCATCAACGGCCATGCGGATGTGGTGGGCGGAATCCTGGTGGCCAAGGACGAGGCCCTCTACAAGCAGCTCCGCGCCATGATGGTCATGAGCGGCTGCAACATGGATCCCCACCAGGCCTGGCTCGTGAGCCGCGGCCTCAAGACCCTCTCCATCCGTGTGGATCGCGCCCAGCAGAGCGCCATGGAGATCGCCCAATGGCTGGAAAAGCACCCCAAAATCGAGTGGGTGAGCTACCTGGGGCTGCCCTCGCACCCTCAGTACGAGCTGGTGAAAAAGCAGATGAAGGGTCCCGGTGCCATGCTCAGCTTCGAGGTCAAGGGCGGCGTGGAAGGCGGGCGGCACCTGATGGACGCCGTCAAGCTCGCGACCCTGGCCGTTTCCCTCGGCGGCGTCGAAACTCTCATCAGCCACCCCGCCTCCATGACCCACGCCAGTATGGGCAAGGAAGCTCGGCTCGCCAGCGGCATCAGCGATGGGCTGGTCCGCTATTCCGTGGGCATCGAGAATGTCGAGGACCTGATCGCCGACCTGGACCAGGCTTTGGCTAAAGCCTAGGTTTTTTGCTGTTTTTTTTTCTGACGCCCGAATTCACCCGGCCCCCCACCGGGGACGATAACTCTCAATGAGGATCCTTTGGGGGTCCTCGTTGAGAGGTGCTTATGCGCGTCAACCAGCCGGTCACCAACGTTGAGAAACAGGTCCAGGAGGGCGGCTTCCTGGTTTCCATGACGGATACCCGGGGCATCATCACCTACGCCAACGACGAGTTCGTCCGCATCAGTGGCTATACCCGCGATGAATTAATGGGTCAGCCCCACAATCTGGTGCGACACCCGGACATGCCCCCGGCCGCCTTCGCGGATCTCTGGGCCACCATCAAGGCCGACAAATCATGGCACGGAACGGTGAAAAATCGCAGCAAGGATGGCGGCTTCTATTGGGTGGATGTGAACGCAACCCCGGTCGCGGAACAAGGCAAGACCGTGGGCTATGTGTCCATCCGCAGCAAACCCAGCCGCTCCCAGGTCCGCGAAGCCCAAAGAATCTATGCGCTGGTGAACCAGGGCAAGAGCTTCGCTGAAACCCAAAAGAATCTCTGGATACCGTTCCCGAACATGGCCTTCGGCAACCGACTTCGCCTAGCCTTTGGCCTGGTCACTACGATCTTCACAGCCGTGCTCGTATTAAACCTCCTATCCCTAGGCTCGCTGCAGAGCCTTTCGGGTCAGGCTCTCTGGATCCCGGTTTTCGGCGGGCTGGGCGGGATCGTCGCGGCCATTTTCGTTTCCATGCTCATGGCGAGAGTGGTCCAGGCCCAGATCGGGGGCGATCCCGATTACGCCATCCGGGTGGCTCGGGCCATTTCCGAGGGCGATATGCGGGTGGAGATCGACACCCGTCCCGGTGATGCCACCAGCCTTCTGGCCACCCTGCGGGGCATGCAGTCCGGCCTCAAGGGCATGATCAACCGCATCCGCTTCGATTCGATGCGCGTGACGGACAACGCCGCCACGTTCGCCTCTGCCACTCACGAAATTTCTTCCACCAGTCACGAGCTGGCCCGAAATGCCGAGGAACAGCGCGGTTCCGTGGAACGCATGGCCTCGGCCATGACCGAGCTCACCGCCTCCATCGAGGAAGTTGCCACCAACGTCAAGGCCAGCCAACGGCAGGCCGAAGCAGCCGTGGAGGCTACCCAGGCCGGCGGTCGCTCCGGCGAGGCCGCGATCCAGGCTATGGCTCAGGTCGAACAATCCACCGCCAAGGTCGTTCAGGCCGTGCGCGTGATTCAGGACATCGCCCGACAGACCAATCTGCTTTCCCTCAACGCCGCCATCGAGGCCGCCAAGGCCGGGGCCATGGGCAAGGGCTTTGCCGTGGTTGCCGAGGAAGTGCGCAAACTCGCCGAGCGCAGCGCGCAGTCGGCCCGGGAGATCGCCACCCTCATCGAAGGCAGCAACGAAGCCGTGGCCATGGGCAAGTCCACGGTCCAGGAAGCCGTCCGCTCCCTCACCGAGATCCGCGAGCACATTGGACAGGTGACCTCGATGGCGCTGGAGATCACTTCCTCTACGGAGGAACAGGCCCACGCCAGCGCCGAAGTGGCCCAGCAGGTGGAAGTCAGTGCCCAGAAAGCCGTCGAAAACGCCAGCGCCAGCGTGCAGCTTTCCAGCACCGTGGAAAGCAACGCGAAGACCTCGGACCAACTCGCCCACACCGCCAATGGCCTCGCGGCCCTGGTGGCCAGGTTCAAGACCTAAGGGTCCGTTCACCGGGCTGGAGGGGCTGCAGTATAGTACCTGCCAGTCGACTAGTTTCCTCGGACCCGCGATGACGACTCTGACTTCCCGTAGCGAGACAGTGCTCAAAGCGCTCATCGAGGCCTACCTCGTGGAAGGGGAGCCCGTGAGTTCGCGCCTGCTTGCCAAAGGCTCTCGCGAACCGCTCTCCAGCGCCACCATCCGCAACGTCCTGGCAGACCTGGAAGAGCAGGCGCTGGTAAGCCAGCCCCACACCAGTGCCGGGCGAGTACCCACCGAACGCGCCTACCGCTACTATGTTGACCGCTGGGTGCGCCCCAGGCGCCCCGCGCCCGAACTCGGGGCCAAGCTTGCTGCCGCCTTCGAAGGCATGGACCATGATCCGGATACTTGGCTCCGTCACGCCAGCCGAGTGCTCTCCGAGGTCATGGGTGGCGTCTGCGTAGCCTTGCCCGTGCACCTCGCTAGCAGCCGCCTCGTCCGGCTGGAATTCGTTCCACTAGGTCCTCGGCGGCTGGTGGCCGTGTGGGTGGGCAGCGCCGGTGACGTGGAGCATCAGGTCATTGAGAACGCCTGGGACTTTGATACGGCGACGCTTACCGAACTGGGGAACTTCGCCACCTTCCACTTTTGTGGGTGTTCCCTGGCGGACATGCGCCGCCGTTTGTTCGTAGCACTGCAGGGGCAGGCCGACGAAGCGCGACAACTCCGTGTACGGCTGGCGGAACTCGCGGAGCGCATGACTGCTTCGGGTGAGGCCGAGGGGCCCCGCCTCGTTGTCTCGGGCCTGCGGGAGCTTCTGCGGATGCCGGAATTCGAGGATTCCCGACGCTTCCGCGAACTGGTGACCACCTTTGAGGAACATGGGCATTTGGCTCGTCTGCTTAATGCGTTCGCCGAAGCGTCGGCCCGGGAAGTAAAACTGCTCCTCGGCTCCGAGAATCCATTCCTGCCTGACATTCCGCTGGCCACCGCCATGCGCACCGTGGGTCTTCCCGGCCACGAGAGCGCCGCTTTTGCCTTCTTCGGCCCCCTGCGCCTGGACTACGACAAGGTGATCGGAGGCTTGGCCTGGTGGTCCGAGGAACTCGCCCGGCGCGGGGCGAGGCATTCCTGAACGGCGTTCATCCATCGGTTTGAGTCCGTTGACCTTTCAAAGGCCGCCCGGTGGACCTACAATTCCCTCCATGACCCATCAACCCGACCCGAGTTTCCTAGACCCCGACGAGGAGTCGGCCGCCCGCGAAGGCGACACGACGGTGGACCTCACGATCGACGAGGCCGAAGCCGTGGATGACCTTCAGGCTCTGGCCGACGAGGTGGCCGACGTGATGCCGGAACCACCCGCCCGTGAGGCCACGCGTTATCGCTCATCGCCCACCGAGGATGTGTCGGAGCGGATCATCGAGGAACTCGAGCACGATCTTGAGGAAGGCGTGGTGCGCCTCCAACAGATGGAAAAGCGGGAGACGGAGCAACTTGACAGGCATCATCGCCTCCTCGCGGACTTTGCCAACTACCGCAACCGCACGGGGCGGGACATCCAGATGGCCGTGGACCTCTCTGAACGCAAACTGCTGTTGGAGATGCTGCCCGTCATGGACAACTTTGAACGGTGCATCGGGGCCACCTACACCACGGTGGACGAATACCGCAATGGCGTGCTGCTCATTCAAAAACAGTTCCTGGATGCCCTCCGACGGATCGGCGTTGAAGAGATCGACCTGAAGGTGGGCGACGCCTTCGACGCCCGGAATGCGGAGGCTCTGGCCACGGCCGCGGATCCCGTGCTCCCGGACGGTGCCATCGCTTCCATCTTCGAGCGGGGCTTCATGCTGCGTGATCAGCTCCTGCGCGCCGCCCGCGTGGTGGTCAACCACCATCCCGACGCTGGTCCCGAAGTGGATGTTCCTGGTAGTCTCCAGTAAGCTTGTTTGTATTTGATGGAGTTTTCATATGCCCGGCAAACTCATCGGGATCGACCTCGGCACCACCAATAGCTGCGCCTGCGTGATGGAGGGCGGCGAACGGCGGGTCATCCCTAATCGTGAAGGCAGCCGTACTACGCCTTCGGTTGTTGCCTTCACGGACAAGGGCGATGTTCTGGTGGGCCACATCGCCAAGCGGCAGGCGGTGACGAACCCTCAGCGCACACTCTTCGCGGTCAAGCGACTCATTGGCCAGAAATTCGATTTCCCCCGCGTGCAGGATGCCCTCAAGCGTCTGCCCTTCAAGGTGGTGAAAGCGCCCAATGGCGACGCCTGGCTGGGCGTAGGGGACCGTGACTACGCGCCCCCCGAGATTATCGCCATCGTGCTGCGCAACATGAAACAAAGCGCTGAGGCCTTCCTGCACGAAGAAATCCAGGACGCGGTCATCACGGTGCCCGCCTATTTCGATGATGTCCAACGCCAAGCCACCAAAGACGCTGGCCGGATCGCGGGTCTGAATGTGGTGCGCATCATCAACGAGCCCACGGCGGCAGCCTTGGCCTATGGCCTCGACAAGAAGGGCCAACGGGAGATCCTCGCCATCTATGACTTCGGTGGCGGCACCTTCGACTTCACCCTCCTGGAGATGAACGATGGTGTCTTCGAGGTGCTCTCTACCAGTGGAGACACCTTCCTCGGGGGCGAGGACATCGATAACGCCGTGCTTCAGTGGCTCGTGGATCGCTTCCGCGAACAGACGGGCATCGATCTCACCAAGGACCGCATGGCCCTCCAGCGGCTCAAGGAGGCCTCCGAGAAAGCCAAGTGCGAACTGTCCACCCTGGACAAGGTCGAGATCCGTCTGCCCTTCATCGCCCAGGGCCCCTCCGGCCCTCAGCACCTTGAGGCCACGCTCACCCGCGAGGAGCTCGAAGGAATGGTCCGCGAGCTCGTGGACCGCACCATGGTTCCCATCCAGGATGCGCTCAAGGAAGCCCGTAAGAACCCCTCGGATGTCGACCAGGTGATCCTAGTGGGTGGCCAGACACGCATGCCCATGGTGCAGCAGAAGGTCAGGGAATTCTTCGGCCGGGAGCCCAATCGCGATATCAACCCCGATGAGGTCATCGCCCAGGGTGCCTCCATCCAGGGCGCGGTGCTCACCGGCGAAGTGAAGGACTTGGTGCTGCTGGATGTCACCGCGCTTTCGCTGGGCATCGAGACTCAGGGAGGCGGCTTCGTTAAAATCATCGGTCGCAACACCACCATCCCCACGCGCGACAGCCGCACCTTCACAACCGTCACGGATAATCAGGCGCGGGTGGAGGTGCATGTGCTCCAGGGCGAACGGGAACTCTCGGAATTCAACAAGAGCCTGGGGCGGTTCGATCTCATCAACCTGCCTCCTCTTCCCAAGGGCGTTCCCCAGATCGAGGTCACCTTCGATATCGACTCCAATGGCATCGTCAAAGTGTCTGCCAAGGACCTGATGACCGGGCTGGAGCAGGGCATGAGCATTCGCCCCAGTTCGGGACTCTCCGAACTGGAAATTCAACGCATGATTCGCGAGGCCTCGTCCAACGCCGAATCCGATCTCCAACGACGGGATGAACTGAAGTACATCGCTTCCGCCGAGGGGCTGCTCTTCTCCTGCGACAAGAGCTTCACCGAGTGCGGGAAATACCTTGCCGATGACGAACAGACCCTGGTTCGAGACACCCTCAACGCGGCCCGACAGGCCGTCGCCACCAAGGACACAACCGGCGTAAAGGCCTGCGAAGGCAGACTCCTTGAAGTCCAGAAGATTCTCACCAACGCCGTGCTCGCCGCCAGCGAGGCCATGATGAATGCCCTCGAAAACGGCCAGGACACCTCGGGAAACAGGGGGCCCAAGGGACTCCTGTAGCAAGAGCGTGCGATCCCTCTGCTAATCTAGGGGGATGAGTGCGAAGCGCGACTACTACGAGGTATTGGGCGTAGGCCGAGAGGCCTCGCTCGACGAGATCAAGAAGGCCTACCGCAAGTTGGCCATGCAGCACCATCCAGACCAGAATCCGGGCAACAAGGGTGCGGAGGAAAAGTTCAAGGAGGCCGCCGAAGCCTACGCGGTCCTTTCGGATGCCGAGAAGCGTCCCCATTACGACCAGTTCGGCTTCGACGCACCCAGCCAAGGCGGTTTCCAGTTCGACCCGAACCAGTTCACGGATTTCCAAGACATCTTCGGCAGCTTCTTTGGCGGCGGCGGCATCTTTGGCGATCTCTTCGGGTCCGGTCGACGCCGCTCAGGCTCTGGGGAACAGGGCTCGGACCTGCAATACACCCTCAAGGTGCCCTTCAAGGAGGCCGTTTTCGGGGTGGAGGTGAAGGAAGTCGAGATCCCCAGGCTGGAGGCCTGCGGCACCTGTCGCGGCAGCGGTTGCGCCGAGGGCACCTCACCGCTGACCTGCCCCCAGTGCCGCGGCAACGGCCAAGTAGCCATGCGCCAAGGTTTCCTCCAGATGTATGTCAGCTGCCCCCGCTGCGCGGGCCGGGGCAAAGTCATCCAGAGCCCCTGCCCCTCCTGCCGGGGTGAGGCCCGCATTCATCGCCGCACCAAAGTGAAGTTTCGCATCCCTGCGGGTGTGGACCGCGGGCAGCGGCTGCGGCTGGAAGGCGAGGGCGAAGCCGGCCGCTCGGGGGGCGGCAGCGGGGACCTCTTCATCGTCTTCGACATCGAGCAGGACCCGCTCTACGAGCGTGAAGGCTTTGACCTGCACCGACGCCTCGAAGTGCCCTGGCCCATCCTGGTCCTGGGCGGAGAACTGCCGGTGGAGACCCTCTACGGCCAGGATTCCATCCGGATTGCCGCTGGCACCGCCGGCGACAAGGTCGTGAAGCTTCCTAATGCGGGTGTTACCCGATTGCGTGGATCCGGGCGCGGGGATCTCTACCTGCACCTGCGAGTGGCCGTTCCCACCCGACTGAGTTCGGAACAGGAAGATCTCGTGCGGGAGCTGCTTCAGACCATGCGCCAGGACGGCCAAGCCCCGGAGCACGAAGGCTTTCTCGCCAAGGTCTTCGGCTCTGAGAAGAACAAGAAAAAAAAGAAGCGCTAGCTCGTGATGTAGCGTTCCAACTGCTCGATGATGAATTTCTGCTGCGAGATGGTTTCCTTGACCATGTCGCCGATGGAGAGGAAGCCCACGACCTCCTCGGCCTCACCCAGAACGGGAAGGTGCCTGACATGACGATCCGTCATGATCGCCATGCATTCCTCTACGGTCTGGGAAAGCGTGACATAGATGACTTTCTCGCTCATGACCTCACGCACCGGGGTGTCCTTGGAGGTCTTGCCCCGAAGCACCACCTTCCGGGCGTAGTCTCGCTCGGAAAAGATGCCGATGGGCCTGCCCTGCTCCATCACCAGGAGGGCGCCGATATCGTGCTGAGCCATGAGATTGAGGGCATGGAAGACCGTATCGGTGGGCCCCACGAGAATAGGTCCGCGACGCTTTTCGTCGAGCAAACACTTCAGCGATTTCATCCCTGGGTCCTCCCTTGTCGATCAAGGCCGCGTTCCAGCATTAGAATCCAGAATCTCGAAAAAGCAACCCAAAGGTCTAGAAATGGGATGCCGGGCAAGGTCCCACCGCTTCATTCCCCCGCGAGTCGACGGCCCAAACCCATGGCCGGTTTCTCCACCCACCGGAAGACCAGTCCCGCTAATCCAAGCGTCAGGAGCAGGCCAAGGGCGAAGCTCCAGGCCGACCAAAGCCCACTGGGCAGCAGTTTCATTACGATCAACCACGCAAAGGGGTGGAGCAGATAGACGGAATAACTGCTGTCCCCCAGGAAAAGAAAAGGCCTTCGGAGGAAATGATTGGGCATCTCGTAGAACGCGAAGACCACCACGGCCAGGGTACAGATCCCCACATATTTGACGCGGGCCATGCCGGCCATGATCTCGAAGTGATCATAGAAGACCGGCCCCCGAGGCAACGCGAGCAGCAGCAGGCCTCCCCCAGCGGCCAGAAACCACGGCAGGCTCAGGCGCCAGGAGGTCCGCCGCCGCACATCCGCCACGATCCCGCCCAGCAGGAAGAGGAAGGCGTGATTGGGAAGCTGCACATAGGCATGAAACTTCATCTCGCCTAAATGCGCGGCCGCCTGGACCTTCCCGAAACTCCAAGGGAAGGCCAGCGCCAGGAAAAGCGCCGCGCCCAGGTAGAGGAACAGCTTGCGACGGGTGCCCAAGGCCAGCAGCGGGAACGCGAGGTAGAAGACATACTCGATGCCGATGGACCACCCGCCCAGCACCAGCGCGTGATTGGGATGAAAGAGACCGAAGCTGAGCGTGGCATTCTCTGCCAGCATGCGGATCGTAGGCGCGGGCCCCACGGGTTGTTGAAGAATCAGATTCAACGCCACGGCCAGATAGTAGAGTGGCGCGATGCGGAAGAAGCGCTTGACATGAAACCGGCGCAACTCCCGGCTACCCCAGCGGCTTTCACCGTACAGATGGAAAAAGCAGAAACCGCTGACGACGAAGAAGCCCTCCACACCGTAGTTTCCGAAGATGGCGATGGCATTGTTCGCCCGGGTTCCCGCCTCGAAGAGCCGGGACCAGATGGACATGTGGTACACCGCCACCGCAAGCGCCATCAGGCCCCGCAAGATATCCAGGGATTCGATGCGGGAGCTTGGTCCCATTGGGCATTCCCGGACGCCACACGCCCCAGTTCGGCCTTCGGCCGAGCCTGATTCATGCTGCTCTACGCCGCCTCCTTCGTCGGCGGCTGCCGGGAACTGCACCTTCCCCTCAGCGATAACGCACCTCGCCCTTGCCATGCACCAGTTCGCCGATCACCCAGGCGGCCTCGCCCGCATTCTTGAGTGCGAGCAGGACCTCCGCAGCCTCGGCCTTCGGGGCGATCACCACCATGCCGACCCCCAGGTTGAAGCTGCGGCGGGCATCCTCGATGGGCATCTGGGACTTCTCGAGGAGGAAGCTGAAGAGGGGTGGAATCTGCCAGCTCCGGGTCTCGATGGCGGCATTCAGGTGTTGGGGCAACACCCGGGGAAGATTGTCTGTGAGGCCGCCGCCGGTGATGTGGGCCATGGCCACCAGCTGCTTCGCCTTGACCAGGGGCATGAGCTGAGGCAGATAGCTGCGATGCACCGCGAGCAGCGCCTCGGCCACGGTCTTGCCGGTGCCAGGCAGTTCGTCCGTTACCTTCAGTCCCTCCACCTCGAAGCAGACCTTGCGGGCCAGAGAATAGCCGTTGGTGTGCAGACCCGAGCTGGGCAGGGCGATGAGCACATCGCCTGCGGCCATGGCCCCCAGGCGCGGCAGCAATTCGTCCTGGTCCACCACGCCCACGATGGTGCCGGCCACATCCACTTCGCCGGTCTCATACACACCGGGCATCTCCGCCAGTTCTCCGCCGATGAGCGCACAGCCCGAGTTCCGACAGGCGTTGGCCATGCCCGTGACGATGGCTTCGATGACCTCGGGCTCCAACCGCTGGGCGGCGATGTAGTCCAGGAAGAAGAGGGGCCGGGCGCCCTGCACCAGGATGTCGTTGATGCAGTGGTTCACCAGATCGCCACCCACGGTGTTCCAGGTGTTGGCTAGGCGGGCCACCTTCATCTTGGTGCCCACGCCGTCCATGGAGGACACCAGGATGGGCTGCGTCTCAGGGAACTGCGCGCTGAAGAGCCCGCCGAAAAGACCAATGTCCGAACGCACCCCGGCGGTTCGGGTGGCCTTGACCAGGGGCTTGATCCGCCGCAGTGCCTCGTCCTGACGGTTGATGTCCACACCGCTGGCTGCGTAGGTGACCTGCTGCTCGCTCATGGCACCTCCCAACTCGATGATCCCACAGGCCACCCTGGGATCGCGCAGCAAGGATTGCTCTCAATGATTTTGGCTTATCATGGACCCGTATCTTGCCGATAAGTGGGTGTGGAGTTGGCCATGGATGTGAGCACCGCAGGATCCCTCACCCTTTTGGCGTACCAGAATGCCCTGCAGAACAGTACGCCGATCCAGGCACTTCAGCAGGGAGTCGCCCAATCCTCGCTCTTGGCCTCTAGCAGCGGTGCCTCCCTGGTAGGAGAGGTCGGTTCTGCGGATTCCTATACGAACATCCTGCGACTGGCTGGGGAAGCCTCCATGTACGCGGCCTCCTACACTCTGGGTGCCCAAAGCGGGAATGGCGCCTCCGAAATCGAAAGTCGGCTTGCCTCGGCCCAATCGAATTCCAGCGTTTCGGGATTGCTGGCCTCAACGGGAGTCTCCAGCCTTGCGGGCCTCGATCCCCGTACGGCCGGGGCACTGACGGCCTTCCAGGTCCGTTCTGCCCCAAGCGCCGCGGATGCTTATGCCCAGGTTCAGGCGATCGCGGCCAATGCCAATAAGGCCATCAGCGGGATGACAATGAGTCTGATGGCCTAGGAATGATGGCACTCTAGGGGAAACTCGGAGGGCGCCATGGGCATCGACAAGGCGAGGGCCGCCAAGGCCGTGCAGGAACTGCTGGCGAGTTTCGGGGCCGATCCAGACTCCCCCGAGTTGCGCGATACCCCTCATCGCGTAGCGGAATACTGGGCGGAGCGCCTCAATGGGTACGGGGTGGAGGTGCGTGCGGAACTCCAGCCTTTGCCCGGCGAACTCGCGCCCTGCCCCGTGATCCTGGAACGCGTACCTTTCGTCAGCACCTGTGAACATCATCTGGCACCCTTTTCGGGCCTCGCCACCCTCGGCTACCTGCCCGGCGCCGGGGGCACCGTAGGCCTCTCCAAGCTGGTCCGACTGGTGCGGGCCTTTTCCAACCGCCTGCAAGTTCAGGAGCGCCTGACCCGCCAAATTTTCGAGGCCATGGAGACCCACCTGCGCCCCCAAGGCTGGGGTGTCAAGCTGGTGGCTGAGCATACCTGCATGAGCCATCGCGGCGTGAAGGCCCCCGGCGTGCCCGTGACGACCTTGCTGGTTGGCGGGCTCTGGAAGGAAAAGGCGCCGGAAGTCTTCCGGTGAGGCCCCTGCTGGTCCTGGATGTGGACGGGGTGATGGTGGAGGCGGAGCGCAGCTTCATGGAGGCGGTGGCGCGGGCGCTGGCGGAACTGGCGCCTGGAGCATCCTGGAGTGACGAGCATTTCCGGATGTTCAAGCGCGTGGGGGGCTTCAACAATGATTTTCGCCTCACGGCTGGGGCCGTGGCGCTGCATGAAGGCGGCCAGATGGCGCGCCTCTGGATGGCAAATGAGGTGGGATTTCCTGATCTGGAAACCCGAATCCAGGACCTGGAACCCATTTGCCAACGGGTGGTGCAGGCGCACTACACCGACACCCGCCATTTGGAATCGCCACTGATCACTCGGTCGGAACTGGAGGCCGTCGGTATGGATATGGCCATCTATACGGGCCGTCCGCCGGAGGAACTGGTGATGGCCTTCGAGGTGCTCGGTTTCGAACTGCCCAGCGTCTGCGATTCCGAGCCCACTCTCCGCAAACCCAGGCCCGACGGGCTTTTCATTTTAGCGGAACGCTTTGGCTCCAAGACGATCATTTTCGCGGGGGACACCCGGGACGATGCGGCCGCCCTGCGGAGTGCCCGAGAGTCGCGCCCCGACCTCGCCTGGACCTTCGCCGCCATCGGGCCGGAACGCGGGAGAATTGCCGCGCCAGGGGATCTCCAGGCGGCGACCCTGCGCGAACTCCTACCTAGACTTGGGGCTTCAGGGGATCGAGCGAGGGGTTCGGAAACAGCAGGGTGAATCGGCTGCCCTGCCCAGGTTCGCTCTCTACTTCGATCTCCGCACCGTGGGATCTTGCGATGCCTTGAACCATGGCCAAGCCCAGTCCCGAGCCACGACCCGGTGCCTTGGTGGTGAAGAAGGGCAGGAAGAGCTGGCTTTTTATCTCGGGAGGAATGCCTTCCCCCGCATCGGCCACGGATAGGAAGGGACGGCCGTCCAGGCCTCTTCCGGCCACCAGGGTCAGTGGCCCACCTGCGGGCATCGCATCGCGCCCATTCATCGCAAGGTTCAGCAGCACCTGCTCAATTTGCAGAGGGTCACCGTGGATCCAAAGCGGCTCGGACGGAGCCTCGATTTCCAGGGACACCAAGGCGCCTAGCAGAGGTTCCATGAGCGAACCCAGTTCGCGGAGGAGGGCACCCAATTCGATCGGGCGGGGATCTTCCTCCACCGGACGGCCGATTGTCAACAGGGAGCGCAGGAAGCCGCGACTCCGACGCAGGGCCTTGGAGGCCTTGTCCAGGCTTTGCTCCCGAGTTGCCGCGGGTAGCTCCGAATCCTGAGCCAGTTCCAGATTGGCCCCGACGGCGGCCAGGAGATTACCCAGATCATGAGCCACGCCCACCGCGAGGGTGCCGATCATCTCCCGGCGCTGGGCCACCCGCAACTGCCCTTCCATGTGGACCCGCTCTTCCAAAGCGACGGAAGCCACCCTCAGACCTTTGGCGAGATTCTGCACTTCAGCGATGGAGGTATCTGGGGTAGTGATGGCATGGCCTTCAATGAGGCACTCGGCCTGAGCGGCCAGCCGCTCCAGCGGCTCTGCGATTTGGCGGCTGCTCCGCGCCATGCGCCACGCCAACAGAACCAAGGCACCCAGACACAGGGCGAGGGTCGTCAAGGCCACCCGCCGAGGTTCTCCCAGCAGATCCCCCTCGGGAATGGCCGCTAGCAGTTCCCACTCCAGGCCACCTTCCAGGCGCAACCGACGCCGCTGCACAAGGAAGGTCTCTCCCCCCACCCTGATTTGAGGCCAAAGCCCCGGTCGATCGGCGTCCTTTGCCACGTGCACTGCAGCGGGAATGGGATGGCGGATAGGGTCCAGGGGTTCGGGTTCCAGGACACGGGCTCGACCAGGATCGGCGGAGGATTGGTCCTGTTCCGGAGGCACCAACAAACGGCCATCCCCATCGAGGATGGCGAGGCGGGTACCCCTGGTAGGCCTGGCCTCATTCAACCACGGGCGAATATCCCCCAGTACCAGATCTACACCCAATACCCCGAGGGGCTGACCCGCCTGAAATACCGGAATGGTGTAGGTTAGCCCGAAGCCCACAGTGCCCAAAAAAAGGTAGGGGGGCGTCCAACTCCCTTGGCCCGTCCGAAGGCCCTGGAGCACCCAAGGGCGAGTTCTCCAGTCCGGGGGAGCCGCCGGGTCCGTCCCGGATTCCACCAACTGGTTTTGCGAGTCCCACAGGTTAAGGAGCCGCCTGGGAATGCCCTGCTCGAAATGGGTCCCGCGGGTGGCCCAGAGATTCCGGTTCTTGGCTTCGGGGAGATTGGCGGCCGAGGCCTGCCCGTCGGAGAGCACGAAGGTGAGATTCGAAAGGCTGGAGCGACTGCGGAGTTCCGCCAGCAGTTGTCGCTCCCCGGCAAGCGTGTTCATGGGCGCCAGTTGGCCGAGTCGACCCATCTGGGCCAGGGCTTCACCGGTGCGGATGGCCTCGCCGAGGCTGGCTTGCACCCGTCGCTCGGCATCTCGCAGCCCCGTTTCAGCCCTGGCTTTGGCCTGAGCGATCATGATGGCGCGAGCCCCCCACCAGCCGGCCCCGGTCAGCCCCAAGCCGCCCAGACCCACCACCAGTAGGCTTTCTCGGAGCAGGAGATGGCGAAGCGGGAGGTGGGTCAAGGCGGCTTCCGTGGTTGGGGCGAGGAGAGGGCAAAGAATAGCGCGAGAAGGGCCCGACAGAGCGGCGCGGAAAGGGGTCAATCAGGATAGTCGCGCCCGGGCCGAGGCGGCGTGGGCTTTGAGGCCCTCCGCTTCCGCCAGGGCGATGGCCTGAAGCGCCTGTTGACGCTGAGCCTCGGGCAGGATGCGCTGCCAGGTGAGGGTCTTGAGGAAGGTGCCGACGAAGACGCCACCCGTGAAGCGCGCCGCGCCGCCGGTGGGAAGGATGTGATTGGTGCCGCTGCCGTAATCCCCGAAAACTTCCGCCGTGCCTTCACCCACGAAGAGGCTGCCATAGGTGCGCAGGCGATCCGCAAGACCTTCGGCCCGAGGACCCTGCAGCTCCAGATGTTCAGGGGCCAAGGCCTCAGCCAGGGCCAGCGCCTCCGCCTCGTCCGCGACGGCCACGGCAAATCCGTTGCCCAGGCTTTCCCGAGCGGGCGAGTCCGCTGGAAGTTCCGCGAGCTGACGCCGAAGTGCGTCGTCCACCGCCTTCAGAAGGTCTGTGTCGAAACTGAGCAGCATGGGCAGGGCCTCGGGGTCGTGCTCCGCTTGGCCCAGCAGATCCGCCGCGATCCACTCGGGTCGGGCGCCGCGGTCCGCGATCACCAGGAGCTCACTGGGCCCGGCGGGGAACTCAATGCCCACATCGCCATAGAGCAGGCGCTTGGCCCCCGTCACATACCGATTGCCGGGACCCACCACGAGATCCACCCGGGGCAGCCCCGCCAGGCCCCAGGCCACGGCGGCGATGCCCTGGACGCCCCCCAGATCGAAGACGCGATCTGCCCCCGCCAGAGCCGCTGCGGCCAGGGTGATGGGGTGGATGCGGGGACTCAGCACGATCACCTCGTCCACGCCTGCGACCCGGGCGGGCACCACGCCCATGATCACGGAGCTGGGCAAGGGATAGCGCCCCCCGGGCGCGTAGCAGGCGGCTCGTTGCACGGGCACGATGCGTTGCCCCAGACAGATGCCGTCTTGGAGCACTTCGAGATCCCGAAAACAGATTTTCTGGGCCTCGCTGAAGGCCTTCACGCGCTGGATCGCGGCTTCAAGGTGGCCCCGCAGTAGCGGATCCAGTGCTTCCACCGCCGCATCCATGCGGCTTCGCGAAACCTCGAAGGCATCACCCGTGAAGTTGTCCAGATGGCGCGCCCAAGCAAAGACCGCTCCGGAGCCCCGAGCGCGGATGTCCTCCAGGATCTCGGACACCTCGGATGGAATAGGTGGCAGAGGCCGGGTGGCACGAGCCAGGGCCGCCTCGGGGGAAAGGCACTGCAGCAGGGTTAGGTTGATAGACATGGTGTGTCCTTTGGTGTTGATACCTCGGAAATTCACGACTTCGCATTTCCAGGCTTGCGCGTATCGGTCAAATGGCGACGTTCCAGTTCGGCCAGCACCTGCCCCAGCCGCACACCGCCTTGGGCCGCACGAACCATGAGGAAGTACAAAAGATCGGCGGATTCCCACACCAATTCGTCCTGGGTTTTCGCCTGAAGCACTTCCTCGGTTTCCTCCCGAAGCTTCGCCTCCAGCAATCCCTTTTCACCAAGGAGTCGTGCCGTGTAGCTGCCCTCGGGCCCAGAGATGGCCCGCTGCTGAATCGTGGTTTCGAGATCCGCCAGCGCGAAATCCCCGGGACCGAAACAGGTGGCGGCACCGCTGTGGCAACTGGGTCCCGTTTGCGTCACCACGAAGCGCAGGGTGTCTCGGTCGCAGTCCGCCTCCACCCTCAGCAGCGCCTGGGTATTCCCGCTGCCCTTCCCCTTTTCCCAGAGTCCGCCCCGGGTCCGGGACCAGTACACGCCCTTGGCCTCTGTCAACGCCAGTCGCAAGCTCTCGCGATTCTGCCACGCCACCATGCGGAGCCGTCCGGCTTCGTCCTGAACGGCAGCGGGGATGAGCCCGTCCTGCTTCTCCCAATCGAGGCACGCCAGAAAAGCCTCCGCAGGATCCAGCAGACCCCGGTACAGCGCCATGCCCACCTGGGCGTCGAGGCCCAGACGATCCAGGGCGGCCACATCCTCGACTGTGCTCACGCCTCCGGCGTAGGTAATGGGCAGCGCTGTGGCTTCGCGGATCAGGCGGGCCGCCTTCCAATCCACACCCTCCAGGCGGCCTTCCTTGTCCACGGCGGTCATGAGGAAACCACCGCAGTGAGGCGCCAGGCGACGGGCACGATCCAGCGGCGCCTCGGCCTCATCGGTGCGCCAGCCCATGGACTGGAGGCGACCGTGGTGCTGATCCACCGCCACGATCGACCGCTCCCGGGGCAGCTTGCCGAGGAAGGCCTCGCTGGCCGCCGTGCCGATGATGATGCGGGCTGCGCCCGCCCTCAGCAGCTCGTGGGCTTTCGCCACGGTGCGCACGCCCCCACCCACCCGGCAGCGGGCCACACCGCAGAGCGCCTTTACGAGTTCGAGGTTATCCCCCTGACCCAGGGCCGCGTCCAGATCGATGACGGCCAGCTCGCCGTACACGCGCCAGCGCACAGCCAGCCCCAGCACATCGTCCACCTCCAGGATCTTCGTCCGGCCACCCACCAGTTGAACGGCCTTGCCTCCCATCAGATCAATGCTTGGAATCAGCACGAACGTACCTCCACACCTTCTTGAATCAGTTGGGCCTTGAGACGCCTCACGGTCAGCCCTCCGGTATGCAGGGCCGAGGCAACCAGGGCTGCATCGGCGCCCGCCCGGAAAGCTTCCAGGGCATGGCGCGCCTCCCCAAAACCGCCGCTGGCGATGAGAGGAACGCGCAGCCGCCTTGAAGCGATGCGCAGGGACTCCAGATCGTAGCCCCCGTTAGAGCCATCCTGGTCCATGGAAGTGAGGAGCACCTCCCCCGCCCCTCGCCTCTGGGCCTCGTCCAGCCAGTCCTCCAGCTTCCATTCCGTCCAGGTGCGACCTGCATCCACCACGACTCGATAGCCTTCCGGGGTGCGCCACACGTCCACCGCTAGCACTGCGCACTGGCTGCCGAAACGGTGGGCGATCTCGGTGAGCAGTTCCGGACGGCGCACGGCGGCGCTGTTCACGGCCACCTTGTCACAACCCGCCAACAACAGGGCATCCGCGTCTTCGGCCCTGCGAATGCCGCCGCCCACGGTGAAGGGGATGAAGACGGCTTTGGCCACGGCCTCCACCATGCGCAGGGCCGTGTCACGGTGCTCGATGCCCGCCGTGATATCCAGGAACACCAGCTCATCGGCCCCTTCCGCATCGTAGCGGGTGGCCAACTCCACGGGATCGCCGCTGTCTTGGAGGTTAAGAAACTGCACGCCCTTGACCACCCGGCCATTCCTCACATCCAGACAAGGAATGATTCGCTTCATCACCATGTGACCAGCTCCTTCAGGAGGCCAAGGCCCCAGGTGCCGCTCTTCTCAGGGTGAAACTGGCAGCCCGCCAGATTGCTGCTGCGGAAGGCCGCCACGAAGGGCCGCCCATACTGGGCGATACCCAACCGCTGCGACGGTGTGCCCGGGTTCCACTCCGGCAGGAAGTAGCTGTGGACAAAATAGGCCGTGCCCATGCGGTCCCCAAATTCCACCAAGGACCAGCCCATGTGAGGCACCTTCAGCGTGGAATCCGTGAAGGACTCGAAGCGCCCCGGCAGCAGGCTGAGCCCTGGCACCTCGGGCGCCTCATCCGAGCCTTCGAACATGATCTGCATCCCCAGGCAGATACCCAGGAGCGGCCGACCCGAGGCAGCAAAGGCTTTCACGGCAGCCTCGAGGCTGCGGGAGCGGAGCTGAGTCATGGCGTGGCCGAAGTGGCCCACGCCGGGCTGGATCAGTCGATCCACCCCGGCGATGGCTTCAGGCGTTGCCACCCGGCGGCTTGCCAAGCCCAGGAAGGCCAGGGCGTTCTCCAAGCTGCGCAGGTTGCCGCAGCCGTAATCCAGAATTCCGATCACCTCAACACTCCTTTGGTGGAACGTAGGTCTTCGGCGGGCGTCAGGGCTTCTCGCAGGGCCAATCCCAACGCTTTGAAACCGGCCTCCGCGAGGTGGTGGGCGTTCTCACCCGCCACGCTCAAGTGGAGAGTGAAGCGCGCCTCCATGGCCAGGCTGCGGAAGAAATGGAGGATGTTTTCCGTAGCGAGGCCGCCCAGCATCGGGATGGGAAAGGGGATCTCGAGAACCGCCCAAGGCCGCCCCCCGATATCCAGAGCACAGGTGGCCAGGGCTTCGTCCATGGGCAGCAGGCGCTGGCCGTAGCGCTGGAGCCTGGACCGATCCTCCAGGACTGCATCCAAGGCCCGCCCCAGGGCGATGGCCACATCTTCCGCTAGGTGGTGGCCATCCCCCAGGGGCAGGAGATCCTCGGCCTCCAGATCGAGCCCGATGCCCGAGTAGAAGCTGAGCTGCTCCAGGAAGTGGCTCAACATAGGCAGCGAAGTACGGATGGAGCCCACGTCAGTCCCCAGGCTGAGGCGGATGCGCGTTTCGCGGGTATTGCGTTCGAAGGTGATGGGCTTCATGGGCGCTCCGTTTTCGGGTTGGTCTCCCACCAGGGGAGGAAATTTCCCAGGAAGGCTTGAGCCTCCCGTGCCTCGGCCACGCTGATGCGCAGCATGCCCGGAATCGAAGGCGAGAGATCCTTCACGAGGATTCCGCGCAGCCGCAGCATGGCCACCGCCGCCGAAGCCCGGCTGCCCAGATCGGCCAAGAAGAAGTGCGTATCGGAAGGAACCGTCGGGATACCGACGGCATGAAGGGCTTCCTGGAGAGTTCTCCGGGCCTCCGTGGCCCCCTGCAACCGAGCCCGCAGTCCCCCATCACCGGTCAACATCTGGGCGCCAAGGGCCGCGGCCACACCGTTGACATTGAAGGGCGAACGCAAGGGTTCGAGACGCTGGATGACCTGCGGATCCGCGAGGATCAGTCCGCAGCGGAGGCCCGGCAGGCCGTGGGCCTTGCTGAGGGTCCGCAGAATGATGAGGTTGGGATAACGCGCCAGGAGCGGTGCAAAGTCCTGCCCACAGAAGGGCGCGTAGGTCTCATCCATCACCACGGGCCTTCCCCCGGCGGCCTCCAGAAGTGCCAAAACCTGAGCTTCCGGAATCGCGCGTCCCGTGGGGTTGTTGGGGCTGGTGAGGGAGAGCAAGGCTCCCCTTGGAATAGCTTTCAGCGTGGCTTCCAGATCCAAGCCGAAGTCGGGCGCCAAGGGCACGGAGAGGACGGGAGCCCCGCAGATTTCCGCGTAGATGCGGTACATGGGGAAGCAGGGCACGGGCAGCACCACGGCATCGCCGGGGCCCGTGAAGGCGCGCAGCACGAGCGCGATGCCTTCATCCGCACCGTTCACGGGCAGGAGCATGGAGGACTCGACGCCCCAAGCCTGAGCCGCCACCCGCCGGAGGGCACCGTACTCCGGATAGACCGTGGCAGAGAAGGCGCAGAGTGCAAGAGCCTGGGTGACTACCTCGAGATCGGGAACCGGGCCTTCGTTGAAGTCCATTCGGAGGAAAGCGCCCCGCCCTTCCTGAAGGGTATAGGCCTTGAGCTCGCGAAAGGCGGGAAGGACATCCGGCGCCCTCACAGCACCACCTTGCTGAAGGGGTACTCCAGGATGTCCGTGGCGCCGGCGGCCTTGAGCCGCGGGATGATGCGCGCCACCTCCTCTCGCAGCACGGCGGATTTCACGGCGAAACCGCCGTCGTCGGAAAGGGGCATGACCGTGGGTCGCCGCATGCAGGGCAGCGCCCGAAGCACACGGTCCAGGGAAGCGGAGGTCACGTTCATCTCCAGCATCACCCGCTTCCGGGCGTCGAGCACGGATCGGATGAGCAGCAGGAACTCCTCGACTACCTCCGACTGTGGCCCCTTCATCAGGCCCGGGTTGGCGATCAGGCGTGTGGAAGAACGCATAAGGGTCGCGATCTCCGCTAGGCCGTTCTCCACCAGCGTGCGTCCTGTGGCCGTGTTGTCCACGATCAGATCCGCGTCCTCCGGGGGAAAGACTTCCGTGGCGCCATGGCTGCGCACGAAAACAGCATCGTAACCCTCCTGGGCGAGCCATTCCTTGGTGATGCGCTCGTATTCGCTCGCCACCACGATGGGGCGCGTCCGCAATTCACCGGAGGCGACGAGCAGTTCGGGCGCTGCGGCCACGATGCGCACCGAATCCAACTCGGTGTCCAGGAGTTCGTCCACCGAGGCACCCAGTTCCACCACCCAGTCGTGGCCCGCGAAGGCCAGATCGTGGCGCCCCAGTTCCACCATGCGGACGATATCCTGGGGCTTGAGGATCTTCAGCTCAAAGCGGGGATCGCGGCAGAGGGGGCGGTAGTTGCGCCCGTTGGCCGACACCTTCAGGCCGGCCTCGCTCATTAGTTGAAGCACCCCTTCGGCCATGCGGCCCTTGGGGAGTGCGAGATTGATCGGGGTCATGGGATTTCCTGGAAAATGGGATGAAAAAAAGGAAAAGCCCCGGGGTCCGTGAGGAGCCTCGGGGCTGGAATCGCGCAAGAGCGCAGACGGTGGCCTACCCCGAAGGTGGGGGATGGGTATGGTGATGAAGCGCGGCGAAGATGTTCATGGCTGGATTTCCGTCAGAAAAGAAAAGCCCCCGGACCTTTTGGGCTCCGGGGGCTTCGTTCGAAAGGTATTGATTCGACTAGAAGGCTTCTCCCTTCACCCGATGGGCGACATGATGGCGGGCATGATGGCAGGAGGTGAGGATCACGGGGGAACCTTTGATTTGCGAGTTGAACATGGGGAAACGCCCCCTGTCAATTTTTGCCTCATGACCCGAGGTATAAGCTATGATGGCGCCCAAGAAGTCGGCACCTCACGGGTGCCCCCTCTGGCTCCAGCCTCCATCCCACCGCCCGTTCTTTCCCAAGGAGATCCCCATGCAACGTCCCTGGATCCCGCTCGCCCTCAGCCTGACGCTAGGCTGGAGCATGGCTGCTCAGGAACCCAAACCTACGCCCACCGCCGCGAACGAGGATCCCTACCTCTGGCTGGAGAATGTGACGGGGGGAGAAGGCGCTGGACTGGGTGAAGGCCCGGAACGCGGAATCTGCCAAGGAACTGGCCGAAGCGCCCTCCTTCCAGACCCTCAAGGCGGATCTGCTGAAGATCTACGATTCCAAGGAGCGCATCCCGGACATTGCCAAGCGGGGAGCCTACTACTACAACTTCTGGAAGGATGCGAAGAACCCACGCGGCCTGTGGCGGCGCACCTCGCTGGAGGAATAC
>CAIPUA010000361.1 GCA_903868115.1 uncultured Holophagaceae bacterium
GGAATTCAGGAATTGGCCGCAAAACCTTGATTGGGTGGAGCCGAAGCCCCGTTTCAGGGACCTTTCGCGTTGGATTCTCCGAAGCAGTTTCCGAACGGTCCTACAAAACCTCGACTCATCCCGGATTTTGACCCTCAAGGAAAAGGAAGGGGCGTGTAACGGTCCGAACACAAATTGAGGTTCTTCACGTTTTTCCGGGGAAGGCCGCACGGATCTTGAGGAAGAAGTAGTCCTCGTCACGGTAGCCGTAGGCGATGCGTTTGAGGACTTTGATCTTGTTGTTGATCCCTTCCTGGACGCTGGTGTTGAGCGGCCAGCGGCAATGGGAGAGGATTCCGTCGATCCTTTGGGCTAGGTTCTTGGCGAACTTCACGAGAGGTTGGAGCCCACTGGAGGTCGCGAGTTCCATCCAGTTCTCCCAGGCCTTACGGGCCCAGCCTTCCCGCTTGTAGCGCCACAGCTCTTTCAAGGCGTCCTTCAGCACATAGGCGGTCATCAGCGGTTGGTTTGCGTCCAACAGTTCGTTGAGGCGGAACTTGGCATCCCGGTCCGGCAGGTTCTCCCAATTGCCCAGCAGGAGCCACTTCGCGCCCTTGACGAGTTCCCGCGAGGCCTTGTCGTGCCGGTATCGGTTGGCCTCATCCACCCGGATCCGGTCGATGACGTCATGGCCGTACTTCGCCACGACATGGAACTGGTCATAGACGATCTCGGCGTTGGGACAGCGTGCCCGGACTTCGCCTTCGAAGGCCGCCGACATGTCCATGCCAACCGCCTGGATCCGCTTGCAGCCATTCTTTCCGATTAGTTCGAAGAACGGGCGGATATCCTCGCGGCCACGCCCTTTCCCGACCCAAAGCACGCGGCGCGTTTCCGCGTCCGTGATGGCCGTGGCGTAGCTCTGTCCCTTGTGGATGGCGAATTCGTCCATCAGGAGCAGCCTAGCCTTGCCCAGCTTCACGGGCCCCAGTTCGCGGTCCAGGCAGGCCCTGTCGATCGCCTTCACCGTGCCCCAGTGTAGGCCATGGTGCTCCGCGACCTGCTTGATGGGCATGACCTTGCAGAGCCGCGCTACGTTCTCGGCAAGCCGGTTCGTGATCCGCGCGTGGGGCTCCAACCAGTCCAGCGCCTCCAGCTTCGGGCCGCACCGGGGGCAGGCCACCCGGGCCCGCCACACCACCAGGACCGTGTCCGCATCGAACAGCGGGAGGTCGCGGATCTCCCGCTCCGACCAGTCGTGGACGCTCTGCACGAAATGCCCACAACCGCTGCACTTCCGGGGATGATCGCCGAACCCAAGCAGCTCGATCCACACCTCGGCCCGTGGGCCCTTCACCCCGGCCTCGAAGCGCTCCACGATTCCGATGCGTTGCCCTTTCCACCCGCCCAGGCGGGACATAAGCTCTTTGGTAGGCAGTGGCGGCCTCCTTCATCTCGAGTCCTCGACAAACCCAAGATGCCTGAAAGCCGCCACTGCCTACCTACTTCACTCAGATTCGTGAAGAACCAAATATTGCTGACCAACAGCAGGAGGATCGGGGCCCAGAAGCGCATGGCTGAGCCTCCTAGCGCGCGATCTCCACGGCGCGGGTTTCGCGCA
>CAIPUA010000362.1 GCA_903868115.1 uncultured Holophagaceae bacterium
AGACCAGAATTCCCCAGGTGAGGAAGATGCACTCCGCCACGGCCACACCCACCATCCACAAGACGACGGGCGAATCGCCCATGCCGTAGGAGTGCATGCCCGAACTCAGGACGAAATTCACGCCCAGGTAGGTCATGAGGATGGTCTGGAAGGCGATGATGCTGATGGCCGCGACGCCGAATTTCCCGATCATGTGATCGAGCTTGGCGTGCAGGATGGCCATGTAGGCGAGGAAGGCCACCAGGGACCAGACCTCTTTGGGATCCCATCCCCAGTAGCGCCCCCAGGAGGAAGCCGCCCACATGGAGCCGGTGAGGATGCCGGCGATGAGGAAGATCGAACCGGCGAAGGTGTACCAATAGTTCAGTTCATACATCCGGTCGAGGAGTTCGGCCCGCTGGGGCGCGAAGATGGTGACGCCGACCTGCATATGGGCCACCACGACCCCCAGGGCCAGAATGGAATAGCCCAGCATGATGATGGGCACGTGGATGGCCAGCCAGGGGGTACCCGCCAGCACCGGTGCGATGGGATGGATGAAGCGGTCGATGGGCAGTAGATCCACCAGCACCATGGTGAGCGTAGCCATGACGGCCGCGTTCAGCACCACGATGCGGTTCTTCAGGATCAGGTAGGCCGCGATGGCGAACAGCCCCACGCCCCAGGCGAGGAAGAGGAGCGATTCGTACATGTTGGCGGCGGGAATGCGCTCACCCACTGACCAGCGCAGCAGGATGCCCCAGGTCATCATCCCGAAGCCGGCGATCAGGGCCCCGAAGGCGAAGCCATCCAGCAGACGGCTCCCCCGAACCCAGGCGGCGATGGTGAGAGCCAGCGAAACGAGCAGCAGGAGCCAGGAAAGGCGAGCCGGGTTCAGCTGGTTGTAGAAGATCTCCCGATCAATCTTCTCGACGGTCGGCCAGTCGGCCTGGCGCGGGCCGCTTTGAATTTGGGCGAACACGTCCGGCGTCGCGGGACTCGGCACACCCCAGCGGGCCTTGGGATTGCCAGGCACAGGGAGAGGTCGGATGGCCTCCTGTTCGAGGAGGGTCTTCAGGGTGAGAGCCCGGCCCAGGAGTTTCTCGGCCTCCTGGAGCATTCCCTGCCGGGGTCGCCCCTCGGCCTCTGCCTGCTGGGCCGTGGCAAGGAGTTGCGAGAACCCCTGATGCCCCCTGAGCTGACTGAAGGAGACATGGGTGGTGCCGGCCGGGAGCTGCAGCGCCTGAGCGAAATCCTTCGAACCCACCTGGATGATGGGTGAATTCTCAGTGGTGCGGGGATCGGAGACCCAGAGCGCCACGGTGGTCACGGGGTCCTGCCCCTGCAAGCCATTCAAGCCGGTGATGGTCCACACCGTTTCTCGCGCCAGCGTATCAAAGGGCATGACCCGGCCGTCATGCTGCACGGGCAGCCGCCGCAGCAGGTCCGGGTTGGGTTGGGCCTGCGCCAGGGCCGCGCCTCCGAGCAGCAGCAGCACAACCAAGGCCTTCCGGCCAGCGGCCACGAGAGCCTCTCGGCCCTGGGCCTGGGAGATGCGCGTGACCATGACGAGGATCATGCCCAGGACCAGGGTGATGAAACCCGCGAAGGCGACGATCTGGCCTGGATCCTTGGACACGGAAAGCACCGTGGCCTCCCGTCCTTCCGATTGCTGGTAGCTCGACTGGAAAAGGGAGTAGCCGCGGTGGTGCAGTTCATTGTTCATCCAGATCCGGGCGGGAAAGGTCTTGCCGGTGTCGCGTTCGGTGATCTTCACGAAGCTCATGAACCCTGCGGGGCGCATGGTGCCGGGGTAGGTGTCGAGCACGAAATCCTCGAGCTTCACCGCGAAGGGGAGTTGGTGGTGGGAGATTTCCTGACCCTTGGGGTTCTGCTGGACGATAACCGAGGCACTCTCGCCCTCCCACAGCATCATGGTCCCCTCGGTCTTGAAGAAGTAGGTGATGGAGGCGCCCACGAGGATGAGCAACAGGGACGCATGCACCACCACGAAACCGATCCGCTTCTGGCCCCAGGGGAAGAGGTCCGCGAGCGAAAGCGCGACATTGACGGCGAAGAGCCCC
>CAIPUA010000363.1 GCA_903868115.1 uncultured Holophagaceae bacterium
CGGATTCACACTGGAAGCGGCGTTCGCTATCCATATCACCGTGCATCACTGTTCATCCCCGGTTGAGCTTTCTTTGCATCGCCGAGAAAAATGCGGCCAGTGATGAACGGAGATGGACGGCAATACTGTCTGTACAAGCATTAACGACCCCTTGAACTTGCATATATTTGCAGGGAGAGGTGGCTATGGCTCGCACAACTGCAAGGCTTGCGGATGGAAGCCGGATCACGGACTATCTCAGTCTTGGGGTGGTTGCCAAGACCTTCCCGAAGTCCCTGGTGGAAGACGTTCTTAGGCGGACCGGCAAAGTCAGCGTGCGCCAGCGGGATTTGCCGGCCCATGTCGTTGTCTACTATGTGATTGCCTTAGCCTTATATATGCAGGCCTCCTATCGTGAAGTGCTGCGATGCCTCCTTGAGGGCGTCCAATGGTTGAAAAACGAAGACGTGGATGCCAAGGTCGCTGTCCGCTCCAGCATTTCACAGGCGCGGATTCGGCTCGGTTGGGAACCCATCCGGCAGTTGCATGATGAAATCGTCCAGCCCATAGCAACTGCGGCTACCAGGGGCGCCTGGTTTCGTCAGTGGCGCGTCGTTAGCCTAGACGGGAGCGCCTTGGATTTACCTGACGAGGCTCCGAACGTAACGGCCTTTGGCAAGCAGCCATGCAAAGCAGGGATGGAAACGGCCTATCCTTCGATACGGTTTCTGTCCCTGGTGGAAAATGGAACCCATGTGTTGTTTGGTAGCCGGATGGGGCCCTACGCGATAGGGGAACTCACCCTGGCGGAAGAAGTCGTCCCTCACTTGAAGCCTGGGATGCTCTGCCTAGCAGACCGGGGATTCTACAGTTTTAAGACTTGGGCCATGGCCAAGGAAACGGGTGCCCAGTTGGTATGGCGGATGAAAAAAAGCAATACTCTGCCACGAGAGAAGGAGTTGGAGGATGGCAGTTTTTTAAGCAGGGTCTATGAAACCCAGAATGACCAGAAGCAAAAACGGAACGGGGTTGTAGTCCGGGTGGTGGAATACACCCTGGAAGGCCTTCTAGATGCTGAGCCCATCTACCGGCTGCTAACAACCATCCTGGATCCAGGCCTGGCTCCTGCGACCGAACTGGCGGCCCTGTACCATGAGCGGTGGGAGATAGAGACGGCCTTCGACGAGTTCAAAACCCATCTGCGCGGTCGCCAGATGAACCTACGGAGTAAAACCCCGGACCTCGTCATCCAGGAGTTCTATGGCATGTTGATGGCCCATTTTGCCATCAGGGGTTTGATGCACGAAGCAGCCTTGAAGGAGGGAATAGATCCGGATCGCCTTTCGTTCATGCATGCCGTGAGGGTGATTCGCCGAAAGATGACGCGTTTCGCGTCTCTCCCCCCCTCAGGACTTGCCCGCGTTCCACGCAAGCGTGTTGCGGGAACTCCTGGATGAAAGAGTAAGCCCCCGCCGAATGCGCCGGAATCCACGCGGAGTCAGGCGCCAGAGAAGTTCCTGGCCAACCCGAAAGCGCAACCAACGCTGCACGGAGCGGTTGGCATTTACCATTGTGATTGCTAAGGAGCCATGGGTTCGCCCGAAGCGCTTAGTGTCTTAAACGGACAGTATTGAGATGGACGGTGATAAAAGACGGTGATAAAAGCAATCCGGCAGGATTCTTCAGGAATTGGGATTTTTATTCTCAGCGCGGCCGCCGTACCTCCCTATCGGGTTGCGGCCGACCGCGATGAGACCTCTGTGGTTCATCCCACCGCTCCATAGGTGATCGCATGTTTCATCTCAGGTCTCTTAGCCTTTTCTCCGCCCTCTGCCTGGGTTGGGCCGGTTTCGCCGCGCCGCCACCCTTCGAGGACTTCCTCAGCGCCGCTCCAACTGAGTCCCTTCCGCCCGCCCTGGCCGCGGGGCTCCAGGGCCTTCAGGCCCGACTCTTGGCCGACCACATCGCTTTTCTTGCGGACCCCCGCCGGGAGGGCCGGGGCTTGGGCAGTCGGGGTCTCGAGGCCACGGCGCAGTATGTGGCCACTCACCTCGCGAAGGCGGGCCTCGCCCCGATGGGGAAGTCCTATTTCCAGTCTGTGCCCCTGCGGGAGGTCCGCGATCTGGGCGGAACACTGAACATCGCACTCCCGGGCGGCAAGGTCGCGGCCTCCTGGAAACATGGTGCCACCTGCCTGCTGCCTGAACTGGAACCCCAGGTGTGGACGGCTCCCCTCGTGTTCGCGGGTTTTGGGATTCGCGAGGAGGCGCTGGGCCACGATGATTTCCGGGATCTGGAGGTGAAGGGCAAAATCGTCGTCCTGGTGGGTGGACTGCCGCCGGGCCCCCAATGGCAGCGGCCCGCGTTCAAGACCAAGTACGGCGGCGTGAAGCCTAAGCACCGCTACGATGCTCGGGTGGAGGTCCTGGACCAGCTCGGTGCCAAGGCCGTGATCGCCCTCGAGGAGGGCCTCGGAGCGCAGCTAGCGGCCGCCAAGGCGCGTCCGGATCGCTTTTTTCGGCCCGCGCCCGGTGTGGTTGTCACCGACGAACCGCCTCTGATCCGCATCGCGTCTGAACAGGCAGAGGGTCTTCTGAGAGAGCTGGGCGTGGACCTCCGGCGTCCGGAAACCCTTCGCGCCCGCGCCCTTCCCGGGGCTGTGGCCACTCTTCAGGCCACGGGAAAGGCGAGGTCCATCCTCAGCCGCAATGTGATTGCCGTGCTCCCGGGTTCAGACCCAACGCTGAAGCACGAGGCAGTTGCCCTTGGGGCCCATATGGATCATCTGGGGCTCGCCGGGGGCGTTCTCCATCCAGGCGCCGATGACAATGCCTCGGGCGTGGCGGCCCTGTTGGAGATTGCGCAGGCCTTTGCCGCTGCGCCCACCCGGCCCCGCCGGACGATGCTTTTCGCCTTCTGGACCGGCGAGGAGGACGGCAAGTTCGGTTCGGGCCACTATGTCCGTCATCCGCTGTGGCCGTTGGCACGGACCTCGGTCTACCTCAACCTCGACATGATCGGCCACCCCTGGACTCCCGAGGAACTTCGTAAACTGGTTCTGGAAGCCGATCTAGAGAAGGGCAAGGCCTTCCTGGCGGGCGTGAACCCCTCCGATTTCGCTGAACCGGGCCTGGCCGATTGGGTGCCGGAGTTGGCGCCCATCCTGGCCCGAGCGGGGCGCAGCACGGGCATGGCGCTGCACCTCGACCGCACGGATGGCCGCAGCGGCGGCAGCGACTACCGCGACTTCGCGCGGGCTCGGATCCCTTTCATCCGCTTCTTCGGAAATTACTTTCCCGGCTACCACGAGCCCGCCGACACGGTTGAGAATCTGGACCCCGTTCAGGTTCAGAAGATGGCTAGGCTGGCCTTCGCCACGGCGTGGCTGCTGGCGGCGCGCTGAAGTTGGAGCGCGCGTTTGCATCCGGAAAAACTGAGGAACCACAGAGGACACGGAGAAGAAGAAGAGAGGACACAGAGAAGAAAAGGTGGGTCTTGTCCGGGTCTTTTCTCCTTCGACGAACTCAGGAAAAGCAATCGGCCACCGATGAACACCGATGAACACCGATAAAGGATGATGTGGGGGATGAAGAAACAACAAGAGAAAGAACTGGAACCACGAATAAACACGAATGGGCACGAATTGAAGAACAAGGATCAGTTTTTATTAGCGTCCATCGGCGTGAATTAGCGGTTTTTAAAATGACTGGAACCGCGAATAGACGCGAATGAACGCGAATA
>CAIPUA010000364.1 GCA_903868115.1 uncultured Holophagaceae bacterium
ATAACAACTCGCAGCCCAACATCACCCGCTACCTGAGCGAAGTCGAAGGCATGGTCCCCTGGACTTGGTGGCCCCACGAGGAAGTAGGCCACACGGACGAAGCCAAGAAGGAAATGATGGCCATCTTCCCGGATGACGCATCGTTCCCGACGCCCAAGCCCGTCCGCCTGATCGAGCGCATCCTTCAGATCGCGACGAAGCCCGGCGACCTCATCCTCGATTCCTTCGCAGGCTCAGGTACCACGGCCCATGCGGTGATGAAGCTCAACGCGGAGGATGGTGGCGCGCGCAAGTTCATCCTGGTGGAAATGGACCCGGCCATCGTCCGGCCCGTGACCGCCGAGCGGGTGCGCCGGGTGGCGCGGGGTTACACCAACGCCAAGGGCGAGGCCGTGCCTGGCCTGGGCAGCGATTTCCGCTACTGCACGCTGGGGGAGGCGCTCTTTGACGGCGAAGGGCAGATCAATGGCGAGTTGAGTTTCCAGGCCCTGGCCCGCCATCTGTATTTCACGGAATTCGGCGAACCGCTGCCCCAGGCACCCGCAGAAGGCGAGACCTTCATCGGCGCCTTCGGGGATCGCGCCCTGCACCTGCTCTTCAAGCCCGGCCAGGTGTCGCTACTGGATCGCGCGGCCCTCAAGGCTCTGCCGAGCTTTCACGGCGAGCGGGTGGTATTCGCCGATGGCTGTTCAGTGCCCGAAAGCGCATTGACCCAAGCTGGCGTGCGCTTCCGGCAAGTTCCCTACGATGTGAGGGGCTGACGCGGACCCCCAACATCGAGAAGCACCCCGCTGCATTTTCCTTCACTGCTCTCACCGTTCCTCACCGGCTAATTGCTTTTACGGATAGATTCCATGGTCGAAAACGATCCCTTGACCGATCGCATCCTGGGCTGCGCCATCAAGGTGTCCAAGGCCCTGGATGATTCGCATCCGGCACAGGGGTTGAACTACCTCCGTTCAACGGGACTGCCGGTTTGCCTTCTCCTCAATTTCGGGGCCCCGAAGCTGGAAATCAGACGGCTTGTTCCAGGGCCTTCATGGGCGCCAGTGAGGACCGGTGAGGCCGGTGAAAAGATGAATGGGGGTCTTGAATGCAGCTGAAAGCCTTCCAGCTCCGCACCCTGGACCTGCTCACCGCCTTTCTGCGGGAGGCCCGGAAGGTCGGCCCCAAGGCCGCCTTCGAAGCCCGTGCCCTCGGCGCCTACCGGGTACCCGCGCAAAAGGGGCAGCCGGTGCTCGCCGGTGATCCGCCCTATGTCTGCCTGCGTATCCCCACGGGCGGGGGCAAGACGCTGGTGGCTGCCCATGCCGTGGGCCGGGCCTTCACGGATTTTCTGGATCGCCCTTCGGGCCTGGTGTTGTGGTTGGTGCCCAGCCGGGAGATCGCCGAACAGACGCTGAAGAACCTGCGCTGGCCTCGCCACGCCTACCGCTTGGCCTTGCAGGATGCTCTGGGCAGTGAAGCGATTCAGGTAAAGACGCTACCCGAGGCCCTGGCTCTGCCGCTCTCCGAGGCCCTGGCCGAAACGGTGATCGTGGTTTCCACCCTTCAGGCCTTCCGCGTCAGCGCCACCGAAGGTCGCAAGGTCTACGAGGACAACGGGCAGCTCTATGCCCACCGCGAGGTGTTACGCACATTTCAGGGCAATCACGGCAGCCTCGATTGTTTCTCCGGCACCCAAGAACCCCTGTGCAGTTTGCGGAACGTGCTGGCCATGCACCGGCCCTTGGTGATCCTGGACGAGGCCCACAACGCGCGCACCCACCTGAGCTTCGAGACCCTGGCGCGGCTCAACCCCGCCTGTTTGCTGGAATTCACCGCCACCCCTGACCGCGAGGACAATCCCAGCAATGTGCTGGTGGCCGTGCCCGCCGCTGAACTGAAGGCCGACGGGCTCATCAAGCTGCCCATCGAGCTGGAGAGCGCGAGCGATCCCCTTTCCGCCCTCGGCAAGGCCAAGTCGAAACGCGAAGCCCTGGAGGTGGCGGCGAACGCCGCCCGAATGCAGGAAGGCCGCTATTTGCGCCCCATCCTGCTGGTGCAGGCCCAGGCCGACACCGGGCCGGAGGCCTGGACCGTGGAGCGCGTGAAGAAAGCGCTGATCGAAGAGTTCAAAATTTCCGAAGCCCATATCGCCATCGCCACGGGCACCACACGGGATCTCAAGGGGAAGAACCTGTTCAGCTCTCTGGAACACACGCGGGTGATCATCACGCAGAGGGCACTGGTAGAAGGCTGGGATTGCTCCTTCGCCTACGTGCTCTGCGCTCTCACAGAAAGCCATAGTGCCAAGGACGTGGAGCAGTTGCTGGGCCGGATTCTGCGGATGCCCGAGGCCACCCCCTTCCAGAACGGTGAACTGAACCGCGCCTACGGCGTATTAGCGACCTCCAGCTTTCAGCAGACGGTCATGGCGCTGCGGGAGAAATTCGTGGAGGCCCACGGCTTCACGCGGGTAGAAGCCAATCAGGCCCTGCAGCCTGTGGGGGAACCGTTGCTGGATACCGAGGATGCGGTGGGCATCCATCAGGCGGGGTTGGTGACCCTCCCTGAATTGGATTTCTCCCTGCTGCCACCCGAGCTGCATGCGCGGGTGCTGATGGACGACGCAAACCGTCCCCAGGTCACGCGCGCTTTGCTGGCTCGCCACATGGATGCCTTCGCCCATGCCACCAAAGACCCCGTGGCCTTGAACCGGGTGGCTGGGGCGGAATTGAGCCCCGCCCAGAACCAGACGAACTTTCAGGTGCCACTGCTGCTCTTCCATGGCGAGCCATTTCGGGACGAGCATTTCGCCGCATGGCCGCTACCGTTGGAGGACATCCCCCTGGACCTGCCCTTTGATCCCTTGGATGTGCGCCTCACGGCCCAGCTCGATGCGAAGGGTGCCGAATTGGCCCTGCTGAAACTGGATGCCAGTCGGGAAACGCCCCTGCCCTACGGCATGAGCAGTTCGGAGGATCCCGTCCACCTCTCCCAGCGGGTGGACCTCCTGCTGCACCGGAACGGGGCCAACCGGGATGTGCCTCAGCACCTGGGCCGCCGCTGGTGCCTGAATCTTCTGATGGCCTTGCTGGCCAAGGGGCAATCGCTCCCCCAGCTGGACCTGGGGCGTTTTCGCCTGGCTGCCGCCGTGGATCAGCACTGGGCCAAGCATCGGGAAATGTTGCGTCAGGGTGGCTTCGCCGCCGCCCTGATGGACACGAGTGCCTTTTCATCTGAGCCGAGCCAGCACTTTGCCTTCGGCCCAGAGGATGATTACGGTCCCTCGGCGCTTTCTCCGGCTATCTACCAGAAACATCGCTACATCCGCGTGGGTGCCATGAATTTGGAAGAACTGCAGGTGGCCCAAGCCTTGGATGGCTTGCCTTCGGTGGCGGAGTGGGTGCGCAATCTGGAACATAGTCGCGAGCGGTGCTTCTGGCTTCAGGCTTCACTCCATGCCTTCTTCCCGGATTTTGTGGCTCGCCTTCATGATGGCCGCACGCTGGTGGTGGAATACAAAGGAGCGCACCTCGTGGCGCAGGACCAGGACAAGAAGGCCGTGGGCGAGCGCTGGGCTTTGGCTACGGGAAATGTCTTTGAATGGGTGACGGTGGATCAGCTGCCGACCCTATTGGAAACCTGGTTCAAGCGTTATCTCGCGGCACAAAAAGGGCAATCATGAGCGATCTCAGCGAAAAAATATTCCGGGTCATCGACAAGGCGATGGAAGGTCGCGAATTCAAGGACGAGGCCGAGATGCAGGCCTTCATGAACCAGTTCGTAGGCGCCAATATCGATGAATTGGCCGCCAGTCTGTTCCCCGCCTGGAACGCCCACCCTGCCGCCCTGGCCTGGCTCAAGGCGCTGCGGTGAAAGCCTCCGGAGACTCCCTGCCATCCGTGGTCGCTGCCCGTCTCGCTTCTGGCCCAATCCCTGCGAGCGAGGTCATGGCGCTGGCGCTCTACCATCCCGAGCACGGCTACTATCGGCGGACGGAAGGCCCCTGGGGATTCGAGGGCAAGGACTACTACACGGCCCTGGACTGTGGGCCTCTGCTCGGCGAGGCGCTGGCGTTGCGCCTGGAGGCCGCATGGGAGGAACTGGGGCGACCGGCTCGTTTCACGGTGCTGGAACCCGGCGCCGGGCGCGGGTGGCTGGGGCGGGATCTCCTGACGGCGGCCCGAGAGCCCTTCTCGGCTGCCCTTGTTTATCTTCATCGTGACGACAACCCGGCGGCGCGAAGGGCCGCAGAGGGAGCGCTTGCGCCGTGGTTGGAGGCAGGCCAGGCACGCTTTGGGACCGAAGCCGAGACGCTGGAACCCTTCGTCGGCGCGGTAATTTCCAACGAACTCTTCGATGCGCTTCCGGCCCAGCCCTGGCGATGGAGCGGCGCGGCTTGGGAACGCGAGTTGCTGACGGAGGCGGGCTCCTCCTGGCAAGTCGCGGATCCGGGCGAGGCGGGGGCTTGGTTCGCGGCCCGCGCCGAGGGCGGCCTGGAACCCGGAGACGGCAGCATCTGGGCGGAAGCGCTGCCCACCCTGGTGCGGACTCTGACCCGCACCTTGAAAACGGGGCTTTTCCTGACCATCGACTACGGTGATGCAGCCGCCAAGCTTCTGGCCAAGGGGGCGGATCTGCGACGCTACAAGGGCCATGTCGTGGACGGCGACTGGTGGGAAGGCTTGGGGGACTCGGACCTCACTGCGGATGTGGACTTCACTCGACTCAGGAGCCTCCTGGAAGCGGAAGGAATGGCAGGAGTCGCCTCGAAGAGCCTGGGGCGCTGGATCCGGGAACACGCGCCCCTGGCCGAATGGGAGACCCGCTGGCAGGAGGTGGATGCCCCCGATCGCAGGGCCCGCATGGAGAACCTGCTGGCCCTGACCCTGCCCGGCATGATGGGAGACCGGTTCAAGGTCCTGGAGGGCTGGAGACGCTGACTGCGGACTTCTTTTTCGGTGCCCTCGACTCTTTCCCCCGTGGTTCGTCAGTTCGCCAGCGTTGGTTGATCCGTATAGGCAGACTGACGGGCACCACCTGTAATTTTTCCTTGTCGGTAAAGGACTTCTTCGGCACACTGGAAGGCCTTGTCTTGGGCTCCCCAAGTGCGCCGGTTCCCCGGCCGCCGCCCACGACCTCCCCGCGAGGATGCCATGTACGCAGTAATTCAGACCGGCGGCAAGCAGTACCGCGTCAGTGAAGGCGATATCCTTCGCGTCGAACTGCTCGAAAAGGACCCCAAGCAGGCCGTGGTTTTCGACCAGGTCCTGCTGATGGCCGAGGCTGGCGATATCAAGGTTGGCCAGCCCATTCTCAAGGGTGCCACCGTCGAGGCGGAAGTCATTCGCCATGACCGCGCGAAAAAGGTGTTCATCTTCAAGAAGAAGCGGACCACGACCTACCAGCGCACCCAGGGGCATCGCCAGGGCTTCACTGAAGTCCGTATCAAGGGCATCAAGGCCTAAACCCGCGAAAATCACAGAGAGGTTCTGTCATGGCACATAAAAAAGGCGTCGGCTCTACCCGCAACGGCCGCGATTCCAACTCCCAGCGCCTCGGCGTGAAGGTCTTCGGCGGCCAAGTAGTGACGGGTGGGTCCATCATCGTTCGCCAGCGTGGCACCAAGTTCAAGCCGGGCATCGGCGTGGGCATCGGCACGGATCACACGATCTTCGCCACCGTGAATGGTAAGGTGCGTTTCCAGGATAAGGGCCAGCACGGCCGCTTCATCCACGTCGATCTCATCGAGGGCTAGCCCTTCGATCCCTCTGCGAGCGCGCGCGGCCTGGCCTGCGCGCGCTCTGCTTTTGGGCCTGCTTCCCGGATCCGAACCATGTTCCTTGACCACATCACCCTTCATCTCGAAGCCGGCCACGGCGGTGCGGGGGCGGTGAGCTTCCGTCGCGAGAAGTTCGCCGAGCACGGTGGGCCCGATGGTGGCGATGGCGGTGCCGGCGGTTCCATCCATATTCGCGCTACCCGGGCGCTCAATACCCTGAATCCCTTCCGCAGCGTCAAGGCCTTCACCGCCGAACGGGGCTTCGCGGGTGAAGGCAGCCTGCGGCATGGCAAGGATGGCGGCGATGTGCTCCTCGAGGTCCCCATGGGCACCTTGATCCGCGATGCCCAGAGCGGCGAGGTCCTGGCCGAGCTGATGGCGAATGGCGAGCAGGTCTGCGTGGCCCGGGGCGGCCGCGGAGGGCTTGGCAACAACAACTTCAAGAGCAGCACCAACCGCACCCCACGCCATGCTCAGCCCGGCGAGGACGGTGAACTCCGCGAGGTGGAGTTCGAGCTCAAGCTCATCGCCGATGTGGGGCTGGCGGGCTTTCCCAACGCGGGCAAGAGTACCCTGGTCTCCCGGGTCAGTGCCGCGCGGCCCAAGATCGCCGACTACCCCTTCACCACCCTGGAACCCCAACTTGGCGTCGTGTCCATGGAAACCTTCGGCGGCGATGATCGCGACAGCTTCGTCATCGCGGATATTCCCGGCCTCATCGCAGGCGCTTCCAGCGGGGCGGGTCTGGGCATCCAGTTCCTGCGCCATGTGGAACGCACCCGCATGCTGTTGCACTTGGTAGATCTGGCGGATCCCGTGCAGGAGCCCGAACAGGCCGTCGAGATCATCGAGGGCGAACTGAAGGCTTTCTCCGAAGTGCTCTTCTCCAAGCCCCGGTGGCTCGTGGGCACCAAGCTGGATGCTCTCCAGGACGAGGATCGCCGAGAGCGCTTCGAGTCCCTTTGCCGCGCCCGCAACCAGGAACCCATTTTTATCTCCGGCGTCACCGGCGAGGGCATCCGGGAACTGGCCTTCCGCCTTGGCGCCGCCTTGGCCGAGCTTCGCCAAGCATGAGCACGGAGCAGGAGCGGAGCGCCACCGGCCCGCAGGGACGACCCGTAGGGCGCGAGCCAGGTGGGTTGAGCGTGAGCACGGAGCAGGAGCGAAGGGCCACTTTGCCGCAGGCGAAGCCCGCAGGGCGCGAGCCAGGAGGGTTGAGCGTGAGCCCGAAGCAGGGGCGAAGGGCCACTTTGCCGCAGGCAAAGCCCGCAGGGCGCGAGCCAGGAGGGGTCGCGTGACGACTCCGCGGCGCGTCGGGTTACTCGGCGGGGCCTTCAATCCGCCCCACCTGGGCCATCTCAGGCTGGCGGTGTTGGCGCTGGAGCACCTGGCGCTCGACGAGCTGCGCTTCGTGCCCACCGCGAACTCGCCCCACAAACCCCCGCCCGACGGTGGAGCCGCGCTGAGGCTCCGTCTGCTCCGGGCCGCCCTGGAGGGTATGCCTGGATCCTGCCGGGTGGAGCCCATCGAACTGGAGCGGGGCGGCACCAGCTACACGGCGGATACCCTGGAGGCCCTTGCGCTCCGGGAGCCGGGAACCACCTGGATTTGGCTCATGGGCAGCGACCAACTGGAAAGCTTCGATCACTGGAAGAATGGGCCTCGGATCCTGGAACTCGCCTCCCTGGGCATCGCACCTCGACCCGGGTACGGCCGGACCGTTCCAGAGCCCCTGGCGGACCTGCAGCGGGAAGTATGGTCAGGCGCGCCTGGGGAGTTGGTGTGGCTTCCCTCCACCGAACTGCAGCTCTCCAGTTCGGAGCTGCGGGTGGGGCTTTTCACCGGAAGTGTCACTGAAGGCCTCCCGATTGAAGTTCGGGCTGCCATCGATCGAGAAAACCTGTACCGTTAACTAGTTCTTGGAGAAGGCATGACCCTAGACCCCAGGCTCGCGATCGTGGTGGAAGCCGCACGTTCCAAAAAGGCCTTCCAGATCCGGCTGCTCGATGTGAAGGGGATCGCCACCTTCACGGATGTCTTCGCTTTCATGAGCGGCGGCAGCGACCGCCAGAACCGCGCGATTGCGGATGCCGTGGAGGACCAGCTCCGCCTCGCCGGCGAGCGACCACTCTCCATGGAGGGCGATCAGAAAGGGAACTGGATCCTGCTCGATTACGGCGATCTCATCGTGCATGTGATGGATGAAGAGACACGCCAATACTACAACCTGGAAGGCCTCTGGGCCCCAGGCCACGACCTGGAGTTGCCTCCCGAGGCCCCGGCCGCGAATATTCCGTCGAACTGACCGAGGAACCAACATGCTCACGCAGCACAGTGCCTTCGATGCCATGCAGGCCCGCCTTCGCGTCGCCGCCGAACTCTACGGGCTGGAAGACGCCCTCTTCAAGGTCTTCATCCAGCCCATGCGCTCCGTCATCGTGAGCCTGCCGGTTCACATGGATGACGGTCGGTGGGAAGTATTCACGGGCTATCGCATCCAGCACAATATCGCCCGCGGTCCCGCGAAGGGTGGCATCCGCTTCGACCCCGGCGTCACCCTCGATGAGATCAAGGCCGGCGCGGCCTGGAACACCTGGAAAACCGCCGTGGTGGACGTGCCCTTCGGGGGCGGCAAGGGCGGCATCATCTGTGATCCCGCAGACATGAGCCAAGGCGAACTGGAGCGTCTCACACGCCGCTACACAGCCGAGGTCATGGATGTCATCGGTCCCGACCGCGATGTGCCGGGCATCGACATGGGCACCAACGCTCAGACCATGGCCTGGGTGCTGGATACCTACAATATGCACGCGCGCCTTCATGCCAATGCCGTCGTCACCGGGAAGCCCGTGGGCATGGGCGGCAGCCTGGGACGCACCGAGGCCACCGGTCGCGGGGTGCTCATCAATGCCCGCGAGGCCATGCAGCGCCTAGGCAAGCCGCTCGCCGGTGCCACGCTGGCGGTGCAGGGTTTTGGCAATGTGGGCAGCCAGAGCGCGCGGCTCCTGCACGAGGCCGGAGCCCGCATGGTGGCGGTCTCCGATCGCAAGGGTGCCCTTCGCAACGACCGAGGCATCGATGTCCATGCCCTGCTGAAATATTCCGCCGAGAACAGCACTGTGGTTGGATTCAAAGGCGCCGAGCCGATGGATCCCGCCGACCTGCTCACGATGGCCGTGGATATCCTGGTGCCCGCGGCAACCGACAACCAGATCACCGAGCACAATGCAGCCAAGGTTCGGGCCAAAATCATCGTGGAGGGCGCCAACGGGCCCACTTCGCCCGAGGCCGATCCCATCCTCCTCAGCAACGGCGTGCTCGTGGTGCCGGACATTCTGGCCAATGCGGGGGGGGTGACGGTCAGCTACTTCGAGTGGGTGCAGAACCGCATCGGCTACTACTGGCGCGAGCGCGAAGTGAACGAACGGTTGGTCGAGTACATGACCCACGCCTTCCAGTCCGTCTTCGCCATGACCGACAAATACAAGACCAATCCCCGCATCGGCGCCTACATCCTGGCGTTGGATCGCGTCTCCCAGGCCATGCACTACCGCGGCTTCTACGCGTAATTTTTTCCTTCAGTCAAAAAGGAGAGGGCCCCTGGGCCCTCTCCTTTTGAATCAGAACACCCGCAGCAGCGCGACATAGCCGTTCACGGTCCGCACGCCGGGGATATCGCTCTGGAGGCCTGCGCCCAGATTCACGCGCACGGTCGTGAACCACCAGAATCCAGGCAGATCGCCCGCGACACCGAGCCCCGTGAAGCCATAGGTCTCGCGGTCGTCCAGGCTGCGGGCCCGGGCGTGATCCAGGGTCAGGGTGAGGCGCAAATTGCGTCCCGAAGGCAGCACCACGCCTGCTTTGAGATAATCCATCCGGTCGGCGGCGATGGAACCGGCGCGGATGCCCGCCACATGGACCCCGCCGCTACCCAGCGACGAAAAGCGGTCGAAGCCACGGCCGCCCGCATGACCAGCCTCCCCGTGCAGCCACCAGTTGCCCTCCATGCGGTGGTCGTAGCCTACGCGACCGCCCCAGCGACGGAAGCTGCCCCCGTCTGGAATGCTTTGCGGGTCCAGGACCGTGCCATAGCTGCCATCGGGCCGTTGGCCCGCGCCGTAGTAGCCATACAGCTGAAAGCCCCGGGCCTGCCAGGCAACTGCCCCCTGCCATTCGCGGGTGAGTCCCGAAGGCGGCAGCGCGAAGCCGGGCGTGACATTTTTGTCTTCCCGGGGCGTGGAAAAGCGGTCGTACTCGCAACGCCCGGTGCCGGTCAGGCGAAAGCCCAGTCCCAGATCATGTCCGAGGGTCAGAGAGAGGAGGCCGAATTGGCGAGCCACGCCATCCTTTTCCAGGAGCTTGCCGTCCTTCACGGGGAGTTCGGTCGAGGGCAGGAGCATCGTGCGGAACTGGACGCCTAGATCGAAGCCACCCAATAGTCGGGGTATGCCGATGTCCACCTGGTTGAAGACCACGGCCGTGAGGGCGTTCAGTTGGATGCCCTTGTCAAAGGCGTTGAAGTCGAAGTAGGCGAAGCCGCCTAGCGGCATCACGGGCATTTGGAGCCCGGGATCCACCAGGACAATTCCGCCGAGGGCTCTGCCGCTTGTTTTGGGCTTTTCCTCGATGCGGCGGCTGCCGTCCTTCTGGAGGTTGAAATAGCGCAAGCCGTCCAAGGTCTGCTTGAGCATAGTGGATTTCGAGCTTCGCGCCTTCTGTCGCCGTGCATCGAACTCAGCGGCATTGGTGCGGAAGCCGCTGTAGGTGAGCTGGCGCTGGACTTGCGCCACACCGCCAGAGGTCATCCAGCGCTCGAAGGTCTCGACCCTCACGACCCGCCAGAACCCCGGCCCGGGCTCACCGTAGTGCAGGATGCGCCGCTCACTCTTCACGGTGCCCGGAAGATCGCTGCGATGGCTTCGTTCCTCCAGGATGCGCCCCGAGAGTTCGTCCGCGAGCAATTCTCCCTCGGGTAACAGCGGGTTCCGGTCCACGGCCTCGAAGCGGAGGCGGCGCGTTCCGGGCCTCTCGCCCGGGCCGCCGTCCTGGTAACGGTAGCGCTCCGTGAGGCTCAGAGCCGCGGGCGCGGCCATGCTGCTGCGGGCCTCGATGATGGGCAGCTGCACTCCGCCCTGGAGGTTGGCCTTCACGCCGTTGAATCGAATCTGCTGCTGGAGCAATTCTTCGGTTTCCCCGAGGTGTTCGAAGGCCTGGAAGGTAAAGCCCAGATCGGCCCCGGTGCCCCGGGACGCCTGGACGTGCAGGTCGACTTCGACTTGCGCCTCGCAGCTGACCAGAGCCGACCGGTCCCGCAACTGGGTGGCTCGGATGCGTGCCATCAGGGCCCCTACATCGTAGGTGTCCTTGGCGGTGACGGTGACCTCGTTGCGGTCCCTAGGCAGTTCGGTCATTTTCCATTCGCCTGTGAGGAAGCGCCACCGTCGGGCTTCTCCCGTTTTTCGATGGCGCAGGGTCAGATCACCCAGCCCCCCTTCCACTTCAGTGAACTCGGCAGGGAGCGCTGCCGCCAAGCGGGAGGCCGGGCCCAAGGCGGGCACCACGAGGCGTCCTCCATCGCCCAGCAGCATCGAGGCTCGAGCCCCAGGGTCCACGGGGGTCCACAGGCTCCAGGGGCGTCCTGGCATTTGTTCCTGGGCTCGCACGAGGCGTTCCCGCCATGCCCCAGCGTCCGCACCGAGATCCTCCGGGGCGAGCGCGCCACCGTCCAGGGCGCCCCAGCCGCTGGCATCCCAGAGGCTCGGGGCGTCGGGGTCGAAGGCCAGGTAAAGGGTCTGGTCGGGATTTTGGGCCTTGAGGGCTTGGCTGGCGGCCAGAAGCAGTCCCAGCCGGGTCTCGCCTCGGGGCAGGCGGAGGCGGAGGGCGGGCAGGCCCTTGAAGGCGAGAATGTGAGTTGCCCAGGCGTGCCGGACCGCCTCCATCTGGGCAGGGTCCCGACCGTCCCGAGGCAGCAGTCGCGTGGCGTCCACTTCCCGTAGATCGAGCACGGGTGGGATGGAGAGAGCCACCTGGATGAGCGACTGGGCCCCGAGCGCGAGGGACAAGAAGGGCAGAAACCGAAGACTCCACCAGCGCATTCTTTCTCCTTGGGATGATGAGCCCGGGCTGCCTGAGAGTGTATCGACACCGTTCGGGCCCCTTAGAGGCTATCCTCGAAGTTTCTGGAATGTTGCCATGCGCTTTACCGTGAAGTTCACCACAAGGATGGGCGAAGTCCTGGTCCGGGATCAGGAAGGGGCTTCGGCTGAGGCTGTCCGGGAGCGGATCCTCGGGGAGGGGAACTTCCCTCTGGAAGTGAAGCGGGCGGCCTCGGCCTTCCGGCGGCAGCGGGCGCTTTCAGGGGATTCTCTGATCCTCTTCAATCAGGAACTGCTGGCCCTGCTGAAGGCGGGCATTCCACTGCTCCAGTCCCTGGAACTGCTGGTGGGTCACGGCAAGGATCCGCTGCTGCGCAACTCTCTGGAGCGCGTTGTGGAGCTGCTTCGCGAGGGCATGGCCTATTCCGAGGCGCTGGAGCAGGCGGGCACCTTCCCGGCCGTGTATCGGGCCAATGTCGTGGCAGGCGAGCGCAGTGGCACGCTGCCCGAGGTCATCGCGCGGTGGCTCGCCTTCCAGGCCTTCGCGCAGACGAGCCGTCGTCGCATCGTGGAGGCCATGGTCTATCCGACCTTCCTGGTGGGTGTGCTCTTCAGTTCCCTGGGCGTGATCTTCAATGTGGTGCTCCCCCGCTTTCAGGAGATCTACACGGACGGAGCGGTAGAGATGCCCACGGCCACCCGCATCCTGCTGGGTTTCGGCGCCTTCATGCGGAGCACGATCTGGGTGCAGGCCGGGCTGCTGCTGGCCTTTATTTTCCTGCTCCGCTGGATGTTCACCTCCGAGACCGGAAAGCGCACCCTGGAGCGGATTCTGCTGGGCATCCCCAAGATGGGCACGCTCTATCGCATGTACCATTCCTCGGTTTTCAGTCGCACCCTGAGCGTGCTCCTGGCGGGAGGCATGCCGGTGTTGCAGTCCCTCGAAGTGATTCAGCGCACGACCCCCAGCGAGCGCATGAAACTGCGTCTGGTGACGGTCATGGAACTGGTGCGGGCGGGATCTTCGCTGCACGGGGCCCTGGAGCAGTCAAAACTGCTCGATCCCCTCGCCATCGAAATGACGCGGGTGGGTGAACAAAGTTCTGCCCTGCCGGAAATGCTCGATCATGTGGCCAACTTCTTTGACCAGGAGGTTGAAAAGGCCACCACGGCTGTTACGGGACTCATCGGCCCCGTGCTGATTCTCTTCATGGGAGTCGTGGTGCTGGGCCTGCTTCTGGCGATCTACATGCCGCTGTTCAATGCGGGCCAAGCGGTGCGCTAGGCCCGGAACTTGGCTGCCCCACTTCATCCTGGGTCCACCGCAACGGAGCCTTATCTCGTGCCGGAGTACGGATCCGGCCAGTACGGGTCTTGAGAATAGGGCTCCCGCATCCAGGGTTCCCTGGAGTGGTTCTCGTCATCCCTGGAGGGACCGTGTTCATCAGGGGGGGGAGTTCGCCGCGCATTGAGGAATTCTACAGAAAAGTCATCGGCGGCGGGACTCTTCTCGTATCAACTGTCCACAGGCCCCTTGCACATCCCGTCCTCGGCTCTTGCGCACCGTCACAAAACAGCCCAGCGCCTTCAGTCGGGCTACGAAGGCTTCCAAGCGTGCTTCGACGGGTTCCTTGAAGGGACTGGCCGCGTGTTCGTTCATGCGGATGAGGTTGAGATTGTGCGTCTCGCGCAGCGGGCCCATCCAGTTCGCGAGGCGGTTGGCATCCTCCACCGTATCGTTGACGCCATCCATCAGGACATATTCGATCGTGAGCTTTTCCTTTGCGCCCAGGGGCCATTCCGCCAGGGCGTGACGCAAACGCGCGAGGTTCCACACGCGGTTGACTGGCATGACCGCGCTTCGCGCTTCGTCCGTGGTGGCGTTCAGGGAAATGGCCAGCCAGGGGCGCGGTGCCAGCTTCGCCAGCTTCTCGATGCCGCTCACATGGCCGGAGGTCGAGACCGTGATCCGTTTGGTGCTGATATTCAGGCCCTGTGGGTGATTGAATACGCGAATGGCGCGATGCACGTGCTCCAGATTGTGCAGCGGTTCGCCCATGCCCATGAAGACCAGGGTGATCTGGTGCGGCTTCTCCGGCCCCAGTTCCTTGAGCAATGCCAGCACCTGGCCCACGATTTCGCCCGCGGTCAGGTTGCGCTGGATGCCCATGGCGCCCGTGGCACAGAAGGTGCAGCCCATGGCGCAGCCCACCTGGCTGCTGAGACAGAGGGTGACGCGGGGATTGCGCACCTCACGCGGCATGTGGACAGCTTCGATGCGCTGGCCGTCCGCGAGGCCAAGCACCACCTTGGTGCTGCCATCCTCCGAGGCGTGGCGTTCGAGAATTTCCGGAAGGGCGGTGTCCAGGCTTGATGCCATCCATTCCCGGATCTCCCGGCTCAGGCGCGGCCGCCCCTCGACCCAGGCCCAGGGATGCTGGCACTGCGTGAAGATATGCTCGGACCGTCCCGGCGCGCCCAGAGCCGCGAAGTCCGCAGGCAGCAGAGCGTAAGCCGAGGGCCTGCCTGCCCGCTCGGGAGCGGGACGATCCCAGGGGTGGAGGGTCGATTCGGCCATGCCTCCATGGTAATGGGCCTGGGGCCAGGACAGGCCGCAGAGCGGCGGATGGCCGAATTTAAAGACCCTGCGCCGGCCTGCTTGGACGAAATGGCAATGATGAAGCCCCTCAGTTCTCCTTGGGGGCGTTTGCCTCTCCCTTGATGCTCACCACTTCGACTTCGAAGAGCAGCGTTGCGCCCGGCGGGATGACGCCGCCGGCACCCTTCTCGCCGTAGGCCAGTTCGGGCGGGAGGATAA
>CAIPUA010000365.1 GCA_903868115.1 uncultured Holophagaceae bacterium
CCTGCAACTCGGCCTTGGCCTCGTCACAGCCCGCCACATCCGCGAAGGTGACGCGCTTGGCGCTGGCCGAAAGGCCGCGAGCCCGGGCCTTGCCGAAACTTAGGGCCTTGTTGCCGCCCATCTGGGCCTGGCGCATGAAGACGAACCAGAGCACCACAAAGACCAGGAGCGGGCCCCAGAAGATCAGGTAGAACGTGAGGTTGTTTTCGCTGGGTTTGGCCGCCCGGAATTCCTCCAGCTTGGGGGGGTCCTCCAGGCGCCAGCGCATGATCTGGGTGCCAAGGTCCTGCATGGGCGGGGCGATGGTCTTGAACTTGGGGAAGGTCTCGCCCTTTGCGTTTCTCACGGGCTGCTTGTAGGTGCCCTCGATGTCCACGCCGGTGAGGGTGACACTCTTGTACTTGCCCTCCACACCCTCCGTGTAGAAGGTGCTGAAGGGAATCTCCTGAATGCCGCTGTTCTTGGGAATGCTGTTCAGCGCCAACAGGACCAGGGCGATGATCGCCACCCAAACCAGTGCGCTCTTCATCATCGAGTTCAAGGAGCCTCCGACGGGATCGTCTTCCAATCCAGTCTAACCGGAAGGAAGGTTTCCCTCGTTTTTAGGATGCGCTCAGCCCTGGTCCCGTTCGGGGGAGGCCTTGGCGGGGGTTAGGCGCTGTCCAGGTTATTTTTGGACAGCGCCTCACTTCATCCTGCGCACGCGCACCTCAGTGCCGGGCGCATCCTTCAGCAGGGCCAACACCTTGGCGGGGTCGGTATTGCCGAAGTGATAGGGGTAGAAAATCTTGGGAGCGAGGGTACGGGCTGCATCGGCGGCCATTTCAGGGGTCATGGTATAGGGCAGATTCATGGGCAGGAAGGCCACCTCGATCTGCTTCAAGGTCTTGAACTCGGGAATGTTTTCCGTATCACCCGCCACCAGAATGCGAGTCGTGCCGAAGCCGATGACGTAGCCGTTTCCGATGCCTTTCGGGTGGTAGGGGCTGCCGGGGGCGCGCATCTGGACGAGGTTGTAGGCGGGGACCGCTTCGATGGCAAAACCGAAGAAGGTCTTGCGCTCGCCATTGGCCATGATGATGCCGCCGGACTGCTTCTCGGCGCACTTGGCAGAGAGCACGATCTGGGTATCGGGTTTCCGCAGCAGCTCGATGGCCTTGGGATCCAGGTGGTCGCCATGCTCATGGGTCACCAGGATCAGATCGGCCTTCGGCAGGGTGGCGTAGTCCGCCATGCCGGCGACCGGATCCACGTGGATCGTCTTTCCGTTGCACTGGAACATCAGCGTGCCATGGCCTAGAAAGGTGATCTGGAGCTCGCCGACCGAGGTCTTGAGCGTGTCCACTTCGAAGGGAGCCGCCGCCTGCAGGGCACCGGGAACCAGAACGCACATCGCGGCCAAGCACAATTTCATGGTGAACCTCGTGGATTGGCCCAAGGATAGCACTTGCCCGAGGGGACGGAAGCGTGGCCTTCGCCCTGGAGTCGGCACCGTTACCGCGGAATCTTGAGGGAATCCCACCGCTCGGGCGGATGGAAACGGCAGCGCCAGCCCGCCCAGGAAACCCGCTGAAAGGTGATGCTCCCCGGCCAGGGTACGCGATCCAGATAGCTGCGCAGGGCCAGTTGGAGCCGTCGGCGCTGCTCATAGGAAAGGGCGGTGTCCGCTGCGGTCCAGGCGCCCGGGCGGCGCGTCTTGACCTCCAGCA
>CAIPUA010000366.1 GCA_903868115.1 uncultured Holophagaceae bacterium
GGAAGTCTTCAAGGTCATGCGGGGCGGCTTCCAGGAGGCCAAGCTGGTGCCTGTGCTCTTTGGCAGCGCGGACCGCGATGGCGGCGTGCGCCGCATCCTCAAGCTGCTGCGCCATGAGGCTCCCGAGTTCAGTGCCACTGCCGCCCGCAACAACCTGCCCGGGGATGGCCCGCTGGCCCAGGTCTGGAAAACCGTCCACGCCATGCACATTGGCAAGCAGAATTATGTGCGCGTCTGGAAAGGCGAGATCGCCGATGGCACGACCCTCGCGGGCGTCCGCGTGTCGGGTATGAACAAAATTTTCGGCCAGAAGCAGGACAAACTCACCAAGGCCGTGGCGGGCGAGATCGTAGCCCTGGGTCGCATGGATCCCATCAAGACCGGGCATGGCCTCACTACCCAGGCCCAGGTGCTGGAACTGGCCTGGCCCGCGGCACCCCAACCCGTGCTGCCCATTTCCCTCAAGGCCACAAAAAGTGGCGATGAAGTGAAGCTTTCCAGCGCGCTGGCCAAGCTGGTGGAAGAAGATCTCTCCTTCAGCCTGGAGCAGAACGCCGAAACCCAGGAGCGCATCCTGTGGGGCCAGGGAGAAATCCATCTCAAGAACGGTGTGGCGCGGCTCAAGTCGAAGTACAACGTGGAAGTGGTCTCCGAGAAGCCGCTGGTGCCCTACCGCGAAACCATCAAGAAGGGTTGCGAGGTCCACGGTCGCCACAAGCGGCAGACTGGCGGCCACGGCCAGTTCGGCGATGTCCACTTCCGCATCAAGCCGCTCGCCCGCAGCGAGGGGGTCCACTTCACCGAGGAGATCGTCGGCGGCGTCGTGCCCCGCAATTACATCCCCGCGGTCGAAGAGGGCGTGATCGATTACTGCAAGCAGGGCCCCATGGGCTTCCCGGTCGTGGACCTTTCCGTATGCCTCTTCTTTGGTAGCTACCACGATGTGGACAGCTCGGACATGGCCTTCAAGACCGCCGCCCGTATTGGTATGCAGGAGGGCCTGCCCATGTGCAACCCGGTGCTGCTGGAACCCATCCTCGAAGTCCAGATTTCCGTGCCCAGTGAGCACACCAGCAAGGCCCAACGCATGGTGACAGGTCACCGCGCCGGCCAGATCCTGGGCTTCGACGCCAAGGATGGCTGGCCCGGCTGGGATGTCGTCAACGCCTACCTGCCTCAGAGCGAGATGAACGATCTCATCATCGAGATCCGATCGCAGACCATGGGCGTGGGCTTCTTTACCTGGGGCTTCCACCACCTCGCCGAACTCGAAGGCCGCGACGCCGACAAGATCGTCGAAGCCCGCAAGAAATCCCTGGAACATCACGCCTGATTTCTTTTCATCTCACAACGCAAAGCGCCCCGCTCGGGGCGCTTTGCGTTGTGAGGCTATTCTTGTGCCATGCGCATCGAAGCCATCGCCATTGGGACAGAACTGCTCACCACGGGCCGAGTGGATACGAATTCGGTGTGGATCGCGCAGCGCCTGGCAGGGCTGGGGCTGGGCTTCCATCGCAAGAGTGTGGTGGGGGACGACCGAGAGGATCTACGCAGTCTTTTTCTGGAGGCCCTGGATCGCTCGGAGCTCATCATCTGCACCGGTGGCCTGGGGCCCACCTTCGACGATTTCACCAAGGAGCTCTGGGCCGAAGTGCTGAACGCGCCGCTGGTGGAGGATCCCGTCATCCGTTCCACGATCGAGGTCTTCTTCCAGAGTCGCAACCGCCCCTGCCCGCCCAGCAACTTCAAGCAGGCCCTTGTTCCCATGGGCGCTGATGCCCTGCCCAACCCAATCGGCACGGCGCCCGGCATTTTTTGGGAAAGCCCGCAGGGTTTCCCCCATGCGCGGATCGTGCTGCTGCCGGGTGTGTCTCGGGAGCTGAAGCGCATGTGGGAGGACCAGGTCGAGCCCCGGCTTCGCTCCCTCGCAGGCCGTCCCACCCACACCCTCCGGATGCTGGTCGGGGCCGTGGGGGAAAGCGCCCTGGAGCAGCGCACCGCCTACCTTCGTGAGAAGCACGGCCACCTGGACTGGACGATCCTCGCGGGCCTGGGCCTCGTAGAGTTGGTGGCACGCAGCGCCGATCCCGCTGCACTGGATGCAGCCCGCCTCGACTTCGAGGCTGAACTCGGTCTCGACCGGGTCTGCACGGGCAGCGGCAGCCTGGAACAGACCGTGCTGGAGCTTCTCAACGTGCGGGGAGAAACCCTGGCCCTGGCCGAGAGCATGAGCGGTGGGCGCATCGCGGCTCTCCTCACGGGCGTTCCGGGCTCCAGCGAGGCCTTCCTGGGCGGTGCCGTGGTCTATTCCGCCCGCGCCAAGGCTGCGCTGGCAGGCCTCTCCACAGCCTTCCTCACCGAGCATGGCACCGTCTCCGAACTCACCACACACGCCCTCGCCGAGGGCATCCGCGCTCGCCTGGGGGCCGACTGGGGCTTAAGCATTACTGGCAATGCGGGCCCCACGGAAGACAAGGATGGCCCTGCGCCCCTGGGCACCTTCTTCATGGCCCTAACCGGGCCTGATGGGACGGCATGCCAGGCCAATTTTTTCCCCGGCGAGCGTGCGGATATGCAGACCCGTTCGGCAATCTACGCATTGGACTTCCTGCGGCGGCGCCTGGCCTGAACCTTGCGCCTCACCCTCTTTCCGCCTGGATGTGCGGTGAAGGCCCACATGCGCTAAAGTTCATCCATGCCAACACCCAGCCTGAACACCTTCCTGCTCTGGTGCCTCGGGGCCTATCTGGCCGGTAGCATCCCCTTCGGACTCATCCTCGTTAAACTGGCCGGCAAGGGCGATGTACGAACCCAGGGCTCGGGGAACATCGGCGCCACCAATGTGCTGCGCACCGGCGGCAAGGCCCTTGGCATCCTGACGCTGGCGCTGGATGTGGCCAAGGGCTTCGCGCCGGTCTTCCTGGCCAAGCACTTCGGCTTTCCTGACGGGGCCAATGTGGCTCTAAGCTGGGTGGCGCTCTCGGCGACGACGGGCCATATCTTCACGCCCTGGCTGAAATTCCAGGGCGGCAAGGGCGTGGCCACGGCCCTGGGTGCCATGCTGGGCTACCACCCGGCTCTCGCCCTGCCAAGCGTGGCTGGCTTCGCGCTTTGCCTGGGTATCTTCCGCTATGTCAGCCTAGGCAGCGTTATCGCGGCGCTACTCCTCATTCCCGCGGCACTCGGGTTCTTCGGGGCCTGGGCCTGCCTGCCTCTGACAGGAGACCTAGCCCGCTATGGCATCGTGGCCTGGATCCTCCTGCCCATGCTGGTGGTACGCCGCCATGCCGCCAACATTCAGCGCCTCATCAAAGGCACGGAATCCAGGCTCTGGGGGGCCACCAAGGAGCAAAAAAATGCCTAGCCGACGACATGATCTGGCCATCTTCGGCTCGGGTGCCTGGGGCACGGCCCTCGCGATCGCCTGGGCCCGCGAGGGTGCCCATGTCGCGCTCTGGGGACACCCTGGGGAGTCCGTGCGTGCACTTGAAGAAACTCGCAGGCATCCTCGGCTGCCGGAGGCTGAACTCCCACCCACCGTCCTGCCCCTTTCCGATCCAAAAGCGGCCCTCCATGCCCCCATCTGGATCAGCGCCCTCCCCACTCAGATCACGCCGACCGTCTGGCAGCGCCTGTCCGCCAGCACCTCGGAACGTCCCGAAATCCTCATTCATGTAAGCAAGGGACTCCTCCAGAAGAACCACCAGCGGCTTTCGGAGGCGCTGGGGCCCATCCTCAACCTACCCATCGGAGTGCTTTCCGGCCCCTCCTTCGCCGATGAGGTGGCCCGGAATCTCCCGGCGGCCGTTGTCCTGGCCCTTCCCCCGGAGGTGGAGGACATCCGGGCGAGGCAGCTTCAGACCCTTCTCTCCACGCCTCGCCTGCGCCTCTACCTGAGCCGGGATATTGTTGGGGTGGAACTTTGCGGTGCCCTGAAGAACACCCTCGCCATCGCAGCCGGGCTGATGGAGGCCCTTGGCCTCGGAAACAACGCCCGGGCCGCCCTGCTCACCCGCGGTCTGGCGGAAATGGCCAGGCTGGTGGAAAAGCTGGGGGGGCGACCCGAGACCGTCATGGGGCTGGCCGGGATGGGCGATCTACTCCTCACCGCCACAGGCTCCCAGAGCCGCAACCGCCGCTTCGGAGAGATGGTCGGGCACGGTATCAGCCCTGCTCAGGCGGCCGATGCGATGGGAGAGCAGGTGGTCGAAGGCGTCTCCACCACGGAAGCCGCCCTGGCCCTCGCCAAACACTTCGGCGTAGAACTTCCGATCACCGCAGAGGTCGCGCGCCTCATCAAGGGTGCCAATCCCCAAGAGGCCGTCGCGCGCCTGATGAAGCGCTCTCTCAAGTCGGAGATTTAGGATTTCCTGCCGTCAGGGGGGCAATCGCTGGCATTGATGGCTAATCTGATGGCTTGGCGGGGTTCACCGTGTGGGGGTTGGAAGAAGGTGGTTTTATCCCTTGTGGTGGGAAGGGACTCTGGAGGAGTTCCCATACGCTTTGCCCGATCTGCTCCATGGTGTAGGGCTTCTCCAGAATGGCCACGCCCGGATTGGTGAGTCCGTGGGACTTGAGTTCGTCTGCCGTGTAGCCGGAAATGTAGAGCACTCGCACGCCTGGCCTGGCCCGCAAGACCTCGGCGGCGAGCACCGGGCCGCTATCCCCGGGCATGATCACATCGGTCACGAGGAGGTGCAACTCGCCCTTGTAGCCTTGCAGGAAAGCGCGGGCCTGGTCTGCATCGCCCGCCGCGAAGACTTGGTATCCGAGCAAGGCCAGGATCTCTTGGGTCGCCTCCAGCAGGTCCTGCTCGTCATCCACGAGGAGAATGGTTTCCGATCCTCGACCGGGGGTGGCGTGCTGGACCGTTGGAAGGGTCTCTTCGATTGGAACGACCCGGGGGAACCAGAGCTGGAAAGTGGCACCGCTCCCAGGGGTCGAGTGAACCTCGAGGCCGCCGCTGGCAGCCTTCACCATTCCGTAGACCGCGACCAGGCCAAGGCCCGTCCCTTGGCCTTTCCCTTTCGTGGTAAAGAAGGGTTCGAAAATTTGCGGGAGGACTTCCTCCGCAATCCCAACGCCACTGTCGACCACTTCAAGGAGCACATAGGAGCCTGGAGCAGGTGTGAGAAACCTCATCCTGGCGCCGTCTACAAACTGGGCGTTCCTGGCCGACAAGAGGACCTTTCCGCCCTCCGGCAGCGCATCCCGGGCATTGATGAGCAGGTTCAGCAGGCCCTGTTCGAGATCGTCCTGGTTCGCCTGAAAGAAGTCCGTGCCGGGTTCCACGGTCACTTCCAGCACCACCCGCTCCCCCAGAAGGGGCCCGGCCAGGGCATGAATTGACGGGAGAATCTGCTTCGGGTCCAGGGCGGACATCAGGTGTGCATCGTGCCGGGTGAAAGAAAGCAGGCGTTCTGTGAGCTCGGCGCCACGGTTGGCGGCGGTCTGAATTTTTTCCAACCGCTTGTTCACGGGGTGGTCTTCGGCAATCCGCATCTTCGCCAGTTCCACATGGCTGATGATGGCGCCCAGAAGGTTGTTGAAGTCGTGGCACACTGCCCCCGACAGCCTGCCCAGGGCTTCCATCTTCAACACCTGGCGCAACTGGTCCTGCAGGCGGTGCCGGTCTTCCACCGCACCCAGAGCCTGGTTGACATCCCCCACAAGGCGCCCGATCTCGTCAACCTCATGGCCGGGGGGGAAATCCAGCCGCATCCCTTGGGAGGCATCCAACCCGTTGAGCTGGTCGGAAAGCAGCTTGATGGGACGGACCACGGTGCGCAGGATGGTGAGAGCAAGGACCACACCCAGCAGCGCGGCCACCGACAGGACCATCGCACTGATTCTTCGGGTGTAGGCGGTCACCCTTCGCCCGGTTTCGCCCGCATCGGGAAATACGCGAATTTCGCCGACGACCTGGTCCTTCGCGAAGGGAGAGGGCACCGGGTGGACCATCGCCAACCCTGCCATGGAACCACCTGGGCGCAGAGCCATAGCTAACAACAGAGCATCCGCGCCCCGGATCTCGACGGAAGCGATTCTGGGGGAATTGAGGAGGCCCTTGGCGGTCTCCTCGGCTAGGCGCCGGTCGCCCACGAAGCAAGCCGCGCTGGCGGATGGCTCCACCACCAGGAGCAGCCCAGCAATTGCCTGGCGGGCTCGTTCAGTCTCGTAGTTCCGGGTGAAATGGCCCACGATTTCGTTGGCGACCAGTCCGATGCCGAGCGCGACGCCGAAGACCAGCAGCGTGGTCCTCAGAACGAGGCTCGAGCGCACCTGGTGGATCATCATGCCGGCCCCCTATTTCCCGAGGTCCAGCACGATTCGCACTCTGCGATCCACCCGGGCCCCGTCTATCACCCCGATTGCCCCCTTGTTCATGGTCACCAGTTCCAGGACCTCTTCCGCACTCTCCGCCTGCCTCGGCGGCTGGGCCTGCCCGGAAAAGAAGAGCCTGGCCCAGTAGGCGTTGATTTCGGGAAGTTCCTTCTTCACCAGCAACTGGTAAAAGCGGGCCCGTGTCGCCGCTGGCGTGGCCTGCTCCACCGGCAGGGCCACGAGTCCGGACGGAAGGCGCTTCTGACGGCCCATGAAGATATTGGTCACCTCGTCGCGGGTCAGTTTCTCCACGCGGCTATCGAGGTTGACGATCACCACCGGCTCTGCTGCGGCGGCGGGAAGCAGAAATAGAAGTGCCCCCAGAATGCCTGGGGTGCTGCGGAGGAACGGGAAGCGTCTCACCTCGCCGCCTCAGAACACGAAGTCCAACACCACCGAGGCTAAGGTGGCTTTCCCGTCCCAGCCGGGATGGATTTTCGGCCAAGGA
>CAIPUA010000367.1 GCA_903868115.1 uncultured Holophagaceae bacterium
TGAGTTTGGCTCAGCAGCAAGACCCTCATTTCTACCCGACACCTCAATTTTGGGTGGCGCAAAGCGAAGTAAATAAACGATTTGGAGCTCAAGATCGCCTGTGGTGCATCGTCTTCAAGGATGTGACGAGCCCTACTAATGTTCGAACCATGATTGCCTCAGCGATCCCTGGACTTGGGACAGGCCACAACCTTCCTTACCTGTTCTCTCCAGAAGATCCGCTGGCTCGTCTGTGCCTGTTGGCAAACCTCAATTCCCTGGTATTCGATTTTGTGGCGCGGCAAAAAATCGGTGGCAATCATCTGACCTTTTTCTATGTCGAGCAGCTCCCCACTCTCCCGCCGGACTTCTACGGGCAGTCCTTCCACGGCGTCCCCTGGGAATCCCTCATTGCCCCCCGCACGCTGGAGCTGAGCTATACCTGCACGGCACTGGAGCCCATGGCCCGTGCGTGCGGTTTCGACGGCCTGCCCTTCGCCTGGGACCCCGCCCGCCGCCGCATCCTGCGGGCCCAACTCGACGCCTTGTTCTTCCTGGCCTACGGCTTCGACGCCCCCGAAGATGAAGCCGATATCGCCCATATCCAGGGCACCTTCCCCATTCTTAACGACCAGGACCCCGCCTACGCCGCTTTGGTGCTGGGTCATGTCCGCGCCTACCGCGCCGGAGCCTTTCAGGCCCATGTCGCGGGATGAAGCAATGGTCCAGGTTTTTCCAAAAAGTTCATACACTGGTCTGGGGGATGTCATGCGAAGAGATGAGGTGCTAACTATTTTGCGCGAGATCCTGCCCAACCTGCGGGAACAGTACGCTGTCGAAACGCTGGCGATTTTTGGCTCTGTAGCCCGAGATGAAGCAGGGCCGGAAAGCGATGTGGATGTATTGGTGGACTTTTCCGGCCCGACCACTTTTCTTGGATACATGGGTGTCAAGGAAACCCTGGAGCAATGCCTGGGTTGTTCTGTGGATGTAGTGACACCCAGAGCGCTAAAAGCAAGGCTCCGCGCTGCTATTGAGGGAGATCTGCTCCATGTCGCGTGATGTGGGCCTGTTTCTGGAAGACATCATCACCAATTACATCGGCCCCCTCGAAGTCGCCGCGCAAGATCTTCTTTCCCGGAGTTCTTCGATCTGATGCGGCCGCTTCTGCGCGGTGTCCGGGAAACGAGCTTCATTCCGGCAGCTCCGGCACCAGCGAGGTGAGGAAGCGGGCCTCCACGCGAAAGACCTCGCGGATGAGGTGGGCGGTGAGCACCTCATGGGGCGGGCCATCCCCCACCAGGCGGCCGCGCTCCAGCACCAGCACGCGGCTAAAACGGTAGGCGGCGCGGATATCGTGCAGACTCACCAGCAGCGTGGAACCCCGCGCGGCCAACTGTTGGGCGAGGCGATAGACCTCCAGGGCGTGGCGCACATCGAGACTGGACGCAGGCTCGTCCCAGAGCTGGGCCGGTGCCCCCGTAGCCAGGGCTCGGGCCAGAAAAACGCGCCGGCGCTCGCCGCCGGAGAGTTGCGTGATGGGCCGGGTGGCCAGATGGGTAATGTCGAGTTGCGCCATGGCCTCATCGACCGCGGCCTCGTCATCGCCCCAGGCGTGGCGTCCCTGGGCGACCACCTCCCGCACCGGAAAGGCGAACTCCGCGTGGCTTTCCTGGCCCAACCAGGCGAGCATGCGGCCTCGCAGGAGAAAGGGAATTCTGGCCAGTTCCTGTCCATTCCAGGCCACGGTCCCATGGACGGGAAGGAGCCCCGCGAGAGCCGCGAGGAGCGTGGATTTCCCAGCCCCATTGGGCCCCAGCACGGCGATGTGTTCGCCGGGATGGGCCTCCAGGTGAATGTCCTGGAGGCGCGCACCCACGCTGATGCCACGGGCGCTCAGCATGGCCGCCGCCGCAGAAGCCAGAGCAGGAAGGGGCCGCCCACCAGGGAGGTGACGACACCCAGGCGCATTCCCGCCGGCAGAAAGCGGGTGGGCAGATCGCAGGCGAGCACCAGGATGGCGCCCCCCAGCATCGAGAGCGGCAGCAGGCGGCGGTGATCGGGGCCGAAGACCATCCGCACGAGATGGGGCACCACGAGCCCCACGAAGCCCACTACACCGCCGACCGCGGTGGCCAGGGCCGTGAGCACGGTGGAGAGCGCCACCAGTTGCCAGCGGAGCCGCCGCACATCCACGCCCAGGCTCTGGGCCCCGGCTTCGCCCAGGGCCAACAGATTCATGGCGCGACCCAGAGGCAGGAGCGCGAGACAGGCGAGCAGGATCAGCGGCAGGGCCATCCAGACGTGTTCCCAGGTGCGGTTCTCGATGCCACCCATGAGCCAGAAGATGATCTGCCCGCTGGACTGGATGTTGGCGGAGGAGACCAGGACCAGGAAGCTGGTGGCCGCCCCGAAGAGCGCGTTGAGAGCCACGCCCCCCAGGAGCAGATGCTCGGCCGACGCGCCCCGCCGGGCCATCAGCATCACGGCGCCGGTGGCCAAGAAGGCACCCGCGATGGAGGCCAGGGGTACCGTGAAGAGGCTGACGGCGCCGCTGCCCAGGGTGATGGCCGCCACCGCCCCCAGGGCGCCGCCGGTGCTGACACCCAACAGGCCGGGACTGGCCAGGGGGTTGCGGAAGTAGGCCTGCATCACGGCGCCCGAGGCGCCCAGACCCGCCCCCACGGCCAGGCCCACGAGAGTGCGGGGGAAGCGGATGTCCCACAGGACTGTGCGCGCAAGGTCATCTCCCCGACCCACAAGGGCCGCCAGGAGCTGTCGTGGGGGCAGCAGGGCGTCGCCCAGGGCGAGCGAGGCCAGCGCGGCCAGGGCCGTGAGCAGCAGGAAGACCAGGATGGGTCCGGAGCTTCGTGGCTTCACCGGAAGCGCTCCGGATGCAGGGCCTTCGCGACCCATTCGTAAGTCTCGATGCGCCGATGACTCGTCGCGGCGAACAGGGCCCCGGGGATGGGCACGACCCGCCCCCGGCGCAGGGCGGGCATGAATTTGTAAGGGCTGATGTCGCGAAGCTGGGTCAGCAGGTCTTCGCCCGGTTCCTGGGGCCCAATGAGGACTTCGGCCTTCCAGGTCAGCGCCTTCTCCCCCGGCATGGGCACGATGCCCCTCAAGCCCGCTTCCGCTGCGACATTGAGAGCCCCGGCGTGGTCGCAAATATCCTGGAAGGAGGTGCCCGTCCCGGAGGCGAAGGGATAGACGCCCGCGGCCATGACGCGCACCGGTTTCGTGCCCTGGAGTCGTTGCGCGAGGGCCTCCACGCGCCTTCGGCAGGTGTGGATGAGGGCCTCGGCCTGCGGTGTACGCCCCAGGAGTTCCCCAAGGCGACCCATGGTGGCGTAGACATCTTCCAGGCGCTCGTACTGTTCGACGATGAAGACCTTGACTCCGGCCCGTTTCAGCAGAAGCACACTCTCCGGGGGCGAAAAGCTGGTCATCAGCACGAGGTCGGGCCTGAAGCGCAGGATATCCTCGGCGCTGGAATTGCGCAGGGCCGGATAGCGCTTCGCGTCCAGGAATGCGGGCGCGTAGCGTTCGTCCTGACCCAGATGGGAAAGTGCGGCGATCTGTTCCGGTGCGGCCAGGGCCAGGAGCAGGTCATCGGTACCCACCGCCTGGGAGACCACCCGCCGGGGCGGCGCCGCCACCAGGACGAGGGCCGCCGCGAAGGCCAGGCAACATCGGAGCACGGGCTGCATGCTAGAAACGGTAGCGCGCTTCGAGGGACAGGGTGCGGGTCTGGGCTGGGTAGCCGGGCAGGACCGCGACATTGTTCCTGCCCAGGTCCTGGCCCGACTCCCAGTCGGCGCGGACGAGAGGAGCCTGCAGCAGGTGGTCGGCCCGCAGGAGCAGGTCCAGGCTCTCGGTTACCCGGTATTCGGCCCGCACGGTCAGGTCCACGAAGTGCGTGCGCTCCGGAACAACCCCGCCGTGGTCATCGCTGTAGACATAGCGGTGTCCGAGGAAGGCGGCGCGGCCGAAGAGCCGGAAGTCCCCGAGGGCCGCATGGGCCCCCAGGCCCGCGGAAAAGAAGGGGCGGTTCTGGAAGACCGTCCGCTGCGTGGCCTCGGGCAGGGTGAGGTCCCGGCCCTCCTGACTGCGCAGGAATCCCTCCAGGCCCCAGGTCGGGGTGTTCCACGCGGCGTTGGCTTCGATGCCTTGTATGCGCACATCCGTGCGGTTCTCGTAGTAGCCCGCGAACATTCCCGTGGGCACGAACTGGAGCAGGGCGTCATAGGCGATGCGGTTGGCCTCGGCCCGCAGGCTCCAGCCGCCTGCCTGCCACCCGATTCCCGCCAGGAGAGAGCGGCTCTGCTCGTTGCCCGGTGCCGGTCGCCCGGCCGCCTGGTTGGCGCCGAGGGCGTAGAGGGAGGGCGTGCTGAAGGAAGTGCCCAGGCTCATATAGGCCCGCCCGCCCAGGGGCAGCAGGAGATTCACCCCGGCTTTCCAGGTTGTCTGGCCGATGGCGGTTTCCTGGAATCCGGGGGTGTTTTCCTGGCCGATGCGATCCCGCTGGTGGCGGAGACTGCCCACCAGGCGCAGGGTGCTCAAGGGTTCGGCGCTTGCTTCCAGGGCCCCCGCAAGGTGGCGAGCATAGGCCTGCTTCCCGGGGTCGGTGCTCCAGTTGGACTCGTCGTAGGCGTCCGCCAGACAACTGGCGCTCCACCGTTCAGCCGTCCAGGTGGCGGTGGCTCCGGCCTGGGTCCGGCGGCTCTTGGGCTCATAGGGGTAGGGGTCCGCCACCATGCCGCGGTCCACCTCGATCCGGCCCATCACGACCTCGGTGAGGAGGTGCGGGGACCAGGCGGTGCGAAGGTTCAGGCTCGCCATCTCAGTGCGGGCGCGGGACTCGCGGCTTGGGGCGTAGGCCCGGGAGGCGGCGAAGGTATTCCAGTCGAAGGCCCAGTAATAGGGAGTGGGCGTGGCCGAGTAGGTGTTGCGATAGGTCGCTTGCAGGAGCGTCGCCTCCCCCCATTGCTGCCCCAGGCCGAGGAAGGTGCCCAGCTGCCGGAAGGGCGCCTCCGTGGCCGTGGGTTGCGCCTCGCGAGCGCCCCCGAGGCTGGCCCGCACCCAGCCGCTCTGCCAGCCGAAGGCGGGGCTGAAGCGCCCCCGCAACATGTCCTGAGTCCCCAGCCCGCCTTCCAGGCGGCCGTGGAAGCCCTCGGGGGCCGCTCCGGCGCTGTAGAGGGCCAGCACGCCCCCATGGGCGTCCGCGCCGTAGCGGGTGGAGGCAGGGCCGAGCATGAGCTCGGCGCGCTCGACGCCTTCCAGGCTGAAGAGGCTCAAGTCCACCCCGAGGTTCGCCTCGTTGATCCGCAGGCCATCCATCAGCACCACGACATCCTGGCTGCGGGCGCCCCCCAGGAAGAGCGAAGTCTGGCTGCCCACGCCGCCCAAACGGGCCACCTGACCCGGGAGGAGCTCTGCCATCAAGTCCGAGGCCAGGCTGGCGCCGCTGGCCTGGATGCGGTCCAGGTCCAGGATGCGCACCGGGTTCGGCGTCTTGACAACTTCCACCGAGGCGGCCTCGGCTGTAACCGTTACCGTGGCGCCCGCCTCGGCTTTGGGCTTGGGTTTCTCGGCGGGCTCCAGGGGGTCGGCGGCGCTCAGGGTGGCGCCCAGGGCCAGGAGCAGGGTGATTCGTCGCAGTTCCATCGCATGCCTCCACGCATGGAGCCGAAGGGTGGAAGGACGAGAACACCGGTTCCGGTCCCTGGTCCGCTCCCTCGGCGGCTGGGTTGATGCCGGATCGGTCTCCGGGCTCGCGCGCGACGGATCCCTTGCAGGATCCCCGGTGACCTTCCCAGAGCGGCGCTCCAGTGGTCCCGGTAAAGTCTCCCGTTCCCTGAACAAGTCTTGGAGCGGGGCGCACACCGTTGCGGGGCAGCGCAGGATTCGCACCTGCTTCCCGTGCATCCAGCACGAAAATGAGGCTTCAGCGTCCCACGCGGCGGCGCCCGAAGGCAAGGCTCCCCCGGCTTTTTCCGTCCAGGGCCCCCATCCCAGGGGAGTATCCTGATCCCATTCTTCAGGAGTTCCCCATGCGCTTCTTGATGCTTCCCCTCCTCGGCTTCGCCCTGACGCTGCCCTCATACGCGCAGGCGGCGAAGGCGGCCCCCATTCAGGAAACCGAACTCAAGGGTACCAAGATCAAGTGGGATGGGGAATGGACGCTGGTTCCCGACGAAAGCGACAAGCTCGAGCCGATGATCGAGGAGCATGTGAAGGACCAGAATTTCGCCATGAAGCCGTACTGGAAGAAGAAGCTCCAGAAGGCCTGCAAGGCCCCCCAGTTGATGGACATTCTTTACGGTGGGGACGGGTTCTCCGTCACGCTCGGCAAGGAGCGTCCGGTCGAGAGCGCCCCCGATGGCACCGCCAGCGCCTGGAAGCGCAGCGATGGCGAGGAATTTCAGGTGACCTTGCGGAAGGATGGCCCGCGCATGACCCAGACCTTCCAGGGCGATGGCTACACACTCTCGCATGTCTATTCCATGCGGAAGGACGGCGACACACTGGCCCTGCAGGTGACCTATACCCACCCGAAGCTGGGGAACGCCTTCAGCTACAAGCTGATCTACAAGCGGGCGGCCTAGCCGGAGATGCGGCTGACCCCACCCGCGCCCTTCCGCCCCGCCCTCTGGGCGCCGGGGGCTCATGCCCAGACCATGCTTTCCCATCTGTGGAAGACGCCCTGGACCGAGCTTTCCTGGGTGACCGAGCATCTGGATCTCGAAGGCGGCGAGGCGCTTTGTCTGGAAGTGGCACCGGGGCGCACGAACACTGTGGTGCTCTACTTCCACGGTCTGGGCGGTCATGCGGGTTCCAGCTATGTGCGCCGCAGCGCGGCCCTGACCGCAGCCCGAGGGCACAGCGTCATCGCCGTCAATCACCGGGGCGCGGGCCGGGGCCGAGGCCTTGCACGTAAGCCCTACCACTGCGGCTCCACGGGGGATGTCGCCGCCGTCGTCGCCTTCGCGCAAGCGCGATTTCCAGGCCGGCGCGTCGCCGCCGTGGGCTACTCCCTGAGCGCCGCCATGCTGGTGCTGTTGCTGGGTCGGGACACCCACCTCAGCCAACCGGACATGGCCCTCATCGTGAACCCGCCCGGAGACATGGAAGCCTGCTCCCAGCGCCTTCTGCGGGGTCTTAACCGCCTCTACGACCGCCGTTTCGTGAGGCTGCTGCGGCAGCA
>CAIPUA010000368.1 GCA_903868115.1 uncultured Holophagaceae bacterium
CGGGGTCATCCCCGAAAACAGCGTCTGCAACTCGAGCCCAGCCCTGGAGATCGAGCATCCACCTGCGATAGAGACCTTGTTTCCCATTTGTCGCGTCGCTGTTCAAGCGATTTCCAATAAGGGCTTCCGGAATATAGTGCAGATGAAGTGGGGTACGGATAAATTCCATCATTCCCCATAGATGGATATATCCCGTGAAGATGGCCCGCTCAATGCTGTCCCGATGCAGGAGAAAGCGATCCCTGCGGAAAATGGCCACGCTGATGAAGGCAAAGGCCGCCGCATTGCGCGCACAGCTGTCGAAGTAGTGGATTAAATCTTCCCGGCTATTCAGATGCCAGACCTTCGGCGGGTCGGAATCGAGGAACCAGGGCAGAACCATACGAGGATTCAGTTCCATATCGCAGAGATCGGCCAGACACAGGCAGGCATCGGCCCCGGCCTCAAGTTCTCCCAGCACCCGCGCGATGCTTCCGGGCAGCCAGATATCGTCGTCCCCCATGATCCAGACGAATTCGCCGCGCGCCTCTTCCATGCAGCGCAGGTAGTTCGAATCGAAGCCAACATTCTCCCCGTTCCTGAAAGCTCGCAATTCGGGATGCAGGGCTTGGATTCTGGAAATTACCTTGGGCGTTTCATAGTCGCTGGAGGCGTTATCGCAGACAAGCACTTCCACGGTCCCCACAGGCTGGAGGGATGCCTCCCTGAGCCCACTTTCCAAGGCGCCACCGAGATAGGCGCCGCGATTATAGGTTGGGATACACAGAGAAAGCTTGGGGCGTGGGGGCATCGTGAACTCCACGGGCAGTATAGACCCTGGACTCTGACACTCACACGCGCCGACCAAGGGCGTTCCAAAGAGGCAACCCGGCCTTGCTACCGTAGGCATGAACACGCATCCTGATCTTGAGGCCAGATATGCCAGAGATCAGTCGCTTTTTCGGGATCATCATCGCCATGTATCACAGCGAGCACGCGCCACCTCATTTTCATGCGCGCTATGGATCCAGCAAGGCGGCCATCGCGATCGAAACGTGCGCGCTCCTGGAAGGCAGCCTACCTCCGCGGGTACTCGGGATGGTGATGGAGTGGGCCGTGGCCCATCGGCAGGAACTGCTGGAGGATTGGGAGCTTTGCCGGCTTCATGCCCTTCCGAAACCGATCCATCCCCTGGAGTAGCCATGCTCGTAGATGTCATTGCTGCCCATGTCGTATCTGGTCATCTGGTTTTTCTCCGGTTCGAGGACGGTCTGGAGGGAGAGGTGGACTTTGCCCCCCTGATCCCCGCCAGAGGCGTGTTCGCACTTTTGCAGGACCCGTCTCGCTTTGCCGAACTTCGCGTCGACCCAGACTTGGGTACCGTCTGCTGGCCTAACGGCGCAGACATCGCGCCCGAAACCTTGTACAACCTGCTGCGCCCGGCCTGAGGGCGACCCCGGCACTCACACGCTTCGACCTTCCATGGGGGGCCGATAGCGCGCCACAATGGCATCCCAGCGGCCATGGGCCTTCAGGATGAACTCCGCTGCGGCGCGGAAGAACCCCTCGCCCCCTTTCTGGGGTAGGACCAAACTGCAAGCAGCCTGCACTTCCACCGCGGCATCCGAGGGGCATACGGGAAAGCCCACCGTCATGAGCACCGACAGATCCATCAGGTCATCACCGAAATAGGCGACTTCTTCGGACTGCATACCAAGTCTTTCCAGAATGGAATGAAGGGTCGCCAGCTTGTCCTGAGGACCCAGATGAAGTTCCTGAACACCGAGGTCCTCTCCACGTTTTCGTGTGCTTAGATCATCCAGAGCCGAAATGAACCCCACGGGGATACCGCACTGGGCCAGCCACTGGATGGCGGCTCCATCCCTCGTGCTGAAGGCGCGAAGGCGCACCCCGTCCGCATCGTAGATCACCTGTGAACTCGTCAGGACGCCGTCCACATCTGTAAGGACCAAACGAATGCGACGCGCGCGGTCGATCGGTACCACACTCGATCCATCCATGAATCACTCCAGCTAAGGGAATAGTTCAATTCTGACCCATCGCAGGTATCGTGTACGCTAAATAGTGATCGAGGCACACCATGCAAACAGAGGATGTACGACCCCTCATCGTCTTCGAGATGGCCAACAACCACGCAGGAAGTCTCAATCACGGTCTCAAAATTCTCCGGACCTTCGGGCCACTCGTGGAACCATTCCGAGACCGCTTCGATTTCGGATTCAAGCTCCAGTACCGGGATCTGGACACTTTCATCCACTCGGATTTCCAGTCGCGGATGGACCTGAAATACGTCAAACGTTTTCAGGAAACGCGCCTCACAGAAGAGCAATTTCTTTGCCTCCGCAAGGAGATGGATACTCAAGGCTTCATCCCCGTGTGCACCCCCTTTGACGAAATTTCCGTAGGCAGAGTCGAAGCCCATGGCTACCAGGTATTGAAGATCGCCAGCTGCTCCTTCGGCGACTGGCCCCTCATGGAGCGCATCGCGGTCTCGTCCCTGCCGATCATCGCGTCCACCGCCGGGGTGCTTCTGGAAGTACTGGATCAAGTGGTGAGCTTTTTTGATCACCGC
>CAIPUA010000369.1 GCA_903868115.1 uncultured Holophagaceae bacterium
ATTTCTACAAACATTGAGCCGTAATCTCATGGCCTTTCTGGGCGGACTCTGTGATTTTTTCAGTATGAAACCCGATGAATCCAAAGGGCGCCTCGGCCCAGACCTTGATAGAGACACTCATTCTTTCTGCAGTCTGAGCAGACCTTGAATTTCGGTTGAAATGCACAGCCCAGCCCCTCTCCCACCCGTGCCCAGTGGAGTTCACTCGCTGGAGAACGACCAACTCGAACTGGTCCTGACCCAGGATGGAGGGAAGCTCATTCGTTTACTGGACCGACGAATGGGAAGGGACTGGCTATTGCCAAGCCAAGCCCCTGACGGATCCTATCTCCAGCCGATCTATGGAGACGACTACAGCCATTTTGATACTTCCGGGTTTGATGAATGCCTTCCCAATATTTCGGAAGGGCCGCATCCGGGTGAGGCCATATGGTGGCCAGATCATGGGGAAGTGTGGAGTCGCCCCTGGTGTGTTGAACGGGACGGCGATGGTTTGGCCTGCCACATCAAGGGACAAGCCTGGCCCTACATCTTCCATCGACGACTCTCTCTGAATGGAGATTCTCTGCGGCTCGACTATTCCTTGAAAAATTTCGCCCCGAAGCCATTTCGCTACCTCTGGAGCGCCCATCCCCTGCTGCGAGTGGCGCAAGGCATGAAGATCCTCCTGCCAGAATCCGTGCGGGAGGTTTTTGTGAACTGGGCCTCGAATCCAGCCTTAGGTTCTTTTGGAGAAATGCTACCCTGGCCAAATCTTGCCTCAAGTCTGGATTTCTCCATCGTTGAAAATCGAGGGCGGGGACTGGCCGTGAAACTCTTTGTACCTTCCATCCAGGAGGGGTGGTGCAGCCTGGTGGACCCAGACAAGGGGCACGCCTTGACCTTCACCTGGAATACGGCCCAGGTGCCCCACCTTGGACTGTGGCTCTGCTACGGTGGGTGGCCCACGGATGGGAGGCCCGGGCATTTGACGGTAGCCCTGGAACCCTGTTCTGGAATGCCGGATTTGTTACACGAAGCTGAACGTCAAGGACGGTGCCCCGTGCTTCAACCGGGTGAGCAGAGTGCCTGGAGTCTTCAGCTTTGCTCCCATTTCATTTAGCAAAACAACCCGCCCTCCGGAGTGAGCCCATGATAAATCCGACCAGCATCCAGCTCGGCACGATCGACTGGACGATTCTCATCCTCTACTTCGCCTTCGTCATCGGCATCGGCGTGGTGCTGAAGCGGGGCATGAAGAGCTCCACGGACTTCTTCCTGTCCGGGCGTGCCATCCCTGCGTGGATCGCGGGACTGGCCTTCCTCAGCGCCAACCTCGGCGCCCAGGAGGTCATGGGCATGGCGGCCTCCGGCGCCAAGTACGGCATGATGACGGCCCACTTCTACTGGGTGGGCGCCGTGCCCGCCATGGTCTTCGTGGGCGTCTTCATGATGCCATTCTACTACGGCTCCAAGGCCCGCAGCGTGCCGGAATATCTGAAACTGCGTTTCGATGAGAAGACGCGCACCTTCAACGCCTTCAGTTTCGCCACCATGACGATCTTCTCCAGCGGCATCTCCATGTACGCCATGGCCAAGCTGCTGAACCTGCTGCTTGGCTGGAACTTCGATCTCTCCCTCTGGATCAGTGCTGCCATCGTGCTGGCCTACATCTTCCTTGGCGGTCTGACCTCGGCCATCTACAACGAGGTGATGCAGTTCTTCCTCATCGTGCTGGGCTTCGCGCCCCTGGTCTTCCTGGGCCTGCGGGACTGCGGCGGCTGGTCGGGGCTCGTGCAGCGCCTGGATATCGTCGCCAGCCAGAGCCACAACCTGCAGGGCCAGGCCTATGCCTCGGGCGCGTGGGTCAGCACTTGGAAGCACCTGGGAACCTCCGGCGCGAACCCCATGGGCGTCGAGTGGTTCGGCATGGCGATGGGGCTCGGCTTCGTCCTCTCCTTTGGCTACTGGTGCACGGACTTCCTGGTGGTGCAGCGGGCCATGGTGGCGGAAAACGAGACGGCCGCCCGGAAGGTGCCCCTCATCGCGGCCGTACCCAAGATGCTCTTTCCCTTCCTGGTGATCCTCCCCGGCATGATCGCCATCGCGCTCACCTACAAGGCCGGCCAGAGCGGCTTCGCGCTGCCCGTGAAGGGCAACGCCTTCGACTACGACATGACGATTCCCCTCATGCTCAAGCACTACTTCCCCACGGGCCTGCTGGGGTTGGGGCTCACGGCCCTCATGGCCTCCTTCATGAGCGGCATGGCGGGCAATGTAACCGCCTTCAATGCAGTGTTTACCTATGATATTTACCAGGCCTATTTTTTTAAAAACAAGTCAGACAAGCATTACTTGAATGTTGGTAAGCTTGTAACCCTTTTTG